>CAYZWM010000028.1:0-24954 GCA_964482155.1 uncultured Chitinophagaceae bacterium | reverse complement strand
AAGTTTTTCTTTTTCATCAATTCATTGTAGTGCACAGATCAAAAATTTTCCTGGCCCCAATAAAACAAATCAATTAATATCGGAATGGCCGACTCTCCTTTGAGGCTCAACGCGTAACTGGAATTCAGGTCAGACTTTTCGTTTACCAAAAGATCCAAATCCATCAAATAATTAAGATGAGCTGAAAGAACTTTGTTCGACAAAAAGTTTTCTCCGTCAGCAGGTTCAACAACGGCATCCTGAACGCGGTTTCGAAGTTCATTAAAACGCAATGGCCCGTCTTTTAACTGGTACATAATCGACCCTTTCCATTTTCCACCTAGTATTCTAAGCGCGAGTTCTACAGGACAAACAACCTGACTTTTTATTTTGTCGATATCGCAGTATTCTTTTTGTGCTATCATTTTCTTATACCGATTAACCTTACGATAATAATTCTAAATATTGACGATTGGGTTAATCGCTCCAGGTTAGTCCCACTATCTACGGTGCGGCCCATCGAGTTCTTTGGTTGGTAGCCAAGTCATCCAGATCGATGTTTTTCCTTTGCCATCCGCCCTCCTTTTAGTCGTTTCCAACATTCCAATTAACGCAATAATAACGTTACATCCTTCATATGTCTACCATGCTGACACCAGGTTTTTCGTTGTATCGCCTGATTTCCATTTGAAACAAAAAGGTGACCTGTTAAGATCACCTTTCTATTTCATCATAAAATGATTATGTAATAAAAGTTAAATGGTCATTGGCCTATGCGGGCCAATCCCGATGTGTAGCAGCTTGCTCTAAAATCACAACCTTAAATCGCGATGGTTCTTATCTACTGGCCATACCTGTAGGAAACATCAGGTTTGGGCCGAGGTCAAATACCGTGTGAGTGGCCGCACCAGAAGCAATGTCACCCACAAGTGGTTTCAATGTAAATGGCATTGGACTGTTGTCTGGTACCGGTTCAATACTGATAACCGCTTTACCACCTCGAACGTCTGTTGGGAAGGTCAAACCACCAGGGGCATTCATCAAGAAATCCTCTCCCGGAAATGGAGGGCCAGATTTCGTGCCACTGTAAGGAGCTCCACCATCGGCTTCGTCTACCTTACTAAACGTTCCTGTACTTACAGGCGTCCCATTAATAACCGCCCAACCCTCATAAACCCATCCATCAGGAAGCATAGGTAATGTTAGTCCAACTGCGGGAGATCCCGACGAGTTGTCCAGGAACCAAATACCACTTTCTTCATTGTTCATGTCGTCGTCGGTTGGCGTAGCCAGAATATACTTACCAGCAGCCGTGCTGAATGAGTTATTCAAAGCCGCACCATGGCTAATGTCTAAAGACGCACTATTGCCACTAAAATCGCCGGCAAGAATGTGTACTTTACTCGGTGCTGGGTCAGCATCTGGATTAGGCTCAATAGTCAATACAAATGTGGTCGCACTGGTCAGGTCTGTGGTCAGTACATCAAATGTGGTGGAAGATGGAGTTCCTGAAGCGTCTACATCAAAGACACCTGTTGAGACCGGACTTCCGTCCACAATAAGCCATCCTTCGTACGTCGCATCGTCACCCAGGTCATCTAAACCGGTCAGATTAAGCGTAAGTGTCGAGTTGTTGTTATCCATCATGTCTATGGTATCTGCGTCGTCGTCATCCTTACATGAAATAAGCACGGTACAACACGCTAACACCAACACGCTGAATAATTTAATTTTGTTCGTCATAATTTCTGTTTCTTAAAAAAAGTTTCTCTGTTTATGAGGAATATGCCTGGAGTTCAAAAAGGGTTGCCTCAAACAAAAAATTATTAAGAACGTCCTTAAATTGAAAAGGGGTCGCAAACCGACGAATCAGATTTCTTTAACAAAATACGAAGAATATTATAAACGCCAACCCAACGAAACAGACGTTCTAAAGGTTGACAAATGTGTTTTGACCTGTGCCTGACCAACAACTTTTCTGAGCGACTGGAAAGCGGTTTCATAATTTCCTCGTACACCTAATACCCACTTTGGTTTCAACGAGTACGATAAACCGAGTCCCAAATAACCAGAAGCAAAATAAGGAGATAGTTGATTTTTGGATGAAGTCTTAAAACCCTCGCTAGACAACATTTGCTGGTTGTGGTACAATTCGAGAGCCATGTTTTGCTGCATTTCGGCTACATAGTTGACACCAATTCCAAATCCAGCAAACAGCCTTAGCTTCTTCTTCGAATAGATGGAGTAATCGGTTCCCAGACCAAACTGAATAATCCGAAATGTATTTGTAATGTTGGCAATGTTCTCCAGGTCGTCGCCTTGAGATGGTGAAGCATTCATTAGTTCAAATTGCAAAGACTCCGAGTAGCCTCCAATGGGTGATTCGAAGTCCAGGTGATTAATATATACCTCTTCACCCTGATCATTTTGGCCCAGGTTGTTTGCGTCCGTTTCGTCATACGTTGTTTGAGAAGAAAACGTGCTTTGGTTCACCACCTTTTGGTAACGAAACGCATAATTTAATGTCCATTTGTCTGAAATTGATTGTTCCATGCCAAACCCCAATTGGTAACCGTAGTACCAACTATCGTATTTGGTCAGGTGATCTGGTAGCACCTGATTGCTCGACATCGACAAGCTCGATGCATTTCGACCCGCTAGAAGGTATACCGTTGTGGAAGACGGTCTGGGTTTCAGAAACGAGTCTGTCGTGTTTGAGTTTTCTTGATCAGTGACCTTAACCGGATCAACAACAACGACCTTCACCACAGGTTCTTCCTCATCGTCGTATTTCAATTTTGTCGGTATCTCGTTGTTTTTTTCGTTTACGTTGGTGGTCGTATTGGGTGTTATTGTGTTTGTGGCGGTCAAAATTGTACCGGGAATATCCATGCTCGGGTCAGGCGGAGTTGCATCGTCAAATGACTTTTTTGCGGGATTCCCGTTATGGTCTCCCACTTCGTTGGTCGTGGTATTTGTCACCAATGTCTTTGTGGCATTCAAAATGGCACTGGAAAAATCTATACTCCGATCAGGCGGAGTTGCATAATCAAGTGATGATTCGGGTTCAACCAAGGCCGATTTTGAATGTTCTGTGGCCGGAGTGGCAGATGGTGTGTTCGACGCCTCATTTTTACCAGATATGCTCTGTTCTTTTGTTTGAGCTAAGGACTGCTCTTCAACTTGTGACTGGTTTTGCAAGAGACTGTTCATTTTGTCGTCAAGAGACTTCATTCTCCCGTTATTCCAAAAAACGAAACTTGCCATTATGATCACAAAACTTCCCGATATTATCCATAGCAAGAGGGTTTTTCTTTTACTCTTGTCTAAGGCGTCCATTTCCTTCAACGCATTATCGAATACATAGTTGGGCGGAGAGTCCCAACCCTGACCATCCTTGTCTGGGCGGTTCAATCTGGATTGGAAAAACTTGTCCAACTCTGAGTCCTTATGTTTTTCTTCACTCATTTCGTTATTCCTTAGATCAAAACCTCCAATTTTTCTTGTAGCATTTTTCTGGCCTTGAACAATTGAGATTTCGATGTGCCTTCTGAAATGTTCAGCATCACCGCTATTTCTCTATGATTATAACCATCCAATACATACAGGTTAAAAACGGTTCGATATCCTTTCGGCAGAGCCCTTATTAATGCACTTAATTCTTTAGCCGACAACCGATCCAACGGCGTTTCACTGGTGTCTTCTAAATGAAACTCGTCCTGGATGTCTGACATTTGAAAAGAGTCTACGGTCTTCCGCAAATGCATCAGGTTCTCGTTCACTACGATTTTAGATGACCAGGACTTGAGCTGTCCTTTGTCCGGGTCAAATTGCTTCATTTTAGTGAATATCTTAACCAACGCATTTTGCAAAACGTCTGAGGCATCGTTTACTTCTCGGCAATATCGAAGACAAATGGCGTACCACGTGTTCTTGTAATTTTCATACAACCACGTCTGCGCCTTTCGGCTTTTCTTCTTTGCCTCCTTTATGATTTCCGCTTCTGCCATTACAGAGTTACCCTGTACATAGTCTAATATGTGAGCAAGCCTAAAAGGGTTGCCTGAACACATGTAAGTTTTTCAGCCCGACGGAGTACAGTTGATGTTCTTTCTAAACAAAGGTACATTTTGAACGGGCAAACGACAGGAATCTATGACACGTGAAGGATACATACGATCACCAACGTCTTCATAAACATGTACCAATACAGGGTGTTTTGACATCGGGTTGGTTGGGTAACAAACCCGGTAAAATCCAACACTCCTAAACCTAACGCATTGATTGCGGCAAAACAGCGTATAAAATTGTTCGATTCTATTCTCTTTTGCTACCTGCCCAAAATAAAAAATGAGGCCAATAACCCTAATTTAATGCGCTAAAATTTACTGCAACTTATTATTAATCAAAGACTTATACCAAGCTAAACCGACACGGTCTCTCGATAAGCGTTTAACACCAAAAAATACCTTTTTGCTCATGGATACTGTATATCCGGAAACATTACCCGTCAGTTGGAATAAAGGGGAACAAAGGTTATCTTCGATCCGATACATTTCTACAGTTATGATGACTTAAGATGATAAATGAAAGACGTATAAAGCAAATTCGTGCGTTAAGCATATTCACTGCACTCTTATCCTTTGTGTGGTTTCTTTTGATATGGTCAATGGGGCAGAATGAATTATCCCTCTGGCTAATTGGTGCTACTATTTGCTTTGTTGCGGTCATTGCCATTCTAAAATTGCAATGGTATATGTTGGCCCGAGTTCTCTACCTCGTTGCATTAAATTTAAGCATAATTGCTGCCTCATCCTATGTTGGACGACCTGGCCACGTTGAATTTGTTTTACTCTTTGCTTTTGGTTTACCGTTTGTGATTTTTTCGTTTGTCAAGGAAAAACCTTTTATACTTTTATTTGCTCCGCTTCCGATTCTTGGTTGGATCGCTCTGTTCGTGACGGATTTCGATCTGATTTCAAAAAACAAAGTAGAACTTGAACTGGCTGAGGCGTGGTTTTACCCGTTATCAATTATCAGCACATTTGTTCTGGTCGGTTTCCAGATCTTGTATTTTGCCCAAGTGAGTGCAAAATATTCTGCACGGGTACATAGGCAACGCAAAGAAGCTGAAGAGGCGTCTTCCGCCAAATCTCGTTTCTTGTCTACCATGAGCCATGAGATTAGAACTCCTCTTAACGCCATTATCGGAATTTCACATATCCTCAATGACAATGGCCCAAGAGACGACCAAAAAGATAACCTGGAAGCATTGAATTATTCAGGCAAGATACTTCTTGAACTACTGAACAATGTGCTGGACTACAGCAAAATGGAAGCGCAGGAATTAATATTGGACGAAACACCTATCAACATCAATGAGGAATTCCGACAAGTGCGCAAAATTCATGAAACCAATTGTGATAAGAAAGGTATTACCATATCGGTGGATATCGAAGAAAATATTCCAACTGTTTGGTTGGATGCGGTACGGTTTAACCAGGTCTTAAATAATCTGATTAATAATGCCGTTAAGTTCACCGAAGAAGGAGGCGTTTCAGTAAGCATAAGGGCAGTAAGTTCGGATGAAAAGGGAGTTCGTCTAATCACTCAAGTTTCGGATACCGGTATTGGAATTGCAGAAGAGAATTTGGAAACCATATTTGGTGCATTTAAACAGGAACTAAGTTCGACGCAACGGGTTTTTGGAGGAACCGGTCTAGGCCTGTCAATCTCACAAAAAATTGTCGAAAAGATGGGTAGCGAGCTTAAGGTTGAAAGCAAAATTGGTTCGGGTACCACTTTCCAATTTGAGGTCAAGTTAAAACGGGCAAAAAACATTAGAACCACTGAAACTACCCGGAAATCGAACTATGACCTTCGAGGAATTCGGGTGTTACTTGTGGAGGACAATCCCATCAATGAACTTGTAGGTAAACAAATATTAGGAAAGGCTGGAATGATCGTGGACTCGGCTGTAGACGGTTCCATAGCCGTCGAAAAGGCTAAAGCAAACGAGTATGACATTATTCTAATGGACATTCAGATGCCTATAATGAACGGTTATGAAGCGAGCATAAAAATACGGGAGTTTAATCCCACAATTCCAATTGTAGCGCTATCGGCCTCGGTTTTGATGGAAGTCAAAGACCTGATATATAAATCGGGAATGAACGGGTTTATACTCAAACCGTTTGACCCAGAAAACCTCTTTGAAACCATTTATAAAGTGACCGTTCCAGTCAACAAATAAGGAAGGTCTCTGTCCATTTTGTTTCGAATGGTTTTCATCTCTAACTACACATACCTATTAGCCAATCTCCGTTGAATGTAGCGTGAGTTTGAGTTTGAGTGTGGGGGGAGTGGGTGTGAGTGTGAGTGTGGGTGTGGAATCCTTAAAGGGACTACCGTGGTATCGAACGCCTAATCCACTAAAATGCTAATCCCATACAAGAAAAGGGCAAACAATGAGAATTGAATGATTGAATTAACAAATATTCTTAAGACACGTCTCTTTTGAGTAAGAACAATAGAATTCCAAACAAAAACCAGCGAAACATAGGTTACAAACTGAGTTTGCGGCACCGCTATTTCAAACAATAATAGAAAGTCAAATAGGAGGGTAACCACAATAAAGAACAACATGGTTAGGTAAAGTATGGATATCAGGTGCTTGGTAAATCCAATTTTACGTCTGATGAAAGTCACGTATGAAACAAGTACAAAAACACATATTAATGTGATCAAAAAAAGCACCTGTGCCGAAGCAGTATAGTCGTTAATAACAAATTCAACATCCAGAACGCCCCCTAATAATTTTGCGTTAATAAATTTTAAGTGAAGTATCGCAATCGTTAATGCGTAAATCATCATTTGCCCAGGACTGGGGTAATATTTACGATAACCATTAGAATAATTATTTATGATCGTATAAGGAGAAACCAGTAACTTCTTAAACGCGGAAGGCACGGACCCGTCTAACGAAGAAAAGCTAGAAAAAAAATCACCAATTAACGACCAGACCGTAGACCTTGTTACATTCACTTTTTGACCGCAATTCCCACAAAAGTTAGTCGACACTGACTGTGCACATATTGTACATTCTCTACTATTTTCCATATAATGTTATGCTTAGGTTCAGTCTGTTTGTATAGATAGAATAATTTGCCCCATTCGTAGTCGTAAAATTGAGGCCCATAAATTGAGGTAGGCCTTTTCATTCCTCGCTCTGTAAAGTTAATTTTTTCCATGAATTTTCACATTTACACCCGTCGGATTTTCATGTATTACTTAAAATTCATGCACCAAAACTCTATTTATATCAGTAAAATGTTGTATACTAAGGAAGAGCCCTTAGCTTCGCGGAAATTTTCTGTCACCTGAAATTGGATACGATTTTGGTTTTCGTTTTGCGAGTTACTTCTTGTTTAAACTGAGCCGATCAAGACGTAAGACATAAGTACCTATTAATGAACACATTGGACATCAACCCTGTTTCAAATTTGAAATTAAAGAATATACGACTCGAAGTCATGCAAACGGTTGAAAAATCGATGGATGATTTGATGACTAAATATTTAAAACCTGTTGAAAAAAATTGGCAGCCTGCCGATTTTCTTCCAGATTCAAAGAGTCCAGAATTTTTCGAAGAAATTAAAGAAATTCAGGCGTTGGCCATGGATATGGATTACGACCTATTTGCCGTATTAATAGGAGATACGATTACCGAAGAGGCGTTACCTACCTACGAGTCATGGTTAATGGATATTGAAGGTATTGATAGCTACGACAGAAATGGCTGGGCAAGTTGGGTGAGAGCCTGGACAGCCGAAGAAAAACGCCATGGAGATCTACTAAACAAATACCTATATCTATCGGGTCGGGTAAATATGAGAGAAATGGAAATCACAACCGCACATCTGATTAACGATGGTTTTGATCTTCAGACGGCAAAAGACCCATATCGAAGTTTTATATATACAAGTTTCCAGGAAATGGCAACAAATGTGTCTCATAGAAGAGTTGCGTCCTTAGTCAAAAAGACAGGCAATGTTTCTCTTGCCAAAATATGTGGTGTAATTGCCTCAGATGAGGCTCGTCATGCCAATGCTTACAAGAGTTTTATTTCTCGTATTATTGAAATGGATGCCAGTGAAATTATGCTCGCATTTCAAGATATGATGAAAAAGAAGATCGTGATGCCAGCGCATTTTATGCGAGAATCAGGTGGAAAAATAAGTGAGTTATTCAGCCATTTTTCAGATGCTGCGCAACGCGCTATGGTCTACACATTTCAAGACTATATTGATATTTTAAAATCGCTTTTAAAGGAATGGGAAATAGAAAATCTTGTTGGCCTGACCGACCCCGCCGAAAAAGCCAGAGACTACCTGATGGCCTTACCCCAAAGGTTACAACGTGTTTCTGAAAAAATAAAAATTCCTCAAAAGCAATACGAGTTTAAGTGGATCAGAAGTTAGATTAAGGAATTGTTGAGTATCGCGTTATTCAACTTCTAAAATTATACGTTCGGAATGAAAAAAGTCGCCAACCCTGGCGACTTTTTTTGTTTAACAGTTTTACCAATTCCTATCCGATTAACACCAACTGAACACACGTCCATTTCACCTTTTACGATGGGAACCCGACCCATATTGACCAGAATTTAAGAGGGAACTCCTTTGAATAAATCCAGGAAACAATGGCAGTGCTGTCCAGCCCAAAACACCCTTACTCACTTTACGAATAAATTACCATCTATGTGCTAACATCTAGGGTCAATTTAGCGTATACACAATTAAACTATTGCTCATAAAGGAGACACGATGGGTTTGAAAGCAAATGCTTATTCCTAACTTTGGAATCACAGTTTCATTTGGACTTATTTCAAATCTAAAAATAACTTAACATATAATCAAAAACGCAACACTGACTTATGAAACAGAACTTATTTCCCATTAATACAAAACTACTCGTGTGTGTGCTTACTCTTTTGGGAGCCAGTTCCATATCGTTTGCCCAGTCATTTGATCATGTATGGGCGCAACAAGCAGGAGGCGAAAAAGGAGCTGAAATAGTTGTGGATGGTGTCGTTGATCAATCTGACAACGTATACGTTTTAGGGTCATTTGCCAGCCAAACAGTAAGCTTTGGATCAACCGTTTTAACCAATAGAGGCCAAATTGATATTTTTCTGGTTAAGTATGCTCCTAACGGGAATGTGCTTTGGGCAAAGAGTTATGGCAATGTGTATGAAGACGTACCTACCGCGATTGCCCTAGACCAAAATGGATCTTTAACCATAACGGGTCACTTCAGCAGCCAGAGTCTAAAATTTGGTACGACTACATTAAACACCCATGGTGCCAAAGACATTTTTATAGCACAACTTGATAGCAACGGTGTTGTTTTATGGGCAAAAGGATTTGGTGGAAACCTGGACGAAGTTGCACATGACATTGCTGTCGATCAAAATAATTCAATTTACATTACAGGTCATTTTTCGAGTAATTCCATCTCTTTTGGCACGCATTCCATCACTAAAAGCGTTGCTTTATCAGATATTTATATTGCTGGGTTTGATGACTCGGGAAACTCCATTTGGGCAATAGCATCTTCCGGAACTAATGTGATGAGTAATGCCACTGCCAATGTTCTTCTTATTGACAATCAAAACAATATCCTTGTCGGCGGCAGAATCGGTTCAGAAGGTGACAACTCTAAATTCCTTGTCTTCGGTTCAGATACTCTTTGGACGGTTATTGACCAATGGGGATATGCTAAAGTTTCTGCCTACCTGGCAAAGTTTACCAAGACAGGCACATTTATTAACGGATCTATCGATTCGGTCTATTATGAAACGGTATGCATGGCAAATGACGTAAATGACAACTATTATTTGGGATTGTCACGTTTGGCCTCGGTTGTTATTGGTGCGCCAACTGGCGATTTCTCCATCGTAAAAATGAACACATCACTTCAAAATAAATGGCGTAAAGAATTCACGTCACACGAAGGCATAAATGTATGTAAATCCATCGCTGTCCATAAGAACTATGTGTATGCAACGGGGCATTACGTTGGCCGTCAGACGAACTTTGAGACGGACACTTTTTATACTTCTTCCTATCTAGATCGAGTTTATGCCGATGTATTTATGGTTAAATATGATACGAACGGCAGAGAAATATGGGTAGAAAGCTACGGTGATAAAATTACCGATGAAGGCAAAGTGGTTATTCCGTTTTCTGACAATGAGTTTTATTTACTTGGAAACTATGAGAGTAGCACCTTTGCCATTGATGATCATACCCTAACCAACCAAAGTGATACGGGATCGTACCATGTACATGTAAGCCCAGATTGGCATTGGCGACATTCCAATATTTTTGTCACCCAAGTTTCCGATAAATCGTCTGGAGTAAAACGGATCAGTAAATCGACAACGCTTATTTACCCAAACCCGTCTTCCGGTTTAATTACAATTAAAGGTGAAGACAAAATTCTGCACATTGAAATATCGAATAGTGTCGGACAAACAGTCCTTCGTATTAATGATGTTAATCGATATCAAACTCGTGTTCAATTGAACGCAAAACCCAAAGGAATTTACTTTATTAAAGTAACGACAAAGACATCGTACTCTTTATCTAAAATGATAATCGAATAGCGATGTTTAAAAGAGCATTATATTTTGTTCTGGTTTTGATTGGGGCGAACAGTGCCTTTTCGCAAATTTATATCAATGAGTTTTTAGCGTCTAATATTTCTGCTACGGTCGACTCTTCTGATTATTTAACCACTTCGGATTGGATTGAATTGTACAACGCTGGCCCAGAAGAGGTAAATCTTGAGGGCTATTCGTTAAGCGACAATTCAAACGAAACCAAAAAGTGGGTTATACCACCTGGTGTCATTATTCCACCAAATGGTTATTTTTTGTTTTGGGCCGATGGTAAAAACAAAAAACCCGGAGATACAGATATCATCATTTATTCGGACACAACCACAATCACTGTTTCTGACTATCATCTAAGCTTTAAGTTAAGCAGTAACGGAGAATTTATTGGGTTATACTCCCTTACCGGAGAGGTAATAGATTCAATTCGTTTTGGGAAACAGATTGCTAATATCAGCTATGGAAGAACACTAAATGACATGGCTTCGTTTGAATTTTTGGCCGAACCAACTCCGAAAAAATCAAACTTTGCTATCCATTCGCCAACATTTACAACAATAGAAGCTGCTTCATTATCGGTAACGGGAGGGAAGTATGCTATGGCGCAAACCCTTACCATGTCATCCCATTCAGCAACCGCAAAAATCCATTATACGACGGATGGTTCGAGGCCGACAAGTACGTCAAGATTATATGTGGATCCGGTGGCCATAAATTATACCCAGACCATTAGATGCCGAGTTTTTGAAAATGACAAACTACCTTCAGAAATCGTTACTGAGACCTTTCTGATTGGCGAGAACATTGGGCTTCCAATAATCGCTATATCCGCCAATTATGCAGATTTATATGGCTTTGATTTTGGGATTTTTAAAAACAGCCTAAAAAACAGGGAGGTTGCTGCTAGTATAGAGTATTTCAGCCCTTCTGGGACGAAGGAGTTTGGGCTCGATGCAGGCATGAAGATTTTTGGTTCAACGATCTTTCAATTGCAGCAAAAACCCATGTCAATCCGTATGAAAGGAAAATATGGGACTGATGAACTCGCCTACCAGTTATTTGACAATAAAGCCGTTTTTAACTTTAAAAATTTTGTTCTAAGAAACGGGGGAAACGACAATGGACAAACCCTTTTTGCCGATGGCCTGGTGACCAGTCTGGTAGCAGACCAAATGGATATTGACTATCAATCGTATAAACCTGCGGTGGTCTTTGTTAATGGCCAGTTCTGGGGAATTTACAATCTTCGCGAGAAGCTGAATGACAATTATCTCGTGTCAAATCATCACCTAAACTCGACCCATTTAAATATTCTGGAAGACAATGCCAGTGTAAACCAGGGAAGTCCTACCGATTACATGGCATTACTGGACTTTGTAAAAAACAATGACCTGTCTGTTCAGGCCAATTATAAATATGTAGAATCTCGCCTGGATATTAATGAATACATCAATTATAAGATAACAAAAATGTACATCGGTTACTGGTTAGCCGACCTCAACAATAAGTATTGGAATTCTACTTCACCACACCAAAAATGGCGTTGGATTCTATTTGATCTGGAACATTCTTTTGGCAATAACGGAAGTGACAACTGCACAGAAAACACCTTAGCCAAAATAGCCAGTATTCACAATGACCTTCCAGAATGGTCGACCGTATTACTTACGAATTTAATGGACAATGAGGCTTTTAAAAATGAGTTTATTCAGCGTTCCGCCTCGTACCTTAATACCCTATTTAAATCAGATAACGTGATCAAAATGATTGATCGTTTATCCACCACTTTGGTGCCTGAATTACCAAGACACATCAGTAAATGGAATTCTGACCCCTTGGCCATTCAATCTATGGGTGTGTGGAGGGCGAATGTAAATGCCTTAAAAGCGTACGCTCAATGCAGACCTGATGAGGTAAAAGGACATATCATGGACTACTTTGCCATTTCAGATACGTTTACTGTCACCATCCGGATCCCACAGGCAGATACGGGTAAAATCCTCATAAATAATGTCCTCATTACAGATACTGTATTCACGGGCTCTTATTTTTCTGGAATCCCATTAACAATAACTGCCGTGCCTAAATTGGGATACCGGTTTTCCAGTTGGCTGAATGGTTCGACCAACGATACCCTCGTTTTAAGCCTCACCCAGGACACCATATTGACGCCATTATTTATCGTAAATCCGACAGAGAATGTGCTCCCAGGACACATCAGTTCAAACACCATACTCACCCAAATAGAAAGTCCATATTATGCGGCACAGGATTTGGTGATCGATTCGAATACAACACTGACCATGGAAGCCGGTGCTGAACTATTAATGAGCGATGGCTGCAACATTATTGTTTATGGAAACCTCATTACCAATGGAAACCATATAAACAAAAGTATCATCCGATCTAACTCCAGCGTACGGGGTAGAATACCTGTTTACAACCCTTCCCCTCGTTGGGGAGCCCTTTGCGTTACCCATGCAACAGACACCACTAAACTGAACAACCTGATTATAAGCAATACGTCGTTCGGAAAAGACCCTTCTATCCATAAAGGAGGTATATCTGCATATCATTCCAACCTGTTAATAGACAGCATTGAAATTATTGACAGCTACCAACCATTTTACAGCGAATACGGTATGATCAGTATTCAGAATAGCACATTGAATACCCATCTATCTACCGACGTTATTAATATTAAATATGCGGATTCTGCGCTGGTAAAAGGCTGCACCATCAAAGGCAACAATGCAGAAGACACCGATGCGATTGATTTTGATCAAATTGCAAGAGGAGCGATTACAGACAATAGGATTTACAGTTTTTTGGGAGAGAATAGTGACGGTATTGATTTGGGCGAAGCGTCGACCAACATTTTAATTGCTCGCAATAGCATTTTTAATTGTTCGGACAAAGGAATCTCTATCGGACAAGCCTCCACAGCCCATGTTCACCACAATATTATTTATAACTGCGCTCAAGGCATTGGCATTAAAGACAGCAATTCATTTGCTTACATTGATCACAATACGTTTTTTCAGAACGACTACGCGATAGCAAGCTTTGAGAAGAATTTAGGCCAGGGCGGAGGGAATGCCCACATCCAGAATTCTATATTATCGAATTCAAACATAGCTCCGTTTTTAGTAGATGGTTTGTCCTCATTAACAATCGATTACAGCCTTTCGAATACGTTAGATATTACTCAAGCCGGAACCGGGAACCTATTTGACGATCCCCTATTTATTCATGCAGGTTTACGAAATTTTCAACTTCAAGCCAATTCCCCATGTATAGATATGGGTGATCCACTAAGTCCAAGGGATGCGGACAACAGTGTAACCGACATGGGTGCATACGATATAACCTGGCAAGCAGATACCGTAAATACCATCGTCATAAACGAAATCAATTACAATTCCATGAACACCTTAAATTCGGGTGACTGGATCGAGTTGTACAATTACGGTGAACATACTGTCGATCTTTCCGATTGGGTTTTTATGAATAAGAATTATACTGTTTCCTATACCATTGATCAACATACACAGATATTACCCAACCAGTTTTTGATCATTTGTAAGGACACCAACTTATTTAATATCCAGTTTCCATCATCAAATAGAAAAACCGGCAATTTCATTTTTGACCTGGAACCAACCGACCAGTTGCGGTTATTCAACGCCGATATGGAATTGGTTTGTATGGTTGCTTATACGAATTCGGGGCTTTGGTTTAGTCAAGCCGACGGAAGAGGATGTTCGTTGGAACTTGACTCGCCCCACCTGAACCATAGTTTGTTAGAAAACTGGCACCAGAGTAACAGTACGGGCGGAACCCCTGGGCTGCAAAACAGTGATCCTCAACCTCTTACAAATTTATTCATTAACGAATTGATGGCATCCAATACGGTCACTTATACCAACAACTTTGGTGAATATGAAGATTGGATTGAAATTTACAACGGGAACCCTGTTTCTGTCGACGTCGGCGGATTATATGTCACCGACAATCTGGACAAAAAGATGTTGTGGCAAATCCCACGCAGTTACCCAGATTCAACCACCATTCAACCTTATGGCCATTTGGTTTTAAGTGCAGATAAAAATCCCGGACAGGGTGTACTCCACCTCAATTTCAAACTAAAGAAATCGGGTGAAGCAATTGGTCTATCGCAACTTGTAGAACGAGACAACGTATTGTTAGACTCCATCATTTTTGGCAATCAGGAAGAAAACTCGGCATTTGGAAGATATCCCGACGGAAGTGTCGACTGGTCTCATTTATATCCTACACCTAATGCAACCAATGTTCTATTTGAACCCATTTCGCTCAACAATCTGAGGCTTTATCCCAATCCTGCTAATACCCAGGTCAACATCGAAATTAACGGTGCCATTGATGAAACAGCACGAATCGAACTTATCAATTTATCTGGCCAAATGGTGCTCAATAAAGACATTGACTTCGTATTTAATCAAACAGTCCAACACCTTGACTTAAGTGGCGTGCGAAACGGTATATACTTTGTTCAGGTAAGGTTAGGTAACCAGGTCAAGGTTGGAAAACTGATAGTATTGCATTAAGTACATTCGAGATTCCCCCAAAACTTATCTATGCCTAGTGTAATACGGCGTACCAAACTTAATAAATAACGTGCACGAGTTGGTCATGAAATTGAGTGCCATTGGCATACTTTATTTCTATCAATACCAAATAAACTCCAGAAGGCACCTGACTGTTTTGGTAGTGCCCATTCCATGCCTGGTTGTTGGCGGATTCGAATATTTTCTCTCCCCATCGGTTAAAAACAGTCATCTTATAATATTCATACGCTCCAATCACAACCGGTTTGAACGTGGGATTGATTAGGTCGTAATTCGGAGAAAATGAGTTTGGAATAAACACCTTCCTTGGGCAATTTGTAATTACATTAAACGTGGTGGAGTCGCTACACAGACGTTGATTCAACTTTACCACTGTGTATTTATTGTAATCCCCTACTTCTAATAACTGTTCGGTATTATTTTGAGCCAGCCAGTCATACTGAAGTGCGTTTCCCGCGTCTAACCAAATTGATTCCATAATGTCTGTAAAACAGGCGAAAGAATCCACTTCCGCGTTCTGTGATTTCAGAACGGTGATTTGAGCACTGTCTTTCACCACACAATTATTCCTTACCAGAGACATATAAATCAGACGATTTTCTAACCCCTGGATGCTGTCGGTATTGGGTTGTTTGGAAAATACTGTGTATTCGGGTAGTGGGTTGGTAAATGGTATTTTATCGTAACGACAAACGGTGGTATCTTTCAAAAAGGAAGTTGGAACGCTTTCATTTAAGACGGTTACATTATATTCTAAATCTAAGCATGCAAGTATTTTACCTTTAAGTTGATATTCTCCCACGTTGGAAACCGTTATAAACGAATCGGTACTTCCTGTGTTCCAGGTATAGCTTTGTAAAGGAGACTGGTAACTAAGGTTTAGAGGCGCTTTGTTGCACATGGTTACCGTATCAAAATCCGTTTGAACCGAATATTCCCCATAAGTAATATGGATCGTATCGTAGAAATAGCATTTTTTGTAGTAAAAAAGTAGGTTGTAGGTCCCTGTATCCGAAATTACAAACGTATCTCCAACATACAAATCATTATTCACCCTAAAATAGAGATACTCACGTATATCGTATTTCAACTTGTAGATTGAATCACAGAAATACCCGTCTTTAAAGAATCCGGAGGATGGAGCACTCACAAGCAGAGATGTATCATAAAACTCACAATTATCACTCACTGCTTTAACCGTAATCTCCGCTTTTGATATACCCTGGACTTGTTGAGATGATGCATATTGATTGGCGAACCTTTGCACTGGACTCCATTCATAGTTTAACTTGTAAGGGTAATTGGTTTCCACCGAAAGATCAATCGTATCCGAGCAAATAAAGTCAGAAATATGTTTCATTTTAAACGTGTAGTTCGTTGTGTCGTTCCGATAGTTCTCCGTAATGGAATCACTCTTATCCGTAGAGATGTTGAACACCACCAACTTAATTTTGTTGTTGTATTTTAGGTTCGAGTTGGTCTTTAATATTTCTAAGTCGAAGTCGGAACCGGATCGAACTCCATTCACATACCAGACATAGTTAATGGAATTTCCAGCAGTCGATATATTATTAAACAGAATGGTATCTTGAGTACACCCACCGAGCGTCTCAAATTGAGCTAACGGAATTTCAAAATCGTAAGGTGCACATTTCTCATTCTTGGGCTTGGCAATGTTAAATTCGAACGTAAGCTTACCTACATAATAGGAAGATGTTATGGCTTGAACATAGTACGTTCCCTCACCCATACAACTGAGGGTAAAAAAAGCGTATTTGTCTTTTAATTCCATCACTTTGGTCAAACCACCACAACTTCCAGCGTAGACAATGTATTTATCAATGTGTGTGGTGCCCATGTACTTAATGGACATGTCAAATTTATCAAGGCCGGATACATTGATTTCGAACCAGGTCGAAATCAATGTTCGGTCTGTTTCGTCTTCAAAAGGAGAGGCCCCATACGAGTGACAGTTGTTTGTCGCTCGCAATAATTTAGTGCCGTACCCTAAAAATTTATCACTTATTGCGTTGCTGCAATTGTCGCCGTCTTCTTTTATGTTTGGAATAAATGTTTTCTTAAGCGTAATACTATATTCCTGGTTAGGGGCTTGAGCACTATTCACAATGACAAAATACCTATTCTTTGAGCACCCATTATTATTAAACCTAAGATAGTTTTCATAACACTGGGCAGAATTTTGACCGTTCCTGGCAACGAGTTTAAAGCTTCTATCCGTGCTGTCAAATCCATTAGAAAGCAAATCAGAAAAATTCTCATAATATGAACCTGTATATCGATACACGGTAAACGTATTTGTGCAATGCTCAGGAGTCGTTAATGTAACGTCAATTCTAGATGCATCGGTGACCGTAAATGTGTACCATATATTTGAATTGTCTTTCGGTCGGCTTTTATTCAATGTATCTACGAATGGAACAGAATACAAATAGTTGTAGTAACACAGATTGTAACCGTTTTCATTGCCTTTGCACGGATCAGACTTAGAGGTTGACGTATGACACGTCATTGGATGACTAAGTGAAGTGACAGAAACACCGTTTTTGAGTTCCTTAAAATCGTATGCCTTTACAGCATAATCATTTGGCGTCTTTATATGTGGAGTGCCAATAACCTTATACTTCTCATTGCCAACCTCATATGACCTGTTATTGTAAATAACGATGGTGTAGGTCTGACCACCCTTCAGATTACAGTATATACTGTACCCCCCACATGGGTCGATGACATTATTTGAATCCTGGCAAACATCAGAGTCCGTGGTAACATCTCCCTTGTAGAGTACTGAGTTATTGGGTAGCTCAATCTCGGCATTTAAGTCAAGCCTAAACGTGTAGAAGAAATAAATGCTGTCCAAATTCCAATACTTAGGTATTTTTCGGTTACACGGAATTACCGGTTTCTTGTTGGTTACCGTATTACAATCCCAACATGTGGTTAGATTATATTCAAATCTAATCCCAATTCTCCTCTGAAAATTTCCGTTTAAGTCTGTGTTGCCGTTGATTTTTATAGCGTCTTCGGGGTTGGTATTATTAACGGCTATCTTACATGCGCCAATGGGTGCTAATCGAATTTCAGTTTCGGCCAAATTACACATACTATACCCATGAATTGTTGTATCGTAAAGCAGGACCACAGTATAATACCCCTTGTCATAAACCCTACACAGATTTGATCGGTTCGAAACATAATTGTAGCCTTTTAATGACGTTAAGTTGGCATCTGCATTCCGACCAGAAAAAACGAATTTACGAAACCTTGAATCGGTCGAATGAATATTCAAGACCGACGTTTCTTCTAGATAAAATTCAAAGAAAATAAAACGGCCTTTCCAACTAAAGGTGTCAATATTTACAGACGTATCCCTGTGATGAATATTGACCGACTTGGACGTAATAAATATGTTTTCCGACGGTTTAACATTACCCATAAAGTCCGCCTCATCATGATGATAATGTTTGATCGATGTGGGCCATTTACGTTGACTTATTCTAAGCTGAATGTAATTGGTGCTTGCAAAATGGTCGTATTTTACCATCAACAACGTATACACCTTTTTTTCCAAACAAAAGTTAGTACGAGATGTCACACCTGTTCGCTCA
The DNA here is from genome assembly GCA_964482155.1 of uncultured Chitinophagaceae bacterium. GTDB lineage: Bacteria > Bacteroidota > Bacteroidia > NS11-12g > UBA9320 > UBA987. The sequence goes on along the minus strand of CAYZWM010000028.1, from coordinate 6,061 downwards.
ACCTCTTTTAGGCCACATCCGTTTCGGATATCTCCTTCATAAAGCACATACATAAGTGAATACCCATAGTTACGAGCATCGACAGCTTGAATATGAAATTCACCAATATCTTTACTATCAATTATGGTGTAGGAGGCATATCTCAACGTATCAACTTCACCAGATGTTAACCGGCTTTTAATTGTAAAAAATTCTGGAATGACATTTTTGCAGCTGTGATCACTTAGCAGGCCGCTACAGTCAAAGTACTTCTCAATGGTCCTATTATAGCCATGCTTTGTTTCTATTACAAATGACGTGGCGGGTGTATTCCAATCGTCCTCAACTTCACTGTAACTTTTTAAATTAATCTGAACAGAGTTTTCTCGGCTGGACACCAATAATTGGACGTAATACGTCGTGTCCATAGTAGGTGACTTGCACGCCTCATTTATTAATATTTTATAATAATCATCGGCTGTAAAAATAAATGGTTTCGTGCTCTTAAGGCTATCGGAATTGGGTGCTTCGCTAAAAAATCGATACCCAATTGGATAATACGAGGCACATTCTACATAATCCAGTATACTGTTGAATCCCAACTTAAAGCTAAACCAAAAACTACGAGAATAATCAGGATTGTTTATCGCACTCTTCTCTATTTTTTCAATATCCAAACAACTGGTTTCAACGTATAGGTTTTTAGCACGATTGTGTATTAATCCAAAGTCATGTGGAGTGGTGTGATCATTATAGGTAGGCGAAATCGATTTTTCAATCTGGATTTGAATCCATAACTTACCTCGGGTTCGACTTTTTACGGCAACTTGAATTAAGTAATGTCCCGCTCGTAAACATGCATTTCCCGACGCTCCAAATTTAGCAAGAGGAGTAAGTTGGGTTGACAGGTCATTTTTATTGTAATCGCAGTCAGGTGCTTCATAAACCGTAAACCCAGCAAAAATTTGAGGTATTGCACTATCCGTCTGTGTCAGCAGAATTTCAACATCTCGAGTTGTAGGAATATAGAAGGAGTACCAAACTGTTTTACCACAATTGCCCAGTTTATAAATGTCTTCCGAACATTGTTCCCCTATTTCTCGAGTAGCACTATCGACAGACACCTCTGCTCCGACAAACAGCCCCAGGCCAAATCCACCATCCGTTATTGCAATGTCGTGTGCATTTTTACAGAGATCATTGGGAGGTTGGCCGCTCGCCACAAAAGGGGTAAAAAATGTAAATAATAGTAATAAATATACACCAGAATTGGCGCGTATTAACCGCTGTTTGGAATGGTTCATTGCAAACATGACGCATTTAATCTTTGTTTGGTTGCACGGTGGTTGAAAACTAAGCCATAAAATCAGAACTCAATGGCCTGGTTTCCCAAAGCATCTGTTCGTATTATTAAGAATTGATATGACTCATTCGTCATGTATTTTTCAAGTTAAATTGCCATCCGTTACCCCAACAGAGTCAAATGCTGAATTCTTCTAAGAGTTGTGTATAACCATTCATACCAAAAGACGGCCACTTTCGTTTCTACAGGTGTGATAACACACTAAGGTATACCGCAATTATGAACATTAAACTTATGGGATTCCTGGTCATTCTTTTCATGGCCAATTCATGCGGGCCCATTGTCAGATTAAGTTTTGGTATAGACGTTACACCAAAATGGATAAATTCAAAGGAAGAATTAAGCAAACAGTCGGAGAGATTCGGGATAAAATCGGATTTCATGTATTCCATGGACACCACCCGATATTTTGTAGATATTTTTCAAATGTTCAGAGATACCCTACTGTATCTGGATTCAGAGGAAGTTTACAATTGTGCCCAACATGATTTATTATACGAAGTACGCAATGATGACTTGCAGCCTGTTCAATTTAGGTTATTCGATAGTCTGGGAAATGAGGTTTTCAAAATGGTAAACTGTTATCTTGAGCCGGTAATACCCACCATGAATTGGAATGTAAAAGGGTGCTTCGATGCGTTTCCTCCTAAAACAGATATAGAGGCATTGAATACGCATACCTTTCATTTAGACTTCATTTTGGAGCACCTGGATACCGCTGTTTCATTATCAGATTTGCCTTCTTCCAAATTCTACGCGGTGGTATTTTGGAACTCATATTTTATTAAACCAACCCGAAAGCTACTGGAAACTCTTGAGTCGAAAATTGGACTTGACCATAAGGAGGTCACCTTTATATATGTCAACAATCACAATGCACATGTGTGGTATGATTTAACAGTAAAACAGAAGGAAAAGGTTCTTAACCTTAAAAGTAATTAGGACAACTAATCCGCCGTTGTTCGTGCAATAAGAGATCCTGTTTAGTTGCACACCACGCGTATAGTGAAATGATTAATCCGTAACGACAGCTGGTTGAATTGGCTGATCACTTTTTACGATCACAAAACAGGAGGTGGCATAATACGCCCCGTTATTTCCTGAGGTAGTCCCACCGTCTGATGTCCAATCCTCATAGTCATATTCAAAGGATAGTGTTTCTCCACCCATAGGGCTATCCAACGTATTAATTCGTACCGGCACTGCCATTCCTGGACACCAACCTGCTCGATCAGGTCTCCAATTACCTGCCTGATTTTTGACCAAATTTTCTGCGCAACCCAAAGGCCCCATTTGGTGATTGAAGGCAACGGCGTTGTTGAGCATGATTTGATGGGTCCGAAAACACCATTCGGCACACGGTCGTCCATCTGCATCTGTTGGAGTCGCATGTCCCCATCCTGAAATAATCGTTCTCAAAACAGTTTCTTTTGAGTTCGAAGGGATTTCTATCGTTTTAGTAAGATCTTTAGTATGCGCTTCTCCGTATGGAACTCCAGAGGTAGACCATGCGTCATACGTAATAATAGGCGACACGGCATAATATTGATAGTCAGGTTTTCCTGTAGTCACCTCAAAATTCACCGTAAGGTCCCATCCATCTGCCCCCCAGGTTTCAATCCGAGCTCTTAATTCAACCGTGCCATGCAAAAGTGATTTAAAGTCGGTCACATCAATTTCAAACCCTTTTTCAACGGCTAAATTGTCTATGCCATAAGGGGTAATGTATCTTCCTATCTCATACCATTTTCCTGAATTCTGATCCTTCACCTTTATATTGGCGTATACGTCCCACGCATTACATCCGCCTGAAGGGCAATCAAGAATCACGAACATTTTTATGGTATCAATATTTTTCTCCGAAGGATGTAGGTCAAATGATTTATTCACGGTTTGAGATTGGCCGGAACCAAATGCTATATGTTCTTTCGTAAAACTAGGGTACGCAATAGTTTCTACCTTAATTTCCTCAATGGTAGGGGTATTCTCCACCGTGGTATCGTCTTTACAAGACTGTATTGATACAAACAACAATACAGTGAATACAAGAATAAGATTCGCTTTTTTCATTGCCTCAAAGGTACACATGTGCTTAAACTAATGCACTAATCAAATGACGGACAAAATAGGTGGACATCCAGACGAGTCAGAAACGTCGCAAGTGGACTATTCCTCCCTATTTTGTGAGTCAATTTGACTTATATATTCTTGAGCACGTTGCTTCAAGGAGGTTGATTAATCATATTTTTTGTTACAGAAATCTTTGGCCATCCTTATCACCTGAACTGGTGGTAAACCCATACGAAGCGGTCACAAATCAGTCATTCGGAGTAACACGAGATCATTTATCTGATGTTTAACCTTACTTTTATAGAATAACCATGTCATTCCATAAATCACACCCCTGGCTAAGAACCCTGCCATTCATTCTGGTTTCATGTTTTTACTCCTCTTGCAGTAAGGACGCTATAAACACCAAGAGCCCATCGAAACTTACTACCGTTATCGATCGAGGTAACATTCTCGACCTTGCCGTTAATGGAGATGAGGTATATTTTCTGAATTCGAATAAAGAGATTGGCATCTATAACCGTAACGATTCCACATTCCGGTTTTATAATGAATTCAACTCTGACTTGCGCTCCTTTGTCGGTATTGATAAATTGAAAAATGGGCGAATAATCGTTGGTGAGGGCACTCATGGCCTGTCTTATTTTGACAAGAATGAGCGAAAGACGTTTCGAGAATATCCCACGTTAAAAGGGTTTGACCTTTCTGGTAATTATTGCACAATAACCAGCTCAACATTTGAAATAGAGAATACGGATCAAACCAGGTTAAACATGTTTTCGACATTTTTTTCAGGTGGGATATCCAAGTTAACCTGCTTAGCTGCCTTCAGAGATACCCTTTGGGTTGGAACTCTGGGTTACGGTCTTTTTCATGTCGATATTAAAAGGCGAGTTGCTAAACAATTCTCTCCTGCTAAGGTGGGCCACCATAGGGTAAAAACGGTTCGATTCGACCAAAATAACAATCTGTATGTACTCACTGAAACAGGTTTGGCTGTAAGAAGAGAAGGGGTCTGGTCACAGTACACGAATCCTGGTGTAAAGAATAACTCCCTTAGCCTCGTGGATGATGTGGTTTATATAGCCACGAATTTGGGAGTTTATATTCTGAAAGATGACGTAATTCAACCTGTCATAGAAATCAATACACAACTATCCTACCCTGTAGTCAATGTTGTGGAAGTCGACCAGGAGGGTATGGTCTGGATTGGCACTGGGATAGGTCTTTATACCTATGAATCACCTTAAACGCATTCATCTCCGAATTGCCTCTAATTATTAACGCCCATGTTTCACTCATAAAATTGAATCCTCAAGCAAAACGTATTGCGAATGTCTAATTCTTCTCTAATGCAACTACCTAATAACCAACTTGTAACGCTGTTTCAACCCTTGAGTATGTAATTCAATTATATACACACCAGGGGCGACATCCAGTTTAAATTGATGCGTTGCTGTTGTGAGGTTTTCCCTTTGATATTGGATTCTACCGTTTAGATCATATACATCAATATTAACATGGGTTAAATCACCCAGGTTGATGTTTACAATTCCATCCGTTGGATTCGGGTAAATTAAAACGTGGCTAAAAATGGCATTTAGGTTGATCCCGGAGTTTGAGATCGTAAAACATTCTGACGTATCAACGCAAGGTGTTTGAGTAATTTGCACCGCATAACTCCCATTCGAAGTTGGGGTAAAAACACCGGCCCTCGCACCTGGAACCTGAGCATAGTTATTTCTACAGTCTAGCCATTGGTACATAACACCGACGGCATTTGAGGTTAAAACAGAATCGTTTGCTACCACCGTCATATCTAATGAAACAAGCGTTAGATTAAGCGTTACTAACGAATCGCAACCCAATGCGTTCTTCACTGTATGAGTGGCGGTATTGTTACTTTCCAAATAGGTAATACCGTTGATCCATGTAAAAGAATCGCAACCAAACTGCACATCCGTTCCTGTGTTTGCACTGTTGATGGTCAGATTGAGTGTAACTACGGAATCACACCCAAACACATTCTTAAGCGTATAGGTTGCCGTACTGTTGCTCGTTGTATACGTCGTACTGTCAATCCAGGTAAATGAATCACAGGCAATTTGTGTATCTGTTCCCGTATTGGACTGGTTAATTGTTAAGTTTAAGGTAACCACCGAATCACAGCCTGAAGCGTTCTTCACTGTATGGGTGGCAGAGGTATTACTGGCCGTATAGGTTGTGCCGTTTATCCATGTGTACGAATCACAGGCAACTTGCGTATCTGTTCCCGTATTGGACTGATTGATCGTCAGGTTCAACGTCACTACCGAATCACATCCCGATGCATTCTTCAGCATATATGTTGCTGTACTATTATCGGCCGTATATCCATGTGTACGAATCACAGGCAACTTGCGTATCTGTTCCCGTATTGGACTGTTTTATATTGATGTTTACCGTAACGACCGAATCACATCCCGATTCGTTCTTGAGGATATGTGTTGCTGTGGTATTACTTGCCGTATACGTCGTTCCGTTAATCCATTTGTACGAATCACAGGCAACTTGTTTATCTGTTCCTATATTGGACTGGTTGATCGTTAGGTTTAACGTAACCACCGAATCACAACCGGAGGCGTTGTTAAGGGTATGGGTTGCTGTACT
>CAYZWM010000027.1:0-24980 GCA_964482155.1 uncultured Chitinophagaceae bacterium | reverse complement strand
GCACTTTGGTTATTTTTGCGTCTAAATTGACTTTGTTCCCATCAAACGTCTTATAAATCGCTAAATCGGCATTTGTGCAGGCCGTTAAGAACAACAAACATGTAAAAACCCAAATGTTCTGTCGCTTGCTCATTCGTTAAATTTATTCACTTTTTTCAACAATTGCTTACACCTTTTTCGAAGCATCTTCATATCTGTGCCTACAGGTAATGGTATTTGGTAGGTGGTAAACTTTAGAGAATAGACGATACCTCCTGCCTGATTGTGTTCTTTTACTTTCACCCCTGTTTCAGAGCTACAAACTACCTCCATGCGAAGATTCCCTTCTCCTCTAAGATCAAAGATATTGATCGATTGGACGCGAAGAACTGGAATTTGAAAATGGAGGGTTCTATTCTCCTTGGTCGTAAGAATATAATGAAGAATGTCGCTGGGTTGATTGTAAAAAGATGTGCTGCTGACTACCTCATGGTTGGCATACGATTGAAACCCAAATTGAAATCCCGGTGATTGTGAAATCATCAAATTCGATATTTTGGAAATAGTCTTGCCTGCTCCTTTGTATTTGTAAAAAACAGGATCCACCTTTTCTTTTACACCAGTTTGAAAAGCGCACAGCAAAACAAATGCGACTACTATCGAAATTCCTTTCATCTATCTTAATTCAAAATTCTTCCCTAAGTATACTGATCTAACGCGTTCATCGTCGGCTAATTCCTGTGCCGTACCTGACATAAGTATTTCCCCTTCAAACAACAAATACGCACGATCTGTTATGGTCAACGTCTCGTGTACGTTATGGTCTGTGATAAGTACACCGATATTTTTTTGTACGAGTTTCTTAATAATCTCCTGAATGTCTTCAACCGCTATTGGATCAACACCTGCAAAAGGCTCGTCCAACAAAATAAACTTGGGATTGACTGCGAGTGCCCTGGCAATTTCTGTTCTTCGTCTTTCTCCACCAGAAAGAATATTTCCCATGTTATTTCTAACTTTTTCAAGACCAAATTCATCAATCAACGATTCGAGTTGGTGCCTTTGCTCCTCCTTGCTCAACTTGCTCAATTCCAAAACGGCTTTGATATTATCCTCAACAGTCAGGTTTCTAAATACCGACGCTTCCTGTGGTAAATAACCAACGCCTAACCTGGCCCTTTGGTACATGGCTTTTTTGGTAATTTCTTTATCATCCAAAAATACCCGACCCTGATCCGGTTTAACCAATCCAACAACCATATAAAATGTCGTCGTTTTACCAGCGCCATTTGGTCCAAGCAAACCAACAATCTCGCCTTGCTTCACATTTAATGAAACCTGGTTTACCACTTTTCTTCGCTTGTACTGTTTTACTAGATTTTCTGCTCGTAGTATCATCCTAAACTTTTATCCAAGAAACCGTTATGTCGTTCTTCTTGAGACGACAAAAATAGTGGACTAGTTGCTTTTGTCTACAATTCTTCTGATCAATTCTTTGTTAATTCATACCAAATTTTCTTTACCTACGTTTGAAACTATATATTTGCAATTGCTCGACACACTATAGAATTATGAACAGATTTAAGAAATTAATAGCATTGGCATTTGTGGTTTCCCTTTGTATTGGGACAGCAAGTGCTCAATTTTATCTTGGACCGCGTGCAGGTTTAAACATGTCAAACATGTCTTCGAATGCCGCTGGAGTAGAGAATCTTTCAACCATGGGTTTTCATGGAGGGCTTACCGCCAGGTATCAGTTCTCAAAGAAACTTTCGGTTCAGGGAGATGCTTTGGTATCCACCATGGGTAACAGACAAAAATTAGTCACTACGTCGGATGGTTTTTCCCAAACAACGGAGACTACAACAGGAATTTTCTATACTCAGATACCCATATACATCAACTTCGAAAAAGCCATCATGCCTGATAATTTGGTGCCTTATCGAGTAAAAAAGACTTCCATGTCTTTTCACCTATATGGTGGGGGTTACTTTGGATTCGGTCTATCGGCTACACAAGAGTCTAAAACGACTACGGTAACTGAAGATACAGACGGAACCATAACGACTGATGTAACCGAGGTACCTTCGGCAACTCTGTTACCTGTAAGTTATAATCCGATTGATTTTGGGATTATGGCAGGTGCGGGTTTCTCATTTAAAATGGACGATGATGACACAAAAAGGCTTGGTCTTGACGTTCGATACCTATTGGGGTTTTCGGATTTTGAATGGTTATCAAAGGAAGTGACTTCTACAAACAGTGCTATTCAAGTATCCCTTGTGTTTACGAAGAAACTTACAAAAAGAAAGTATACGAACCGACACGGTTGGTAAGAGCGAATCGCTCAAATACAATATTTAAAACCCAGATGGTTAAACGTCTGGGTTTTTTTATGAACTCATTCTTGCTCTGAGAATATCCCAAATTAAATCGTTTTCAAAGCCCCTGGTATAACAATAATTGGCAATTTTGCTGTTCAGCTCATAGTGATTTGAAGCCTTATAGACCTTCGACTTTAGCTCAATCACTTGATGAAGCACTTCTAAATAGGCCTCATCTTCAATTTCCAACATGGCTTTTCGGATACAGTAATCGCTGATATCTCTTCGCTTCAATTCGGCTTTAATCTTGTTACGCCCCCACTTCTTTACACGAAACTTGCCTCCGGCATAAGCCACAGCAAACCGCTCTTCATTGACGTAGTTGTTTTCAATAAGGCGATACAACAATTCCTCTACATCATCTTTTCGTAGGCCATAATCGTATAGCCGGTTACGTGTCTCTTTATGACAACGTTCCTGATAGGCACAGTATTTTTGAATGGCAGACCACGCTTGCGTGTAGCTTTTTCTAGGAGTTATTGAATTTGGGTAATCCATGGTGATACGTAACGCTAAATAACTACTTTGGTTTGAATAATAGAAACTTTCTATGTTGTGGACATCGCGTTGACCAATCCCATCTCTGGATGGTTAAATTTGTCCTATAGTGCAATACAGCTTAAATAAAATAGCGGAAATCGTTGTTGGACAACTTACTGGAAAAGGCAATCAGGTTATTGAAGAAGCCTTAATAGATAGTCGAAAAAAAGCAGATCCCGCTGGGACATTATTTTGTGCCATTCGAGGCAAACAACACAATGGCCATAACTATATCCAACAACTGTATAACAGTGGGTTTTGCAACTTTCTGGTTGAATACATTCCGGAGATAACGTTTAGCGAAAAAGTCAACTTCATAGTTGTCCCAAATGTTCTGGATGCGCTTCAAACCTGGGCAAGTTTTCATAGGCAAAAATTTAATATACCCGTCGTTGCCATTACCGGTAGTAATGGAAAGACTATTGTTAAAGAATGGTGCTATCAGGTACTTTATAAGGACCTTAAGGTAGTCCGAAACCCAAGAAGTTACAACAGTCAAGTTGGTGTACCTTTATCCGTATTACACATCCAACCCAGTCATGAAATTGGTCTATTTGAGGCGGGAATTTCAGAAGTTGGTGAGATGCCTAAGCTGGAGAACATCTTACAACCGAACATAGGAATTTTTACCAATATTGGGGATGCACATTCAGCAGGTTTTGGCAACGAGACAGAAAAAATACACGAAAAACTCAAGCTGTTTACCGGTTGTCAAACATTGATTTATCGACGTGAAGACAACCTGCTCACAGACCGCATAGAACGGTTTATAGACGAACATAAAATTAGGGGATATTCCTGGTCGGATAATCAGAAGGCGTATTTGAATATTTTGAGTAAACAGTCGGTCAACGGTGTGTGTAAAATTTCTGCCGAGTGCGATGGTCGTCAACTTCACATTACGCTACCATTTAATGATGAATCGTCTATTGAGAATGCAATGCATGCCTGGTTATTATCCATTGTATTGAAGGTAGACCAGTCATTGGTGTCAAAGGCCATGCTTGGTTTACACCCCATTGAGATGAGGCTCAACCAGAAGGCCGGGAAAAATAATTGCTCCATCATATCGGACTATTATAATTCTGATTACAAATCGATCGAAATAGCCCTGGATTGGGCTGATCAAAGGCATGCTCATAAAAAGAAGACTATAATTTTGTCGGATTTAGAGCAAAGCAGTCTGTCAGACAGAGACTTATATACGAATATCAATGGGTTGTTAAACACCTTCAAGTATCAAAAATTGATTGGAATAGGTCCACGAATAAGTGAGTTTTCCTTTTTGTTTGGCATCATCGACCAGACGTTTTATTCGTCGACTGAGGCCTTTATAAAATCCTACGATTTCAACACGTTTGAAAATGAAGCCATTATTCTAAAAGGTGCTCGTTCATTTGCTTTCGAACATATCGAAAAACTCCTTCAGCAAAAGGTGCATAATACGGTTTTGGAAGTCAATCTAAACGCCTTACAGAATAACTTGAATCACTACAAGTCGTTGATCGCGCCAACGACTAAGATTATGGTTATGGTTAAGGCTTTTTCTTACGGCAGTGGTGGGGACGAAATTGCTCATTTTCTTCAATTTAATAAGATTGACTACCTGGGTGTTGCTTATGCCGATGAAGGCGTTGCTCTTCGAAACAAAGGCATACATCTACCCATCATGGTCATGAATTCGGATGAAGATTCGTATGACGTTATGTTGGAGTACAATCTCGAACCCGAGTTGTACAACTTTCGCAGTCTTCAACTTTTCTCCCAAAGTGTTAAACGAAAAGCCATGGGCACGGCTAAAGCTCATCTCGAAATCAATACCGGCATGAATCGTTTGGGATTTGAGCCCAACGAACTGGATCAAATTACCACCTTCCTTACCGATGCACCCGACATTGAAATACAATCCATTTTCAGCCACTTCGCAAGTGCTGAAGATAAAGATCAGGATAAAATGAGCACGCAACAGATTCAACGGTTAAATACCTTTTACGATGGGTTTGTAGAAGAAATGAACTACGCACCATTGAAACATATTGCGAATTCTGCGGGTGTGGTTCGATTCCCTCAAGCTCATTTCGATATGATTCGCCTGGGCATCAGCCTTTACGGTTTTCAGCCCGTAGAAGGCGAGCAAAACTCCATTGAGTCTGCAAGTACCTTAAAGTCGTTTATATCTCAAATACGAATCGTAGAGGCCCATACGGGAGTTGGTTACGGCAGCCTTGACCAAAGCGATCACAAACGTAAAATCGCCATCATTGCCATTGGTTATGCCGACGGCCTCGATCGGCAACTCAGCAGTGGGGTGGGATACTTTATGATCGACGAACAGGAAGCCCCAATTGTTGGAAATGTGTGCATGGACATGACGATGTGCGATGTCACTGACATTGATTGTTCGGAGGGTGATGAAGTAATCGTTTTTGGCCAAAAGCCAAGCATTGCTGAAATTGCCAAGAAGACCGGTACCATTCCGTACGAAGTACTGACCAGTGTCTCGGAGCGGGTAAAGCGTGTATACTCTGAGGAGTAGCTAGACCAGCTTAATATCTTTCACCATCAGTTCCAGGGCAGTCACGCCTCTAAAATGATTTTCTTCCAGGCTATACAACACGTCAAACCGTGCTCCTGATTTGAGCTGTGGATAGAGTTTTCCAAAACCAAAAGCTGTGGCCCCTATTGCAGTTGGTTGCTCCTTCGAAATTAGGTTCAATTTTAAATGACTATGATCCTTGCCCATCGTCCTTAAACTTCCGGAATCCCAGACGTTTCTTGACACAAACATGGGCTTCATATTCCCCGGCCCAAAGGGTGAAAAGCGTTTGAGGTTGTCGTACAAACCCTGGGTTACGCTGTTTAACCCAATTTCCATTTCGTAATATATCTTAGAAGTCAATTGTTCTGGGGTCAGGTGCGATGCGGTTTGTTCAAAAGCGGCCTTAAAGTCTTCAAGACGGTCGTATTCCAGGGTCATTCCAGCGGCAAATTTGTGGCCACCAAATTGACCGAGATGTTCGGCGCACTGTTCTAAGGCATCGTGAATGTCGAAGCCTTCGATGGATCGCGCAGAACCAACCACTTTGTCTCCCGTTTGAGTTAATACAATAGTCGGTTTATAGTATTTTTCAAGTAACCTACTCGCCACAATACCCACCACGCCTTTATGCCATTCGGGGTTATACACCACCGTCGTCTTCTTTTCAGAATATTCCGGATCCGTGGCCAACATATCCAGGGCTTCATCCGTAATGGTCTTATCCAATTCTCGTCTTAAGGTGTTGAGCGAATTGAGTTCGTTTGCCATCTCATCGGCATCCACATCCGTATCGGCCAAAAGCAGTTTTACAGCTGATCGCGCATTGGACACCCGTCCCGCAGCGTTGATGCGCGGGCCAATCATAAAAACAATATTGGTAATATCGATACTCGATGAATTCATGAACTTGTTCATGATGGTTTGAAGACCTTTGGTTGGATTGGACTCTAATTTTAGCAGGCCGTGATACGCCAAAGTTCGGTTTTCGCCTGTAATGGGCACCAGGTCAGAGGCGATACTCACCGCCACTAAATCCAAGTAATCAAAGGCCATCTGATCCGGCAAGTCCCACGATTGACAAAGCGCCTGAATGAGTTTAAACCCAACGCCGCAAGCCGATAATTCCTTGTATGGATATGGGCAATCTTTTTGCTTGGCATCCAACACGGCCACAGCATCCGGCAATTCCGCACCTACTTCGTGGTGATCACAGATAATGAAGTCGATTCCCTTAGATTTCGCCTTCGCTACCAGATCTACCGATCGAATACCACAATCGAGGGTAATAATCAGGTTGACTTTTTGTTCGATGGCTAGATTGATGGCTTTCTCTGAGACGCCGTAACCTTCCGTTTCCCGATCGGGTATGTAGTACTCAATATTGGCAACAAACTGCCTTAGAAACCCATAAAACATGGCTACGCTTGTGGTGCCATCGACGTCATAATCGCCATAAATCCAAACCTTTTGGTCTTTGTTCAAGGCCTGATCAATACGATCTACGGCGAGTTGCATGTCCTTCATTAAAAAGGCATCGTGCAATTCGGTAATCTGAGGGTTAAAAAATTGTGCGGTCTCGGTTTTCTGCAGGAGACCTCGATTAATTAATAAGCTGGCGTAAAAATTACTTACACCGAGTTCATTCGCAACCTCACGAATTTGTGTTTCGTCGGGTTCCGTGCGTTTTTTCCATTGGTTTGGCATTTCATGAAAATTAGGTTAGGCTTATATCGACAGACGAAAGGCTGATAAAGGCCTCTACGCGCTGCTCAATTTCTTGTTGGGTAAGGCCAACAAGACGTTCGGTTCCAAATTTTTCAACACAAAACGACGCCATAGCCGATCCATAAATCACAGCTCGTTTCATATTCTCAAAAGATATATCGTCGGTTTTTGCTAAGTAGGATATAAACCCACCGGCAAACGAGTCGCCCGCACCGGTTGGATCAAATACTTCTTCAAGTGGCAAGGCTGGAGCTGAAAAGATGTTGTCTTCATGAAACAACAATGCGCCGTGTTCTCCTTTTTTAATGACGAGGTACTTAGGTCCCATTTCTCGAATGATTCGGCTTGCTTTTACTAAGCTGTATTCACCGCTCAATTGTCTGGCTTCTTCGTCGTTGATGATCAACACATCCACTTGTTTGATCGTTTCTTTTAACGGTTCTAGCGCAATATCCATCCAGAAATTCATGGTATCCATAGCCACCAATTTCGGTCGGTTGTTCAATCGGTTAATTACGGTAGCCTGCACTTGTGGAGACAAGTTGCCTAACATAAGGTATTGACAGTCCTGATAATTTTCTGGAACGATGGGATCGAAGTTCTCCAACACGTTCAATTCAGTCACTAAAGTATCTCTACTGTTCATGTCGTTGTGATATCGTCCACTCCAAAAGAACGATTTCTCGCCTATTTTTTGCTGAAGTCCTTCCGTATCAACGCCCATTTCTTGTAATAGGTTGATGTGTGCTTGAGGAAAATCTTCCCCTACAACACCGACCAAATTCACTTGGTTAGTGAGGTATGAAGAGACCATGGATATATAGGTAGCAGCGCCTCCGATAATTTTATCTGTTTTACCAAACGGTGTTTCGATGGCATCAAATGCAACACTTCCGATAACAAGTAAACTCATTCTTTTTTTTCTGCAAAAATGCATCAAAAAAAATCCTAAAAACTTTTTCTAAAAAAAGATTTCGAAATTACCTGAAAGGATTACTTTTGCACCTCGTTAAACGGAACGCCTCATTAGCTCAGATGGTTAGAGCGACGGACTGTTAATCCGCAGGTCCCAGGTTCGATTCCTGGATGGGGCGCTTGATGATCAAGTCCGGTTGTATTACAACCGGACTTTTTTTATGAGAAAAAACCCGCCTTCGCCAAGGCTTCGGCTGGCGTGGAGATTAAGTGTAACTGACAAAGTAAATGACAGGACTCTGGCCTAAGAATAGTCCTGGATCTGTTTTCACCTCAAAAAATCGTGCTGGCTTGAGGAAAAAGTCCGACAGATGCCGTAGGCTCCTTCATATGAACCTAATACTCGCAAGTGAGTTATGCGCGAACGCTTTACCACCACATCATCTCTTCTTATTTTTCTTTTTCATATTTAGAGTTTTGTCGCCGCGTCGGATGGGTTTTTTGTACTTCTGTTTTAATGTTTTCGCGTAGCTCTTTTTTTCGACTTTTATTTTACTGTTCTTGGCTGATTTTTTATGAAAAGAAGCCCCGATATCAATCCGTGAATCTTTATCGGAATGTTCGGGTTGTTCCACAGGTTTGTCCTTTTCCTCATGGGTGAGCTGGGAACTTACTTCTACTTCTTTTGGAAATTCATTGAAGGGTATGGTGTATTTCATCAAACTTTCAATCGCATCCTTCAGTGCCGTCTCTTTCTCACTATAAAATAGGATGGACCTTCCTTGTTGTTCAGCCCTACCAGTTCTCCCTATTCGGTGGATATAGTTTTCGGCATAGAAAGGAGTATTGAAACTGATGACGGTACTAATTTTTTCAATATCAATTCCACGGGCAACGACATCGGTCGCTATCAGAATTCTACTGGTACCGTTTTCGAATTTTTCGATAGATTTAGAACGGTGATTTTGTTCTTTGCTAGAGTGAATTACAGATATTTCCGATTCAAAATTTAATTGCTCAGCTAGCCTGTCAGCATCCACTTTGGTCCCTACAAAAATTAATACTTTATTATACTCCTCTTGGTCTTCTAATAAATGGTTTAGTAGGTTAACCTTGGTGTAAAAATTGGGTACAGTATACGTTTCCTGATTAATACTATCCAAGGGTGTACCACTAATAGAGATGGTTTTCTTAACAGGGTTGACCAGAAAGTCATCAATTAATTCATCAACATAGGTGGTCATAGTAGCAGAAAAAAGGATGTTTTGACGTTTTGTAGGCAGGTGATCAAAGATGTTTTTTAACTGCGTTTTGTAGCCAAAATCAAGCATAATATCGACTTCATCAATCACCAGCTTTTTGATCGATTGTAATCGTAACGTATTAGAAAGAGCAAGGTCATATAGTCTTCTGGGCGTCCCCACAATAATGTCGACCCCTTCGGTAACGGCTCTTTTTTGCCGGCCTATGTTATTGCTGCCCCCATATACGCCAAGCGCTCTTACACGGAGGTAGGAGGTTAATTTTTCTATTTCTTCTATTATTTGAATAACGAGCTCTCTCGTTGGAACCAGAACCAACACCCTAGGGTGTGGTTGGTCTGAAAATTTCAATTCCTGCAAGATAGGAAGCAAATATGCAATCGTTTTTCCGGTTCCAGTTTGTGCAATTCCCACAAAATCGACGCCACCAAGAATCGTAGAATAAGACTCTTGCTGAATGGGGGTTGGCTTGTCAAACCCCAAATCGGAAATGGCATGTTGCAATTGTTTTTTGATCTTGAAATCTTCGAAAGTTTTCATGGTGTAAAGTAAATAAGAATAAACTTCTAGTGCGTGGTGCTCATCAGGACATTTTTCTTGATTTCTAATGAATTGCCTATGCAGTTAGAGACCGTCGCTCAGTCGCTTTTACATATTTAAAATATTTTATCACACTGTACCCAATAATCCTGGTTGAATAGTAAATTCAATTTCCAATGGCAATTTCAATGACCCTTATCGGTAAAACCAACAGATGCCGTAGGCTCACCTTCGCATGGCTACTGTGAGTCGTAAGACTGAGATCCACTTCACGGCAACGACCCTGCCTACGCTAAAGCTTCGGCGGGCGTAGAGAATAAGTCTAACTGACAATGCCAATGGAGCTATTCTGGTCGAAGAATAATCCTGGCTGGCTTTCGCAAAACTTTAGTGAAACAAAGATGGGCATCATAAATGATTTCGTCATAGGTCAAAGAGGTCACACCGCGTATCCGCCGATAGGCGGCATCCACATTTACGCCAAGCAACTCCGCCATGTGTGAAGCAAAACTGGACGAGCCAAATCGCTCCTTGCACTGTTCCACAAACACTATCTGTTGATTCATTATCTTATTTTACAAAACATAAGGTTCACTGCACATTTATACGTTATTCGTAAATATGTTTAACAACAAAGAGGATATTTCTCGATTCTGCGATATTCCGTTCGCCTTTTTTATTGCCATTTACTTTTTTTCTAAGATTAGGCACTTTCAACCTCATGATACGATTTTAACTTCCGTCAAACCGAAATCATCTTTGCGCCTAGGGGAATGACCAAACCTTTGCGTGCCCAAATAATTTGAATTATGAAAACACTTGTTTACTCACCTATTTTAATTGGCGTTCTGTTAAGTTTAAGCTTCCTCTCTAGGGCACAGACGGTTTATGTTGACCTATCTGCATCTGGTCTAAATAATGGGTCAAGTTGGACCAACGCCTTTACAAGTTTGGCTGCGGGAATAGATTCGGCCTGGCAAAACCCCAGTGTCGATAGCATATTGGTTGCTAAAGGAACCTATAAGCCAGATAGTTTACCGTACAATATGCAATCGAATAAGAAAGGAATTCAGATCACCAGCACTGACAATCAAGACAAATCCTTTCATATTCGACCAGGGTTGGCACTTATTGGCGGCTATCCGTCAGGTGGTGGGAATCCCGATATTGTGAATAATCCGACCATTTTATCTGGGAATAAAGTTGGTGGTGTTGCAAATGACACAGCCTATACGGTTGTCTTAATCGATAGCCCCATAGAGTGGGGGGCAATTAGTGACTCAACCCTAATTGAAGGCATTACAATTACGGAAGGATCTGCTTTGGGTAGTGGTAGCATTACCGTGAACGGCAATCTAGTCCATAGAGATTACGGAGGAGGGGTTTATGCAATAAAGGCAACGACCACAATAAAAAAAGTAACGATTATCGGAAATTCAGCAGACGTAAATGGTGCCGGATTGTATACAGAAGCTTGCAACATTAGTATTTTTAATAGCACAATCAGTTCAAATGTCGCAACTGGATAGGGTGGCGGGGTTTACTCATTCAAAGGGTCGACATCGATAAATTCTTCGACGATTACTAACAACTCTGTGGATAGTTGGGGAGGAGGCATTTACTCCTCCAAGGGCAAGTTGAACCTTTTGTATACAACCGTTTCAGGTAATCGAGCCAAAAAGCGAGGTGCAGGAATTTATTCTGAGCAGGATACCATATCGTTTTGGGATACGAAAATCTCTGGAAATGAAGCCGATATTTCTGGAGGGGGGATATATTCGTTCGAGGACTCAATTAAGATTTCCTTTTCGGCCATAACTGGAAACAAGACTACATATGGGCACGGTGGTGGAATTTACGCAGAAAACTCCCGATCAAAGTTTCTTCATTCCACTGTGAATCAGAACAATGCACAAAGAGGAGGAGGGTTGTACTTTTCGAAAGGAACAGCAGTTATAGAAAGGACAACCATAGCTGAAAATCGTTCATCAAACGGTGGTGGTTTATCCTGCTTCGGTGGGACAATCCTCAATATATATTATTCTAAAATCGAAAAAAACGTTGCAGCTGATTTTAACGCCAATGGTGGTGGATTAGAGGTTTGGGGAGGTGTCACAACGGTTAGTTATTCCACAATATCCGAGAATTCGTGTACGTATGGATACGGTGGGGGGATCTATTTAAATGGACAAATGACGATCTCAAACTCCTTTGTTACGCATAACTCTGCGGCATACGACGGAGGAGGCATTTTGTGCCGTCAAGATGCAGGATTGAGCGTTAAACAATCCGTAATCGCTGAAAATGAGTGTAGGTTCTATGGGGGTGGGATAATGGTGACTCACTCAGGCATCGGTAGTGCACCGAGAGCAACAATAGTCATTACTCAATCTGCAATTATTGGGAATAGTTCTGTATTTGGCGGCGGAGGAATCCATATCGTTGAGGCCGACGCGGTTTGTTACAATTCAATAATGTGGAATAATGTAGGTGGCTCTGGGAGCAGTCCAGATGTTTATAATAGCAGCCAGTTTGGCAACGTAGAGTTCAAAAATAATATTTTACAATTGTCAAGTGGAAGCTAAAAGGCATCCACTAACAATAGCCTCGGTACAGTGGCGAATAACATTTATGGGCAAGCTCCTAAATTTGTAAATTCATCAGACCTCGATGGTCCAGATAATATCTATCGGTCTGCGGACGATGGTCTGCGCTTATTGAATGGCAGTCCTGCTTTAAATAGTGGAAACAACGGTTTAATTCCAAGTGGTTTAAATACAGACATCATTGGTGCAAATAGAATATCCAATACGACAGTAGATATAGGCCCTTATGAAGGAGGTGTTTGCATCACACATGGAGCAATATCGGCTCAGGGTTGTGACACGTTTATATCACCAAGTGGAAAATCCTGGACTGTGTCTGGCACATTTCTAGATACCATCTCAAATGCAGCTAATTGTGATAGCATCATAACCGTAAATCTTACCGTTCGCCATTCTACTTGGGATACGATTAACCCCGATGTTTGCGATAGTTATTCGTCCCCAAGTGGAAAAATTTGGAGTACTACGCGAACGGCGAATGATACCATACCTAATACTGCGGGGTGCGATAGTATTATTACTGTCAACCTAACGGTCCGCTATACCACTTTTGCAACTCATGTGGTCACTGCTTATGACAGCTTGATATCGCCAAGCGGGAAGCTCTGGACAACCAGTGGTACAAATTTGGATACCATTCCAAACACGGAAGGTTGCGATTCATTAATTACCTTCAACCTTGAAATCATCCATATATTATTTGTCGATTTGGACAAGGGCACTACTGGAAACGGATCTAGTTGGGGAAGCGCCTTCAAAACATTGGATGAAGCAATAAATGCCGCGAACAGCAGTGGGAATACGATAAAAATATTTGTTAAGGCCGGAACATATTACCCCGGTGGAAACAGCAGCCATAGGAATCGAGACACCTCCTTTGTACTTAGTAACCCCAACACTCATTTGTTTGGCGGCTTTAGTGGAGTAGAAACGAGTGAAGAACAACGAAATTCAGCGGTTAACCCGACTATACTATGTGGAAATATTGGTAAATCAGGGGATAGCACAGATAACAGTTACCACGTATTGATTATATTGGATAAAAGGACGTCTTCCAGCCAGATTCCCTTTGGTCCAAACTTTATCATTGATGGATTTACTATCCGCGATGGAAACGCAGATGGGAATACCAAATTCTCCTATTTTGGAAAAGATGTATACCAAACCGAAGGAGGAGGTTTGGCAATTATTGGTAGTCATATGTCCGGCACAGAGATTAGTCCAATCATTACCAACTGCCATTTTGAAAACAACCACGGTGATTATGGTTGTATCTTCATATCCGCGCCATACGGAGTATCTTATGCAAACATTAGTGGTTGTACATTTAAAGGCAACAGCACGTATTACGGTACTATCTTTAACGATGGATCCAGCGGTGATGTAAGCCCCTTAATTGAAAATTGCG
This sequence comes from uncultured Chitinophagaceae bacterium, assembly GCA_964482155.1. Classification (GTDB taxonomy): domain Bacteria; phylum Bacteroidota; class Bacteroidia; order NS11-12g; family UBA9320; genus UBA987. Next base: position 11,082 of record CAYZWM010000027.1, on the reverse strand, counting down.
CATTTGATGGCAACCCCTCAGCGACATCGGGAGCAGCCATTTACAATTACGCTTACGGTGGCAAAGCCAGTCCTGAGATTGAGAATTGTGTATTTAATAACAACCATGCCACAACTCATGGAGGAGCGATCTATAACAATGGGTACGCCGGCACATCGAGTCCAACGATATTTAACTCTACGTTCCATAGCAACGAAGCAGGGACATCAGCCGGTGCCATGTATAACTTTGGAAATTCTGGAACATGTAGCCCGATGGTAACCAATTCCATATTCTATAAAAACACCAAAGCAGGTGATGATGATCACAAGTTCAGTGAGTTTTACAATTACGTTGCCTATCCTTATGTGAGTTATAGTTCAATGCAGCGTAGCAGTGGTACGTATACTTCGGGAACGTTAAACAGTTTGAATGGAGGCATAAACAACTATTACCAATACGACCCGAAGTTTAAAGCGATTGAAGACGGCGACGGAATGGACAACGTATGGAGAACTGGTGATGACGGACTAAGACTTTCGGACTCAAGTACCTTGGTCAACAAAGGAACGAATACGGGAGCACCGACTAATGACATCCTAGGCGGCGCCAAAGTAGGGACCAGAGATATGGGGGCTTATGAATACATCACGTGTGGACTTAACGTACAACTGGCCACCAGTGTGGCCACCCATACGGCCAGTCAAGCGGTGAACGATGGCAACTATACCTGTTATTGTAACAGCAACAATGAGTTACTCCTTGCCTTAGACACCAATGGAACAGGAGCAGTGGTAACCCCAAGTCAAGTAAAACTATACATTGGTAATCCATCCACCTTGAGTTACAACTCAGCCAGCGGATTAATCACCAACACAGCTGGTGGAGTTGTCTTAGAAAGACGATGGGATGTAGACCCAACGACTCAACCGACATCACCCGTAACCGTTCGATACTTCTATACCAATGCGGATTACCAGGACATCAAGACAGCGATGGCCGCCTTGACCTCACCCACAACGATCTCCTCACCAACCCAATTACAGTTTTACAAGGTGACAGGCGGATCGGCAGCGACCTTCCCGAACCCACACAATGCAGGTGTAACGGGTATTGTACTTACCCATGGAGCAGCACCTAGCACGACGGTTTGGACAGCAGGCAGCCATGGGGTTCAAGATCATACATCAGAATACTTAGTCTCAACTTTCTCCGGTGGAGGAGGTGGAGGTGGAGGTGGAGCAAATCCACTCCCAGTTGAGTTGATTGAGTTCGAGGCCATGGCCAAGGACAATCATATAGCTCAATTGGATTGGAAGACAGCCAGTGAGTTAGACAACTCACACTTTGTACTTCAGAGAAGTTACCAAGCAGATGTAACCTCTTTTGAAGACATCAAGGTGATCCAGGGAAATGGAACGATACAACGCGTAATTGAGTATGGACATACCGACTACACAATCAATCCAGATCAAAACACGGTTTTCTACCGATTGAAACAAGTTGACTTTGATGGAACTGAGGCTTACAGCCCAATCCGAAGAGTAGACTTTGATGAAGATGAAGATTTGAGATCAGGATTAACGAAGGTATATCCAAACCCAACCAAGGGTGTGGTTACGATCAGCTTCGACAATGACGAGGTTGAATCACACACGGTAGTGGTGAGTGACAACATCGGTCGAGTTTTGATGAACATAAACAGTTCAGGCCGACATCAGAACATTGAGTTATCTGACCTACCCACAGGATTGTATTTTATCACAATAGACACCGGAGAGGCCTTTAAAGTGATGAAGCAATAGGCCAACGGTTTACCAGCTTCGATTCCTGAATGGGGCGCTTGATGATCAAGTCCGGCTGAAGCCGAAGGCTCGTCTAAGGACGAAGTTGTCCTGACGATGTTCGCTTCTCAGATGTCTGGACAAGTCTCTTGCTCAGCCCACACGTCAAACTTCGACCAGGATGTGACCAGGTTGGTAAAACAAAAGTTGTTGATCCTAATTAAAACTCAACACCAACACTTTTACTTTTAGAATGCCACTCTCATGCGTAAGCAAGAAATAATAAACACCGTCGCTAAGTTGGTCAACATTGATCATTTCAATAACATCCCTGCGATGAATTGTTTTACTAATTACTTGCTGACCCTGTGCGTTCAAAACCACAAATTGATAATAAATAGACCTTGGTAAGTTCTTAAAATCAATCCATACATTTGTTCGACCATTTGCTGGATTGGGATAGACAATAAATCCATTTGTTGGTGGGATTTTAGTGCTTACGGTATACAGGTGAGGCCTTAAATTAATTAAATTGTACGTCATAAGACTGATTTGATCAAGGGTAAAATATCCCATGCAATTTTCATCAGAATAATCCATATAATTCTCAACCATATCTGGTAAATCCAAAACGTGATTGGAAGGAATACAGGTATTCTGAAGTTGGTTACAACCATCAGACGGCCCTTTGCACGGAGGTGTATCATATATACCGTCATCCGACTCACAACTTCCAGTAGTATCACCCCAGGTGTGTTTGAGTCCAAGGTAATGGCCTATTTCGTGAATAAGGGTCTTTGAACCTGGCCCTTTGTTAGAAATAAAATTAGGGTTGTTCGAACCTACAATCCGAAAGTTCACAACGACTCCTTGGCGACTTTTTTGCACATACGATTCTGGTGACCAGCCCTGCGCCAATACCGGTGGGAATGCGTACCCCAACAGAGTTGCGGTTTTGGACCCAATTGGATCCAAATTACAAATCCAAATATTAAGATACTTATTTGGATCCCAGGCATTTACCCCCCCAAACTCGGTAAACTTTGGATAGTCTTTCACAAACAAATCAATGTCCCAATTGAATGTCTTTTTTGTGGTATGAACTCTATGAATACCATTGGTCCATGTATTATCTGGGGTGCTATGGGCCAATACGAAACGAATATTCGCGCACCCAATTACATCCTCAAATTCTTGTCTAATATTGTCATTGCAAACATAAAATCCATGATTTAATATTTGCAATTGACTGTGGATCAAACTGTCTGCAATATTCTCATTCTGGTTGTTATACAGAACATGAAACACGACTTGGATTTCATACTCCATCCGCGGAGAATTAAATTTGCCGAGTGTCTTGTTATTTCTTTGGCTTTGCTCTACCGTTTCAATATAATTTGCTTTAAAGCCTTTTGACCTCTTTATTATCTCGTCAAACCCGCAAATACTTTGGCCATGAACTGGCTGATAAAGCGAGCACAGTAAAATGACCATTATACTGTGGGAAAGAAAGGTGCCTATCACTCCACGCAATAAAGTTGAATTAGTCAAAATTCCCAATGTTTGACTCATTCAACTTTACAACGAACATTAATATCTTCTTCATATCACATAAAATTAAGAGAAAAACCCGCCGTTGGGAGAATAGGGAATATTGTTTTCTTTTGAACCTTGCCCTCTCTTAAATCGTAATATATATGGTATGCATTTGCGGCGTTGTATACGTTGTAAATATTAAGACTCCAATTGGTAATAATTTTCTTGGCTTTGAAGTACGAAGAGTAATTCATGGAGAGGTCAAGTCGATGATACATTGTACCTCTAATTTGATTTCGTTCGGAATAGATCAACGGTTTGATGATTATTGGCAATGTCATAGGCCTTCCACTTTGTAAAACAAAAAGCCCATTGAAACTCCATTTTTCATTGCCTGACACCTTCCTAAAACTGATATTTAGATTATGCGGTCTGTCAAAATGTGCATTATACCAGTTGCCATTATTAATGTATTGAGACATCCGTATTGATTTGGAAAATGTATAGCTGATAATACCCTTATTTTTTCCTTTCATCTTTTGATAAAACACTTCAAAACCTGAACTTAATCCATCTGTAGATGTGGCATACGTGCTTGCATCAATTTTTGACTCCAAATAGTTTGCGCCGTCCTTAAAATCTAGCGATCCACTTATTTTCTTCACATAGGTTTCAATATGAATTTTACCCAATAGATTCCTTAAATAATGAGAGTAACCAAGATTTATCTGGTTTGCCTCTATGTATGCAAATTGATCATTAGATAAAACCCACTGATCGAAGGGTAAAGAAATAACTGTATTGCTTAGGCTTTGAAAGAACTGAAAACGTCTATCAAATGAAAGAGACAGTCTGGTGGTAGGAAAATAAAATTCCAACCTAGGCTCCAGATATATATTCTTCACTTGTGTGTGTCCAACTGAGACTCCATAGGTCAATTTTAATCTGCGTTCAAATCGCACTACATTTTCTAGATATACCTGGCTCTTGTTGGACGTTTGTTCTAATGTATCTGAATCAATTCTCATATGAGTATTTACAACAGAAAACAGATTTCCAAGATACCCAAATGATAAGCTTCCATTTTTTGTCTTCTTCTTCATGTTGATGGTTAGATTGTATTCATCAAGATTGCTTGATGATCTATAGTCCTCTTCTGGAATAGAATGCACCCGATTAGAAGAAGTCATAGAAAACACAGAACTGATTTTAAATGACTTACTTGGGGTCTTATCCCATCTTAATGAAACACCACTTAGATCAGATTTAATGTTACCGAATTTACCAAAATACACCTGTGATTCATTAAAGTTATATTGATCTTGAAGGGTAATGAAACTAATCTTAAATTGGTTATTTTTCACTTTGCCAAACGTGGTTATGTTGACGTCGTTAAATTTGGTAACTAAACCTCCTAAGTCTGTAAATTTGTCAATGTAACTTGTTCTACCGGCAATCATCAATCCCCATTTATTTTTAATTATTGGAATCGAGATTTCACCATTAGCGCTAATAATACTAGCGCCTAATTTAACCACTAGACTGTCCATGTTGGTTTTCGTGGTCATCAATACTACTCCGCTACTCCCGCTATTAACTTCCAAAGGCACACTGGATTTATAAAATACAATATCGTTCAAAATGTCGCCATTTACAGAAGAGAAAAGGCCTAATAAGTGTGAGCCACTTTTCACCACAATGTCATCTACAATAATTTTGGTTTGGTCGTGATTTCCTCCTCGAACATGTAAATCGGTATTCGCTTCTTCCCCAGGACTAACACCAGGGGTTAGTTGTACTAATTTTATAGGATCACGAATAGAAAAAATCATGGGACTGTTGTTCAAATAATCTTGACCGAACCTAATCACACCATGCCCACCTTGAATCAACTGTGGCCTGTTAATTACATATTCCTTTAAGGAATAATTTCTCTCCATTAAAAATATAGAATCTGAGATAGGATTGGATGGATCTATTTTCAGGATAACACGATTAAATTGAATATGGTTAATCTCAAAAAATCTGGACACTGTATCATAAAATACTATTTCTACACGTCCGAAGGCATCTGAGGTGTACGAATTTTTCTCGGATAAGACCTGTACATCCTCAACGCCCATATTCGTTTTGGCATTGACAATAATCAATCGAGTTGTGGAGGTCTGACAGAGGCCAAAATTCTTAACACCCAACAAGAAACACAGGCCAAAAAAAAGTCTATAATGCAAATGTAAACTCTTGAATTTCATCTTTGTACGTGAATTTAAATTGCTTTAAAATTGTTGTTGTTTTTGCTTGTTTATCTTTTACCAAAACATCAACCTGCCAATTCTTCGGTACCGGCAATACGGTTTTATCAACTTGTGATGAACCTGGAATTAATGCTTTAAGTCTATTGACCGTAAATTACTGTTGATTTGTATCGTTTGGTTGATTATAAATCCAAAATTTTGAGTCATCAATATTGATTAATCGTAGTGCATACGTAAGGTTCGTATCGTTCAACAACTTTTCACCATCCCTAGTTAGGCTTATTTGTAATGTTATTGGACTGTAATCCTGGATTAAAATGGAGTCTTCAAAGGTCACAAATGGAATAAAATACCCGCTGGTGGTATTATCGCTATAGTATGTTTGGTTGTAAGGAATATCAAAAACATTACTTTGTTGGTCTCTCATACGTTGCCCAAATTCTTCATAGTAATCGATTTCTGTTTGTGGGGCATAAGCGTATCTTAGTTTATAATAATATGTGGCTGAAGGCGGTTGAAAGGTTGCATTTAATATACGGCCTTGCTGAAGATTAAATTCTCTATAACCATGTATCGCATTCTTGAGATCGATATTATGCTCAAACAAATAAAAATCATTGACATTTTCGCTCCCTAAACGAATAGTTACAACCTGTTTGTCCTGAGATATATCTTCACGCTCAGGATAAAATTGCAAGTCTATGGGGGTCACAAAACTATGACTTAGCATAGTGTCCTTGTCAGATACCACGAGCAGTACACACTCTTTTTCAAAAGGCATGAACAACGTCGTATTCAAAAATCTGCTGGAATTTGAGGACCTCTTTAGTTTATGTTTGGTTTGACCAATCAAGATAAATACTTCAAGGTGGTCGATGTCCAACGGCTTACTTGATAAAGATTGGTCGAACAATGCTTGATTAATTGAGATTGACACCTCTGCAAAATCACTGTTCGACCAATATCCCGATACGGACAAGTATTTATCTTCAAGTCCATTGGGAATTTTGTAAACCACGTCTCGATTACAAGACCATACTGATATTACAATAAAATATATTAAAACTAATATCAGATTTGGTCTTGTCATCTTTATTTGATTCTAAATTCTATATCCATTTCTCCATCCAAAGTTATGGTAATTTGTTGCTCTCCAGCACCATTAAGTATCCATCTTGGGTCTCCTGGATCAATAACCACGATATCATTTGCAAATCCTGGTGTGGTATTGTGAGAATATGTTTTACCATTACTTTCAATTTGATGACTAACGGGCAAATTAGGCACAATTATTGTCCCAGAAGGGTTCAATATGTTATGAGTAAGTGTCACATTTCGGCTTGGCTGAGCAAGATCTTCTTCATAAACAGTTATGAAAATATAGTCCTCATCTTTGTCAAAATCAAAACTAATACTATCGCTAGCGGTTCTGATCGTATGAGATCCTCGGTTGCATTTTGTGTTTCCATTTTTCTTCTTTTTACATCGCTTCATTGCTGAGTTGGCCCCCCAAGCTCTGAACACCAATTCTGGTGGAATATAAACCGTAGGTACTCCTGAAATGATAGTAGTATGCTCTTCACGAACACCTTTAACTACACCTGTCACCCCATCGACTAATGTAAAAGCGCATGTAACTGTATACTTATTCTGCAAGTACGCTTCTTGATAACGAATGTCTGGATGTATTGACCCAAATTTCTTTCGATCAGTTCTACTTGTCATACTTTGTAACACAAGAGTCTGACCTGAAGCCACTGGAATGCAATCTGGGCAATTTCCTGGTGTTTCCCCATGCTCTGGTTCACAAATACCGTCATTATCACAATATTCGTCTACAAGGTCTGGTTCTGGAGCACTCCCCGATCCCATACCGTCTCTACAGTTTGACACAAGCCCTACTACCCAAAGATAAACAGAATCCATGTTATCGTAGTCAATGGTCAAACTATCAAGATGACCATTTATTGAATCCCAATAATACCCTGTTGTACTGGTCCCGTCTTGAATAAAAGGATCATCAGAAGTAACAACATGTAGTTTCGTTTGGTCTACAATATCTGCTTCTGGAATCCGAATACCTACTTTGTGGATGCAATCTTCTAAATCAATTTCATAGAAATAATCATCGTCGTACGTGTTCGGGGTGAAGTTCGCATCAATAGAAATTTGCACATCCGATTCATAGTCAGTCGGTACTGAAATTAGCATTTCTGTCTGTAAATTGGTATTTGTTTCGAAATAACCATCTGGATTATTCTCAACTTCGTCGTGCACCACAGTTTTAAAACTAGATACATGGAACGCTGGCTCTGGAATACCACGTGCTATCCATTGCAATTGGGCAGTGATATCGGCCTCCTGTGCTTGTGTTACAACAACGGAAACTGCGCCAGAATTAAACCGCTTTCCAACGACCGTTTCCGCAGAGTCATTTTTACAAGATACCAAATAAACCATGCCAGACACCAACATGAGTGTAAGGGCTTTGGTCATGATACTCGTTTTTCTAAATTCAAAAATCTTTTTGCTTTTCATTTTTTTCATTATTGTTAATTGCCTAAAATTAGTTTAAGGGAAAGTCCCTTAAAACGACCCGCAAAACCTTCTAATTGTCAAGCGTGGAGCTGAAACCAACAAAAATATTTTTAGCATTTTAAAGTCAAAACTGGAATGGGTTTTGCACAATTTTTTAGTGTATTTTGACACTTACCTGTGCCTGGTTGGTTTGCTCAAATACAAAAAATGGTCATGACTTGTCAGTTTGATTGCTCTTCAACAACTTGGTTCAATTTTGGGTTAACTAGATTTAATCTATTCAGGTCAAGCCAAATCTAGACCATCATTTATACTGAAAAAAGGTGTATTATTTGCAAATAAATGTCCACTTCATACATTCAAAATAATCGATCTACCAACACATATATCTGATTACCAATAAGTTACAACAACATTTGGTCACCAAAATTTGGTGTTCTAATACGCTCTTTACAATTTAAATACTTTTAATACGTTGACTTGTCTTTTACTTGAAGAACTGCCGTCATCACAGTGGTTATAGTTCTGGCACGGGATTTTATTATTTAAAAAAAAGACACTAGCCTGACAATAACAGAGTCCAAATATGTCAAAATATGGCCGACTAACTAGTTAACATAAATGTTCTCATTTGTAGACACAGCTTCTCCTCAACGTCAGATATTGAAAATATGACAACAGAAACTCAAAAATACTATCGATTTGTGTGACACTAAATTTGTTTCATAACACAACGTGTTCATTTTTTATACATTTAATTGGAGATGTAGAGTTTGTTCGGTCAAATGATATATGTAAATTATTACGTTTTAACATCTAAGAAACCAACGTTCTATTTTATGTTCCTATATTTCTGTTTAAATTTCACTCGATGCCAAAACATTTTCCATTCATGCCTGATTCCCCCTAATTCCCAGTTTACATCGTACTTTCTGGATTGGTCAATTGCGTACGGTGGAATACCCAGTTTAGAATGAAGCATAGGAGCTTTTTCTTTTACCGTTCTAAAAAAGTCAGGTTCAAGAGAAGATTTTGGATAATATTGGATTTCGATAATGGTACGTTTCCTTTCACTTCTGTATACATACAAGATTATGTCATACAAATTGTCATATAAGGTGAACAGGTCATGTGTAATTTGGTTAAGCGGTTTAGGTTTTTTCTTTACAATTGTCTTTTGACGGTGGATTCGTTTGTCAAAAATGTTTCTATCGTCTTTTATTATCTTGGTAATTATATAGCTTGTGTTATCAGATATTTCGTTCCAACACGAACTATTTGCCATATTTAGAAGGGTTGAAGTAGCTTGTTTCAACTTTAACTCTAGTGACTTTTCTGTAATTGTTTCCAATTGTTCGATAATGGTTTGACTATGCCCAGTGCTGGGTATTTAGTTTGAGTTTCATGAGAAAGCTAATTTACAACATGGCCGTATTATATCGGGCACGAGACGGAACATTTTTTAGTGTACGATGTAAGCAATATGGTAGAGCCTGTGTTACTGGCTGTTTTTTATCATTCTTCTCTACAATTTTACAAGCGTTTTAAAATAAGGAGGAATCTCTGTCTCAAAACTCATTTCTTTTTTCGTTACTGGATGTCTTATTGCAAGTGAGGAAGAATGAAGAGCTAACCGTTTAATTCCTTTATCTGCAATTCCATACATTTTGTCACCGACAACAGGATGTTTTTTTTCAGACATATGAACACGAATTTGATGTTTTCTACCTGTAAACAGATTAATCTCTAGTAAACTATATTTACCCGATTCTTTAATGACTTTGTAGCCTGTTTTAGAAAGTTTTCCTTTGTCAGGATTATTTACAGAATATACTCTAAATACCTTATTTTCTGTTAAATACGATGTAATCACACCTTCTTTATCTTTAAGTTTACCATGCACTACCGTAAGGTATGTTTTACTGAACTCTTTCCAATTATCCTGTAAATGACGTTTGGTTTTTTCATTTTTGGCAAAAATTAGAATCCCTGAAGTATCTCTATCGAGACGGTGTACGATAAATACCCGGTTTTTTGATCGTTGATTTCCTTTTTTCACATAATCATTCAAAATATAATGAGCTGTTTTCCGCTTCTCTCTTTCAGTCCCCATGGTCAACAGACCCGCTACTTTATCTACAACAAGAATATCCTTATCCTCATAAAGAATCGAAAGACCTTTTGGTTGGTGCTTCGCTGAGGCTTTTCTAATTGGATATCTTTTTTCTTGCATTAGCTTTAATTAATTGAATTCAAATAAAATAGCCTACAACGTTTTCGGCTATGCGAAGTACGGTTTGATAGTTTGTTTATTCATGAAGAAGCTAAATTATTACATGACCGTATTATATCGGGCATGAGTATTAACATTTTTGAATACAAGAATTAAGCATAACCGTTGTTAGCAAGCGTTATTTATCCAAACTCGTCAAAGAATTTTTTTAGTTTTTCCTTGTTGTGGTAATAATAGATTACTTCGGTGTAATTATCTTCATCATTTCCCTTTTTGAGTACAGGAATGTTTTTAGGAAAATGCTGTTTCATTTCATTCAAATTGTCAAATTTTTGGACTAATTTTTCAAGATGGTGTGTGAAGTTTTTTTTGAATAGATCTTCAAATTTGGGTAAATGAAATGAATGGTCAAGATCTCGGCTAAATTGCATTCCCTTTAATACTTCCAAAACTCCTAAGAATCTGAACTCCATCAAACTCTCACTTAATTTAGGAGTTCTAGCCACCATAAAGTGTTTATATACTATCCCAAAATTTAGGTACACTTCTTCCCCAAATCGAGATTTTTGTGGTTTGACAACTAAGAATAAATTGTTGAATTCTTTTCGTAGTTCTGACTGGTTTCCATTGAAGTTCAAACCTTTTAAAACCTTAAAAGTTTGTTCCTTAGATGTGATCATATTTTTCTAATGCTTGAGTAACTGGTTCACATACGAATATAAATTCCCCTTTTCACATTCGCGGAAGTAGGGAAATA
>CAYZWM010000026.1:13605-25155 GCA_964482155.1 uncultured Chitinophagaceae bacterium | reverse complement strand
CTGATTCTTCAGGAGTTTTTTGACCTAAACGGATGCATTTCCCGCTCCAAAACATCATTATCCCAATTCCGTTCGTCAATTTTCGCTTAATCCAAATCACTGTGCACGTACCCTTGGGTCGGGGTTAAATATCCCCCAGCACCTACTCCCGTTAGACATTCCATTCATACCCGTTGGTAAATTCCCCCTTTATCTCCTTCAACCCATCCCCGTACTTTGATATTGAATAACTAATAAACCGAAAAATGAATAGAACCATTTTGACCCTCTTTATCCTTGTTTTAACCATCAAAATATTGGCCAAAGAACGCGATTACCCTGTCCAAACCAAACCCAGCAATTCTGGGCTTAACGCAACACAATCCAAAAACAAACTCATGAAGTTTGCATCAGATTGTGAACCGGCTTCGGCTCAAGCTGACCTGGACATTAATAATGTAAGGACTCGAATCTTAAACGGAGGAGACATGTGGTGGGATTTGAGCAATGCACGTTACGAAATCCCTAAGGTTCAAGATTTAAATGCAGTACGAAAAAACTCCTTATTTGCAGGAGCTATTTGGATTGGAGGTGAAGATGAAGGTGTATTAAAGTTAGCGGCAATGACCTATCGGCAAGGTGGCTCCGATTTTTGGCCTGGTCCTTTAAATAAAGTGACTGGAACAACCAATGAAGCTACCTGTAATGCGTATGATAAAATATATAAAGTCCTTCGTGAAGACATTGTAAAGCATCGAAAGGATTGGGAATCTGGGCAATTAACGACCTTATCAGAAGGCATTAAAAACTGGCCTGGTAATGGCCGAGGTGGAACTGATCCCGATTTATTAGCTCCGTTTTTTGATGAAGATAACGACGGTATTTATGACCCGTTTAAAGGAGATTATCCCGTATTGCAAAATGAATGTAGAGGTTTACCTATTGACAAAGAAAACAATACGCCTTCTGACCAACCAGATCAAATGTTATGGTTTGTGTATAACGATCGAGGCAATATTCATTCGGAAACTCAAGGACTGGCACAAGGTTTGGAACTGCAAACAACCGCTTTTGCATACGCTACCAATGATGCTATTAACAATATGACGTTTTACACCACTCGAATAATAAATCGAGGATCCAATTTAAAGAGCACTTATTTTGGTCAATGGGTAGACCCAGATTTAGGGAACTATTCGGACGACTATGTTGGTTGTGATGTTGAACTAAGTTTAGGCTATTGTTATAACGGAGACGACAATGATGAAGGAATTTTGGGTTATGGACTTAACCCGCCTTCGATTGGTGTAGATTTCTTTGAAGGCCCTAAAAAAGACACGATTATTGATGGCGTATCAACTACTTATGAGCTTGGAATGAGCAAATTCGTTTATTACGACAACGGTTCTGACAATTTTGGTGACCCACAAACCCCTATTCACTATTACAACTATTTACGAGGCAAGTGGAAAAATGGAGAATGTCTAACACGAGACGAGGCCAATGGAAGAACTGGAGATAAGTGTACCAACTATTTATTTCCAGGAACATCGGACCCAACCAATTCGACCAATTGGACAGAGAAAACCGCTTCCAATGCTCCAGCAGATCGAAGATTTTTACAAACTTCTGGGCCTTTTACGCTGCAACAGGGAGCCGTTAACAAGGTTACGGTTGGTGTGCTATGGGCTAAGGCAAGTTCAGGAGGTGCTTCAGGTTCATTGGATCTTCTAAAAGCGAGTAGCCGCCAAGCTCAGGAATTGTTCGACAACTGTTTTGACATTTTGGATGGGCCAGATGCCCCATTTACGGAAGTAAGAGAGTTGAGCAATGAGTTGGTGTTTATGTTTAATGACACTAAACGCATTGAATCCTATCAAGAAGTGACCAAAAGCGATGGGGATACCGTAACCTACCATTTTCAGGGCTATCGCATTTATCAATTGAAAAATTCCTCAGTAAATACAGGCGATTTGGAAGACATTGACAAAGCACGACACGTGTTCAGTTGCGACTTGAAAGACTCTATTACCCGCTTAATAAACCAACCATTTGACGAAGTGCTGGGGCAACCACTTCCCAAACTTAAAATAGAAGGGCCCAACAAAGGTTTAGTTCATTCGGTATCAATTCGTGAAGATGCCTTTGCCACAGGTAGCAACAAATCCTTAGTAAACCACAAAACATACTACTATATGATTGTGTCTTATGCTGCATTACCCGGTCATAGGGATTTGGAATACCTTGCAGGAAGAAAAATTGACCAATTTAGTGCTATTCCCCACCAATCCGCTCCTGAAATGGGTGGAGTAAAACTAAACGGAGGTTACGGCGATGGGCCAAAACTCGTTCGACTTGAAGGCAGAGGCAATGGAGGTCTAAACTTGGAATTAAGTCAAGAAAGTGTGAACTATATAATGGCCAATGGAAAAATGGACAACCCTGAATATACGAGCGGCAATGGGCCAATAAATATTAAAATTATAGATCCGCTAAAAGTTCCCCAAGGAAGCTTTGAGTTAATCCTACAAGAAGATTCTAATCAAACTGACGGTGATCAACGATTAATAGGAATAGTGGACTCTGCGACCTCCTGGATGCTGATTAAGTTTAATGCATCAACGAACGATACCATTTTTTCTGACTATACCCTTGACTATGAGAATGAACAGCTTATTACCTCAACCAGCACAGACAATAGGTTATTTGACTGGGGTATGTCCGTAACTATTTCCCAGGTTAACGCTCCTGGTAATTCGAAAGAAGATGAAACCAACGGCTTGATTTCTTGGGAGGTGAGTTGGGAAGACAACAGTAAACAGTGGCTAACCGCAATTTCAGATGTAGACAATGGATATTGGTATAATTGGATACGATCTGGCCGAGTAGGAGTTGACCCAAATAATCCTGCGGATTACTCCATCCATGACCAACGAGACGGTAATGGAAATGCCATCGATCAATTTGAGGTCTATGAGAAAATTTGGGGTGGTCGTATTGCTCCTTACCGATTGGTCTCCAGAAACATAGCTTTTACGGCAAACTCGCAACCTGAACGAGATTATAATCTGGTGCAAGGCGTAGCCTACAACGGGATCAGACCGAGCCGAGATTGGAATAACATAAACAACTTAAGCAGTGTCGATATTGTTCTCACACCAGATGAGTCGAAATGGTCTCAATGCCTTGTGTTAGAACTTGGTGAAGAAGAAAATTTAAATCAAGGTGGGGCTCACAAATTTGAGATTCGCAAACATGCGTCAATCAATAAAAATGGTACTGAAAACCCGAACGAACAAGGCCGAACCTGGTTTCCTGGATATGCCATTAACGTTGAAACCGGAGAACGCTTAAACATTGTTTTGGGTGAAGACTCTTATCAGGGTTCAAACAACGGAAGAGACCTGAAATGGAATCCAACAGATGAGGGAGGCAACTTCAGTTCTGGCTACGGCGGTTTTGGTGGTAGACATTACATTTATGTAATGGATACAGACAGTAGTAAGTATTTTACACTCTATCCTAAAGGGCCTGCTTACGATGGTGGTAATGAGTATATGAAAAGACTAAATGGTCGTACTGGAGATGACTATTACAAAAAACTGAACCAACAGGTGTTGTATCATGCTATGTGGGTAATCCCGTCATTTATGTCTCCTGGCTATCAGATGAATTATAATGAAAATGACATGCCTGTACCGCCAACTGAAGTCAAGATTCGCCTCCGGGTCAAAAAACCCTATCAGTACTTTGCAACCAATGAAAACCAAAACAACTCAAATCCAAGATACCGATTCAACACGAATGATTCCTATGCAGATCTCAACATCAAATACGGCAAACAAGCAATGGAAACGGTTCGCTTAGTACCTAACCCCTACTTTGCCTATTCCGAGTATGAGAACAATCCGGTTGAGAACCGCGTAAAGATTACCAATTTGCCACAATCTTGCCGCATCAATATTTATACCATCGATGGTAGTCTTGTTCGTCGAATTATTAAAGACAACGCGTCCACAGAAGTCATATGGAACCTTAAGAACAATGCAAGTGTTCCTATAGCCAGCGGATCTTACCTAATCCATGTTGATGCAGGCGAATTAGGTGAAAAAGTGATCAAATGGATGGGTATCATGAGAGAACTCGATCTGGACTCGTTTTAGCCTGATAAAACCTACCAAAAAGTCCGACTAACGTCGGACTTTTTGGTTAAGAACTTTTTTAAATTTATTGCACCACTATTCGTCGACTTAGTCTATCGCCATTTATGGTGGCAACTAGTGTATAAACTCCTTGACTAAATGAACTTACATTGATTGTATGGTTGGTCGTCTCACCTCGATATACCTCGTTACCAAGAATATCAAAAATTTCCAGTTTACCTGAACTCCCTTCAAAATCGTTTACGTAAACATGCAACTCATCTGTAGCTGGATTTGGATAAGTCAGTAGGCTTGCATTGGATGTGGTTAAGTCCTCAAGTTTCAGCGATTTCTGAGAAAAGCGGTAAACAGTGTTTTCTGGGATTATTCCGCTTAATGTCCCCCCCACCGTGTCTTCCTCTGTGAAATGACGGAATGTTGGGTTCACTGGGTTTCCAGTTAGAAGGTAAATACCATCGGCATCTCCAGTACTCATATTAATTTCTTCCACAAGAGCAACCACAGACCCTGGTTCCCCTTCAAATACTAAATCCGGTTGGCTAATCAACTTTGGTCCAAAGTGAACTTCAATTGCATTTGAACCTTCGAATAACCATACTTGAAGATTCACATAATCCGTTGATGTTTGATTCGAATCCATATCTGCAAAAAAACCTGCGTTGTTCCATTCAATTTTCAATATCTGATTGCCCTTACTCCCCTCCAGCACGTACGAGATGTTCGAAAGCGACTTCGGATTTGAAGAGTTCTCAGTCAACAGGCCGCGGTCAGCAATATCCATGCTATACGGTATTAAAATAGCTGTCGTACCAATCGTCCCACTTGACGCAGATAAGAATGCCCCTAAGCCAAAATCGGAAAGACTCACTTCTGTTATGGTTTGACTGAAATACCGAAAGTCAAATCCTACTGGAATGACGTATTGTGGATCGTCCCATATTTCACCGTTGTTCAATGAGGTGCTGTTTTGTAGATTCGAATAGGATTCAGTTCGTACGTCAAAACTGTAGTCCTGCCCGAACGAATTTGCCGCCGTAAAAGCGAACAGCATCATAACAATAACTCCTTTGATTTTTGATCGATTAGCCTGTCTTCTATGGTAATTATTTTTCATACTATTTTTGTTGATATAGTGAAAACGGGCTCTGACCAAAAAAGTTACACAACTAAAAATATTTGGCCCAAAATGAATACAACTATCTTATTTACAGCAGATTAAGAATTCGATCAATTCATCAACTTTCCTGAGTAGATACGCTAAAGACTGTTCGATCTAATTGAAAATAGGTAAGTATATGTGTACCACAGTACCCGTCAATCCGGGGCGATTTTTTCGAACATACATCGTTTTCCAAAACCGAAAAGATTCGAACAAGCATCTCCATTGGAGACCCTAGATGTGGTCAGTTATAAAATAGAATTAGGCCTGGTTTATCTCAAAAAGAGGCTAAAACCTGCCCAAATTTATAGATATCCTCAAAGGAGTTGTATAAAGGAACTGGTGCCATCCGAATCACATTAGGTTGTCTCCAATCGGCAACCACACCAGCTTTAGCCAGGTGATCAAACAGAGCCTTTCCGTTTTCTCCTGTCAGAACAGATAATTGACAGCCTCGTTCTTCTGGAGTTATGATTTCAAAACTTAATTTATCGTTTTTCCGTGCAGCGTCCTCTACCATAAATTGTAGGTATGCGTTTAATGGGATTGATTTTTCGTTGAGCATTTCCATACTCACCTCATCAAAAATATCGAGTGAGGCGCGGTGAACTGCCATCGCCATCACGGGTGCATTGCTCAGCTGCCAGCCGGCGGCACCATGTTCGGGTATGTAGCCCTTTTTCATTTGGAATCGTTCTTCCTCTTTATGTCCCCACCAACCTGCAAATCGAGGCAAATCTGGGTTTTGGGCATGACGTTCATGAACAAAGACTCCTGAAACACCCCCTGGGCTACTGTTTAAGTATTTGTAACTGCACCACACAGCAAAATCCACGTCCCAATCGTGCAACTGCATTACAAGGTTCCCAGCAGCGTGTGCAAGGTCAAAACCTGCATTGGCGCCAACCGAATGTGCTTTTTCGGTTATCGCTTTCATGTTGAATGCCTGGCCAGTGTAATACTGAACACCACTAAACATGACAAGTGCGACTGTATCTCCATGATCTTCTATGGTCTTTAGAATATCTTCTGTACGTAAATGATATTCGCCTTCTCGGGGATAAACCTCAATGACGGCGTCTTCGTATGCAAATCCATGATACCTGGCTTGAGACTCCATGGCATATTGATCTGAAGGAAATGCACCTCCCTCCATAATAATCTTATATCTCGTTTTAGTCGGACGATAAAAAGAGACCATCATGAGATGCAGGTTAACGGTTAAATTGTTCATCACCACGACCTCCTGGTCCTTGGCTCCGACTATTTTGGCCGCCGACTTTGAGAAAAACTTATGATAGTGAAACCATGGATTCTTGCCATCAAAGTGGCCTTCCACACCATACTTAGCCCAATCTGCCAATTCTTGCTCAATGTGCTTTATCGAAGATCTGGGTTGGAGACCCAAACTATTACCAGTTAAATATACTGAATCCTTCCCCTCATGTTGCGGAATAAAAAACCGGTCTCGGTAGGATCGCAACGGATCGTTCCTGTCAAGATTTTGGGCAAATTCCCTTGTATTCTCAAATTGCATGCGGCAAATTTAATCAATGCAACATTCTTGTCTACATCAAGCCCAAATACACTTTTTCGTCTTGTTTATATCCAATTCCTTCTGGTGTAATAAGGTCGTACTCAAAGGGATACAACACTCGATTGTCCGGAGCAATGACGCCCCATTTGCCGTTTCTGACGACAATAATGAAACGATCAGAAATAAGGAAGGGCGGATAATCACACTCCTCAGTTAGAATCTCCTGGCCAGATGTGTCAATTAAGTTCCAACCCGAACCTTTGTTGACGGACGCATAATCCAAATTGAACGGTAAAACGCTCTCGTATGTTAAGGGGCAAATTTCATTTCCCCTTTTATCTATAAACCCAAATAGGGAATCTTTACTTACCCGAGCAAAACCATTTTTAAACGCAGAGACATCCGAATATTCAAACTTCGTAATTGAATCCAGATTGGTATTTATGAAACCATATAGATCCCCTTTGTTTACCCAGGCAATGCCCTCCACAAAATTGGAAACCTCTGTATAGCAATACGGGGTTAATTCAATTCCGTTTTTTGAGAATGCATAGTAATCGCCTACCCGTTTAGCAGTGGGTTGGGCAGATGAGGCTGCCGCGAAACACACAATGAACAAACAGCAGGTGTTTTTACGTAAAACTCTTCGCCGTTTGCCAAATGAATTCATATTACATATGGATTGATCGATTTCCAGTTGCTGCCAAAGCAGCTTCTTTGGTCGCTTCTGATGTGGTCGGGTGGGCATGACTCATTCGAGCAATATCTTCTGCACTGGCTCTAAATTCCATGGCAACAACGGCTTCTGCAATCAAGTCAGCTGCTCTTGGTCCGATAATATGTACACCTAGAACTTCATCCGTTTCCTCGTCCGATAATATCTTAACGAAACCGTCTAAGTCCATTCCAGCCACAGCTCGACCATTTGCTCTAAACGCAAATTGTCCAACCTTATAGCCTAACTTTCTTTCTTTCAGTTGTTCTTCGGTCTCACCAACGCTCGATACTTCTGGCCAGGTATAAACAACACCCGGAATTAAATTGTAATTAATATGAGGGATTTCTCCGGCTAAGGTCTCCGCCACAAATACACCTTCTTCTTCCGCTTTATGAGCTAACATGGCACCTTTAATTACATCGCCTATGGCATAAATATTGGGCGCCGATGTTTGTAAATGTGCGTTAACCTCTATCCGTCCTCGTTCATCCGTCTTAAGTCCGGCAGCCTCTAAATTCAACCCATCCGTATACGGTTTTCTTCCAACGGACATTAGACAGTAATCTGCATTTAACTCTATCTCGCCTTTCTTTCCTTCGGCTTTAATCGTTACGGATTTTCCATCAGACTTAACCGAAGTCACTTTATGGTTCATATGGAACTTAAAACCTAGTTTTTTCAATACTCGGCTCAATTCTTTACCAAGACCACGGTCCATGGTTGGGATTATTGAATCCATATACTCAACAACAGAAACGGTAGTCCCCAATCGTGCGTAAACCGAACCTAACTCCAATCCAATTACTCCACCACCAATGATCACTAAACTTTTTGGCACTTCAGGCAATTCCAACGCTTCCGTAGAACTGATAATTCGCTTTTTGTCGATGTCCATCCCAGGGAGTGAAGAAGGCTTTGATCCCGTCGCAATTATGGCATTTGTGGTTTGAAGCTTTTCCTCTTTATCGCCTTTTACTAAAATGGTGTTTTTATCTATGAAACTTCCATGGCCTACAAATACGTCAACTTTGTTCTTTTTCATTAAGAACGCAACGCCTTTGGTCATTTGGTCTACGACTTCTTGTTTTCGATTAACCATTTGAGGGAAATTCACCTTCAAATCTTTTAATTCTATACCATGTTTCTCGAATTTATGCCCTGCCGCATGAAAATGCTCAGAACTATCTAACAAGGCTTTTGAAGGTATACATCCTACATTTAGGCAGGTTCCACCAAGGGTGTTATACTTTTCAACTATGGCTGTCTTCATGCCTAACTGTGCACATCGGATTGCAGCCACATAGCCACCAGGTCCAGATCCTATTACAACTACGTCGTATTTCATTTACTTAAAAAATTTCTTGTCCTAAATTTACTTTAATTCCACGATCGTGAATACCTTTTAGCTCGGATATTCTCATATAGGGTATAAGCTTAACCTTGTACTTACCCAATTGTTTTAACGCCAGTTCTTCGAATATTGGAAACGCATAACTATGCAAACTCCCAAATCCCTTTCCAAGCCATTTGCCGGTTTTATCTGTAATCTCAAATCCTTTGACCTCGGTCATATTTTGACCACCGGGTCCCAGCAAAATTGCCTTAAAATAGATATTGCTCTTTGGGTAAAGGGCAGAGAATCTTGCATTTAGGAAAACGTTATGATAATGATTGGTATCGGTTACTTCAAATCGGGCAACAAGGGTGTCTGTTTCTAACCAGGTAGCATCCACCAGGTCTTCATTCTCATTATAAATGGTTGAAGAGTCACAAGAAAACAACCCCAGTACGAAACATAAGAGAAAAAATCGAACCCATTTTACCGTTCCTTTCACGTTTGCTTTTTGAAAAAACACCTTTGTCATTTGATGAAGCAAAGGTAATCGATTCTTTATGTTTGGACCTCTCTGTAAATCAACTTATTTGATCACAATCCGTTGCGTAAACTGACGGCCATCGGTCTTTGCCCGAATCATGTATACCCCAGGAGTTAATTGCACGCCAATTCGATTAACCTTGCTGTCCGTTTCAAAAACAATTTCACCCGTTAGGCTCATCACTTTCACTTCTTGAAACGTATGGGTAAAGAAAATCTCGCCCGATGACGGATTTGGATATGCAATAACACGCTCCTCGACCAAATCGTCAACACCAAGAGGGTTATAGTTAAATGTAGTTGAATAGGTAGCTTCACAGCCCTCAACAGCCCTTACGTACAGGGTAAAGGTATAATCGCTTCCGTCCAGGTAAGGTTGCACATCGCTGTGTACAAAGGTTGGCGTTATATCGTTGCTCTTTAATACGTTTGCTAACGTCCATTGATAAAAGTTAGTCGCGTCTTTCGTCGCTTGACTATCAATCTCCACATCCTGGGTATTCCCTTTGTTAATGACATCCCATGTAAAATAGGCGTTCGGATTCGCAAAAAGAGTTGTTGAACCATGAGCACTGTCAATCTCTGTTGGGATTGCCTTGGATTGGACAATGAGAGTAATGTTAAAAACCTGATGTTTTGTGTTGTCGTCTAGCGAATAAGTGTGAGTTGGAAATTGATCAGTAGAAACGGATCCATCTCCAAATCTCCAGGTGTAATTACACGCTCCAAACTTTGAGGGTATTTTAGAGGTATTAGTAAATGCACTTTCGGTACCATCACAAACATCAACTACACTAAACTCGGCTTTAATCGAGTCTTGAGCATTAAGCGTCAGCGTTATCATAAGCACAGCAAATAGTCCTACAATCTTTTTCATTTACTTTTATTTTTAGTTCCACCAAAAATACAAAAATATTTGCGTGTCGCGTTTGTAATATTCAATCACAAACAAGCAAGAAATTGTATCTTTGATTTTTATATGAAAATCAGGATTCAAGCAAATAGAGTACGTCTGCGATTAAGCCAATCCGAGGTTGAGCAAATTGGCAACTTGCAGCCAGTGATTATGGAGACCAGGTTTGGTAATGACGTGTTTATTTACACCCTGTTTACCCATGATTCAGCTGAGCCAATTTTGGCTTCTTTTTCCAATGGAGAAATCCGAATTTCACTGAATTCAGAATGGGCTAAGAAATGGCCCAATTCAGAAGAGGTAGGAATACAAACTCCTACGGAAGATTCGTTGTTTGTTCTCATCGAAAAAGACTTCAAGTGCTTAACCGTTCGTGAAGGTGAAGATGAATCCGGCTTATTTCAAAACCCAAATACCGACTGTTAAATGAGTTTAGTAGATTCACATGGTAGAACGATTAATTACGTTCGGCTCGCTGTCACCGACCGTTGCAATCTGAGGTGTACGTATTGTATGCCAGCTCATGGCATTGATTTCGTTTCCAGAAATGATCTCTTGAGTTACGAAGAAATGCTCAGATTGCTTGGAATTTTTCGCAATATGGGCGTCAACAAATTACGGATAACCGGGGGAGAGCCTTTGGTTCGGAGAGGTTTATTGGGTTTTTTGAAGAAGGTTAACGAGCAGAAACTTATGGATGGTTTTCATTTAACCACCAATGCGACGCTTACGCTTCCTCATATCGATGAACTTATCGCAAGTGGGCTTCGTACAGTTAACATCAGTATTGATACCCTGGATCGAGTTCGGTTTCATGAAATTACGCGAAGAGATGAACTGGATAATGTAATGCGCTCCATTGACCGATTTTGTGAAAAGAACGTTCCGGTCAAGTTGAATATGGTGGTTATGAAAGATGTCAATGAAGAAGACATTCTCCCTATGGCGGAAATGGCGAAAGACCGTGCAATAGGCATTCGTTATTTGGAAGAAATGCCGTTTAATGGCACCGAAGAAACGAAGCCATCCTATTTCACGTATAAAGACATTGAACGTATTCTTACCAATCAATTCAAGGATATAACCAAAAAGGAATTTGTAAAAAGCGCCACGAGTCAAAACTATCAGGTTCCAAACTGGAAAGGAGATCTTGGTATTATCGCATCATACTCCAGAACATTTTGCGGAACGTGCAATCGGCTTCG
>CAYZWM010000026.1:6455-13572 GCA_964482155.1 uncultured Chitinophagaceae bacterium | reverse complement strand
CCCCAACTGGTAAACTCAACACCTGCCTCTACGGTGGCTCGGCGTTAGACATTCTCCAATTGCTCCGTAATGATAGCTCCGATAGTGAAATAGAAACCCAAATTCGAGATGCCGTTGCAAACAAACCGAAGGACGGATTTGAGGCAGAAAACAATCGAGCAGAAGGTATTTTTGAAAGCATGGCTGCCATTGGAGGATAATTATGATCACTGTACAAAAAGCCGAACATGCGGTTCTGTCACATACTTCATCTTTTGGTGAGGAGACAGTTTCATTAGATAAAGCGACAAACCGAATTTTATCCCAATCTGTTTCTGCCGATCGCGATTTCCCGCCATTCAATCGAGTGGCAATGGATGGAATATGTATACGATATGATGATTTCCAAAACGGCCAGAAGTCCTTTGAGCTTATGGGAATTCAAGCTGCCGGAAGCCCTCCTCTTGATCTCGAGGCAGGAAAGGCCATTGAGGTCATGACCGGAGCTGTTTTACCGGCCAATGCCGATACGGTAATACGTTATGAAGATATTGATGTAAAAGGCCAAACAGCTGATGTAGGTATTGACGTTATTCAAAAACGGCAGAATATTCATGGCCAGGGTGTAGACAACCAAAAAGGAGACACGTTAATAGAACAATATACCCTCATTGGTGCTGCTGAAATTGGTGTACTTGCTACCGTAGGGAAGTCTCAAGTTCCTGTCCTTAAACAACCAAGGGTGGTTGTGATTAGTACCGGGGATGAGCTGGTGGAAGTTGATAAAACTCCTCTATCCCATCAAATTCGTAAAAGCAACGTATTCAGTTTGGCTAGCATACTTGAAAAGTATAAAATTCAACCCCAATTGGTGCATCTACCAGACGATAAATCCAAACTCCTTACTCGTGTTCGGGAGTTACTTGCGTCCAACGACGTTTTACTTTTAAGTGGGGCAGTAAGCCGTGGAAAGTTTGACTTTTTACCTGAGGTATTGGAAGAACTAGGTGTACAGAAGCTATTTCATAAGGTGGCTCAGCGACCTGGAAAACCGTTTTGGTTTGGAACCAAAGACCAATGTCGCGTTTTTGCTTTTCCTGGCAATCCAATTGCGACCTTTGCCTGTGCGACACGATTTTTTGAGCCGTGGCTCAAAAAATCGCTCCAACTACCTATTGAAAGAAAGACGGCGATTCTATCCAAGTCGATCAGCTTCAAGCCTAGCCTAACCTATTATATGCAAGTCATAACCTACATAGAAAATGGCCGGTTAATGGCTCAACCCTCCCAGGGAAATGGTTCTGGCGATTTAGCGAATCTGACTCGGGTGAATGGTTTTTTGGAACTGCCTCCCGAATCCACCGATTATAAGGAAGGGGATGTTTTCCCGTTGTGGTCGTTTTGATTTAATGAAGTTCGACATCTTCCTGGACAGATGTTGAACACTCCGCGTAACTCAGTATACTCAAGATCTCTTTATCAGAAAGCGTAAATATATTCATAGCCAAGCCATTATATTCGTCATAAACTTGAATTGCCCGAGCGTCACCGCTTTTTCTCATTTCAATATTGTTTCGAGTAAACCGTATCAACCAATCCAAATCGTTGTCATATTTCTCAACCAAACCCTTGAGTTTCGGTCCAGTCACTCTTCTGTTTATCGCGTGGCAAGCAGCACACTTCTGTTTAAACAATGCTTCCCCATTCTTAACCACACGTTCCCGACAACTGAGTGCTAATTCACCGTCTTGATTACATGGCCAAATGATCTCTTCGATCTGCATTCTTAACTCTGCGTCCTGGTTTCTCTTATCCACTATTCTTGAATAATTCTGGACGTCAAAGTGAAATTTTACGTCGTCTTCAATACGCCAATTGGAACTGGAATTGCCTAGTTGATTCAATTCTTTTTTCAAGTTTTTATAGGATCGCTTTTCAAGATTGATTGGGTCCAGCACACCGCTTTGGACATCTTCTGAATGATGTAGATACCACTTGCCCTTTTTGTAGCCTACGCAAACCAATTCATATCGGAACAGTTCATTCAACTTGGCAAAACACCCATCCTCTTCTGACTTCAATCGCTGGAAAGAGTTTAACCCCGAAGGAATTAAGTAACATCGAACAAAATCGTAATCTTTTACATTAACGATGGTCAGTTCCAGCGGCTTATATTCAATGGAGATCTCAAAGCCATTGAAGGTGGTTTTTATAGATTCACGTTGACTTGTTTGTTGGATAACGTACCGATCTAAATTAATCCATCCCGTGTTGGTTATTGGAAAAACATATCGGTTCTTTTTGGGTTGCTGTGGAGTTGGATAGGACAGTCCCGCTTGTCTAAAAGCCTCTTTCAAATTCGTCGTTAACTCCTTGGAATGGTTATCGGCTTCATCAATTCTTCGTTGATTTCTTGCTTGCTTTTCCCGACTGGTCATTTGCCGCTCCTCATCACGATATTTTTTATCGATAGCTTCACGCGTTTTACGCGCGGCCAAATCATAGGCCTCCTTTTTCTTTTGGTGATAAGCACGTAATTGACTAAACGCTGGGTTTGAACTGGCTGTGTTGCCTAATCGTTGCCTGACAAATTTCTCGAATACTTCCCGATCATAACCACTTAGATTAGTCGCAGCCAAAGAGTCGGACACGTATAGGTCTTTGTCCAAATTTGAAATGTAGATGTTTAAAATGTCTTCATCACACATCAAAAAAATATGCTCAAGTCGTTCTTCAAATTCTCTTGTAGCTATAAAGGTTTGCTCAAATGCGGAAGTCTGTAACGCCCGAATGGAGGCCGGGCAAATTCTCTTATCCGAATTCCTTGTTGCTTCCGTAGTTGGGTCAATACTATCCATCTGGTACATAACAGGTTGTTTGTCCCTTTCTAATCTTACCGCTCCCATTTCTAGGCCTTCAATCACTTGTTCAGAATTTATATCGCGAGGTCCTACCGGTTGAAACTTTAATGCTTGGGTATTGGAACAGTCAAACGAGTAATACAAACTGTCCGTAAACTGCTTGTTTGCAACATCATACCCCCAGGAAGCCAATGAATCTATATATCCTGGTGGGTACCAATTCAATTCCTTGAACGGGAGGGTTATCAGGTCTTTCTCGATTTTTTTTGGATTCACCCAATTAATCGAGTTATCAGTCTCAACCCCTTCGAACACCATCATATCAGCCTGGTAGTTATCCGTTGGAAACTCAACCATAATTTCCTTACCGGTTCTCAGTTTTAGTTCCTCTCCGTTCGCACGGGCGGACACCTTAAACATTCCAGCCGTTTCCAACAGGTTAGAATCCGACATGGTTGTCAATCCCGCGGAAATGATATCAAACGGAGTAATCGCTTCTTGAATCTCAAGTACATAATCGGAGACAACGTTCCCTTGATCGTCAGCAAAGGCATCTTCTGGAATCTGAAAGACAATTCCAGACGCCGTTTCAACAACCGTATCCTTAGTCGATTGAAGTTCAAAGTTTACGGTTAGAAAGACCTCCTCCGCACCTTTCGAACGCAGCATATTGTTGTAAATATAAATACCTGTAATTACTAATAAGGTAATGGCTGCCAAGCCGGTAACTATTTTCTTCATGTCATTCATTTGTTGATTAATCGCTGGATCGCCAAAAGGTAACCCAATCCAACACAAATCTCTCACTTTGAAGTATTTTGCAGCCATGAAACCTCTAATTATTGCTCTGTTTTTCTTTACGTCAATTTCTGCATTCAGTCAAACCATGGTCAATGACAGCCTTTGGCACGTTTTTATACAATCTCAAATTCAGGAAATCAACGAACAGTTATACCAGGGGGCTTTAGATGGTAAAGTCGATGCGTATACCAACGACTCCTTTGCAAGCACGTATACCCTATCCGAACTCGCTGTGCGTGGTGGTTACGAAAACCATCCGAATGATCCAGAACCTGAAAAAACGGTATCATTTGATCCTAAAACTGGATTTACTGGCCTCGCACTCGCCTTTGGCATTGATCAAAATATGAAAAGCAGAAGCACATCCATGATCTTAATGGCCGTTGGACCTACGTTTATGCAAACAGTCATGCAGATCGAACTGGGGCAAGCTCAGCTCTTCTGGATAAAGCAATCTCAGTTAAGCCTTGTTCTTTCCCCGCAACGAATTCAATTGCTTCACTCCATGATTATGCAAACTTCCCTTGTGGGTGACTTCAGCCCCTGGAGTGCCAAGCACTATAATGCCTCTGACGTAAACAGTGTGGCTGAGGCCATGGTTTCTCGTACGTTGTATAGCGCACCTGTATACACCCGTATATCTGACTCCGTTCCACGTTTACTGGCTAAATACAATAAGATCTTACCTTCCAAAATAATTTCGGTTATTAATGCCCACCAGGTCGACGATATCGATCCCCAGAAAGTTCTTTTTAAAGACTCCAAGTTGACTACACCTTTTGAGCACCTGGGCAGCGAACTTGGATACGAGTTTGTCGTTGAATTGCCTGATCCTAATGCCTTTGGAAGTTATTTCGACTCGACGTTATTGGTTTTTGAAGAACTTTTTGGTGACTATGATTTTATAGTAACGAGAAAACACGACGATTTCCTTTTCGATATGCATATCGTCAACTCATTTGACGATCTCAGACATATTTATCTTTCTTTCAACTCCATAAAAGTACTTTACTCAGAGCAAGACCTTATTCTTATGGACGCTTTTCTTCAGAAAATGGTCAACTAACGGACTCAATTACCCCGTTGGTATATCCAGATTGACGTTTGGTCAAAAACCAGAGTCTCTTTTATCACAACACGTGTTGCAAATCGTTTAGTTCTAAAACAGAAGCTATGCGAACATCATTGAATAAAAATCGGTTCCGAAACTTTTGCATTGGTCTTATATGCACGTGTAGTTTGAGTTTGTGGGCATTTTCCTACCGGACAGCGTATCAACCTGCCACTATTGGAACACCCATTCCGATTCATGAGGTTTATGGCGCTCAAATTATGGCACATACAATACCACCGCCTCCGATTAAAAAAACGTTGCGCCGCAGAAAAAAAACGGAACCCTATCGACCAGATGCGCGAATCAAAGTTGTTTCCAATATGACATCGCTGTTTCCTGCCAGGCGTGAATTAAAACCTCTCGAACTGAGCAAGGCAACCATGCCATTCATACCAGTTTCTACTTCAGGTTCTGAAATATCGGATTGGGTTGATATTAAACCCTCTTTTCCAGGGGGACAGGAAGCCTTATCGGCCTTTTTCGACAAACACATTAATTACCTCGCAGAATACTTTGAAGATGAAGGAAATATACTCATCCAATTTGTAGTTGATGAGGACGGGAATGTATCGGAGATCAAAACCTTAAAAAATGAAATGTCTATAACGGCATTGCGAGAGATAAACCGGGTAATGAAATTGATGCCACAATGGATTCCAGGAAAAAAGGCGGGAAAACCGGTAAAATCCAGGTTTATCCAACCTTTTGTTTTTCAACTTTTTTAGACTTTTAAGATAGATTCGGCCTGAGTCAACTCAATCTCAGGCCGTTTGTCAATGAAAGCCTGCCGTTGGTTAAATGAACACAAAGAAATTAGAATGACTGTTTTATCTTTACAATAGAATTAATATGGTACGTTTAGTAATTAAATATCTGTTTGCGATTGGGGTTGTGTTTTTTGGCTTTCAACTCAATGCCTTTGCTGATGAAGAAAAGGAGAAGAAGGAGGAAAAATCGACTTCTACCACGGCTAAAAGGGACACAATCGTTATCAAAACCATCGGGGACATAACCGTTGGCGATACCTTGGTGTTTGACGATTTTGATGAAGATGAGGATGATGATGGCGAGAACGGAAGTATTGCGATGATCGTTCCACAGACACAAAACCCGAAAGTTATCCAACAAAGTAATTCAACCTTGTATCAAACAGGTCGTTGCTCTGTTGTTATTCAAACAATACAAGTTGACCAAACACAAATTCCCCAACAAAACAATTCAGTGTTGGAAGAAACCGAATTACTCGAAATCAACGTGTACCCAAATCCAACTGCACAAGCGTTGCACCCGATTCACATTACGCACAACCTGAATTCAGAAGTTCAGATTTCTATATTTTCAATAAATGGCCAACTGGCTAAAACGATTTCTACAACAGATAAAATGACAACAGTCTCTGATTTAAATACAGGGATTTACGTGGTCACAATCATTGGTGAAAACCAAATGGAATCGCGCAAATTGATCGTGCACTAAGCACTTTTCTTTACGTTTATTTTCGTACACACCTTAAGGTGTTTCCTTTCAATTGGGAAAAGAATCACTATTCCGCTTTAGTTTTGGAACAGTGACTTGAATTATTGAAATTGCGCTTTTATGCACAAGGAGAATCCCCATATCGCCAATAGTTTATTAAACTCGTTTAAAGCGTTTGTTGGTTCCCACTTTTTATTGAATGCGATTAACGCAATTCAATCCGATGTCATTCTTAAGAACAATCAATCAGCGTTCGAAACGCTGCAGATTTTTAATCGGATGTACAAAAACTCAATCCGAAGCAGCAACGATCAAATGACGCCCTTGGGCTCAGAAATGGACTTTCTAAGTGATTATCTGGCCATGGAACAAATTCGATTTTCCGGTCAACACATTCCCAAAATTAACCGTAAGCAACTAAACTCAGAAACTCCTATTCCGACATTCATTTTTCAGAGTCTGATCGAAAACGCTCTTTTATTGAGTTTGACTCAGAAAAAAATGAAGCTGAATATCGAGATCAAAGAAGATAATAACTCCATTGCACTTTGCCTGGATATCAAACCCAGACCTGAAGAGCAAATCCATGTAAAGGTTAAAGGAAAAACTGAATTGACCTTACATCGCCTGGACCTGTTACAAGAAAATCAGTTTATTAATTACCAATTGGATTGGGGATCCAACTATTTTATGCAACTTATCCTTTCAAAAACTTAATAACCTTTGCCTATGCTTACCGCAATTATCATCGATGACGAACAGAAAAGTAGAGAAGGCCTTGAAGCCATGTTACACAATATGGTTGAAGGAGTGTCTGTTGTTGCCACGGCTGACTCTGTAACCAACGGAGTTAAAGCCATCAAAAAAAACAGCCCTGACGTCGTTT
>CAYZWM010000026.1:4119-6445 GCA_964482155.1 uncultured Chitinophagaceae bacterium | reverse complement strand
ATCGAAATGCCTAAACGAGATGGTTTTGGCCTCTTTGAAGCCATCGAAACAATAGATTTTGAAGTCGTTTTCACCACCGCCCATCAACAATATGCGACCAAAGCATTCCGAACAACAGCCATAGATTACCTTCTAAAACCCATTGATTTAGGTTTGCTTAAAGAGGCTATATCACGTGCCCAGGAAAAACGCGAAAAAGATAAAGTGAATAAGAACTTTGAGGTATTTGTGAACAACATGAAAAACACCAAAAGCAATCAACAAATTGCTATTTCCAGTTCTGATGGGTTAATATTTATTAAGATTGATAATATTATTTACCTCAGAGGCGATGGTGCCTACACCTATTTCTTTCTCAAAACAGGTGAGCGCATAACGGTCTCAAAAAACCTTAAGGAATATGAAGATTTACTCTCGGATTATGATTTTTTCCGTGTGCACAAATCCTTTCTCATTCACTTACACGAAATGAAGAAATATGTACGAGGTGAAGGAGGATATGTAGTGATGTCTAACGGCGATTCTGTTGATGTTTCAAAACGACGTAAAGAAAACTTTTTGGCTGCATTAAGTAAGCTTTAACCGGAATGAAACGCATTCTCTTTCTGAGTCTAATTCTCGTTTGGTCTGGCATTGCACTCAGCCAATCAGACCTTGTTCATTTCGAGAACATAAGTCGGGAAGATGGGCTTGCACAAAGCACCATAACAGGTATTGTACAGGGCCGAGATGGGTTTATGTGGTTTGGCACCGCCGAAGGTTTACATCGATTCGATGGCTACGAATTTCAAATTTTCAAAAACGATTTACGGGATAGCACGTCGCTTTCCAACAACCATATTACCAGTTTATTCGAAGACGACGATGGGTTTATTTGGGTTGGTATGTATACAGGACATCTCGATCGTTTTGATAAAAAACACAGAACATTTACGCATTACCGTTTCGTCAATGGAATTGATAGCAGTGAAAACAAGTACCAAATCAATAGCATTACCAAAGATGCTGAAGGAGATTTACTCATTGGGCTTGATGGTGGAGGCATGGTTGTGTATGATGTAAAAAAGAACAAGTGGAAATCGTACACGACAGAGAACAGCAAATTACCGAATAACTATATTAAGTCCTTTTCTAAAGAGGCCAATGGCCTAGGTATATGGATTGGTACCTTACAAGGCATCATCCTTTACAACCAAAGTCAGTTTCGCTCTTTTAGTTCATTGCAGGCATTTTCCAATCAGTCGGTCAACGACATTCTTCATTACAAAACGAAATTATACGTAGTAACTAATGGTCAGGGATTGCAAATCTGGGATACGAAAACCGATGTGGTCGTCCCCATTCCATCCCCTCGAATTCGATATGCAAAATTCACGACGTTTATTACCCAGGACGACCAGGGCAGTCTGTGGATAGGAACCAACGGGGCTGGTGTATTAAAATTTACCGGAGATCGTTTCGTAACGTACTACAATAATCCATACGATTATCAAAGCATTATTGGTGATCGGGTTAATAAAGGATTTAAAGACAATCAGGGTTCACTTTGGTTTGGCTGCCAAAACGGTATCAGCAAGTACGACCCCAGCATGAAAGTTTTCAACCTGTTCAAAAACTTCAAAAAGGATGGAAAACTAACGAACAACTCCGTGTATTTCATTTTCGAATCGAAAGACAATGATATATGGCTCGGAACGCTTGGTGGCGGACTGGCGCAATACGATCCTAAAACAGAAAAAATCAATGTCTATCCAGTTATTAAGGATGGCGATATAGAAACCAAATCGGTAACGGCTATATACGAAGATCGCTTTGGGACACTTTGGGTGGCCTCAAGAGACGAAGGCTTGTTCTCCCTGGATCGAAAAACCAGAAAGTTCAAACATCATCCCCCGCAAAAAGAAACCATTAATGTCAATGCCATTCGCCACATTATGGAAGACAGCGAAGGAACGTTATGGCTGGCTACCCGATGGGGGTTAGCCATGTATGATCGGTCTACTAATAAATATACCGTCTACCAATCGTCTACACTCAACAACAACCCGATATATCGGATCATTGAAAATAAGCACCGAAATGAACTCATTTTGGTCACGTTTCGGACCGGTTTACATATTTTCAATAAGAGGAGAAAAGACCTCATTATTATGGAGCATGGAGATGACTCCACCAGTCCATCAGTCAATTCGATGATGTGTATTGAAAAAATTTCGAAAGACTCATTTCTGATTGGTACGTACAGTGGTGGATTGAATATTTTTGATCGAGAAGCCCTTACTTTTAAAGCAATTACTTCTCAAAACTGCTTGCCTAACGATGTGGT
>CAYZWM010000026.1:0-4109 GCA_964482155.1 uncultured Chitinophagaceae bacterium | reverse complement strand
AAAGCGGTAAAAACACGTATTGGCTGAGCACGAATGATGGCCTGGTCGAATACAATATGGCAACCCAAACCTTTAATCAGTATGACCTAAGCCATTACTTGCAAGGCCTCGAATTTAACGAGGGTGCGTATTGGAAATCGAAAGACAATACCTACTATTTTGGTGGCCTCAACGGATTCAATTTTTTTAAACCAACCCAAATCCCACGATCTTCAACGGCTCCCAATATCGCCTTCACATCGTTCAAGAAGGCAAACAAAGAGGTAAGTCTGGAGTTTGACATTAATTATCAAGAAGAGGTAAAAATTTCGCACAATGAGAACTTAATCAGTTTTGGATTTTCCGCTTTGTCTTTTTCCAATAATGAAAAAAATCAGTACGAATACAAACTTGAAGGATTTGATAATGAATGGATTAACTCAGGAACTCGGCGTGAAGCGTTTTACACCCACCTATCTCCTGGTGACTATATATTTCGTGTAAGAGGATCTAATCATTTAGGTGTCTGGAATACAGAAGATCGATCTATCAAAGTAGTTGTTGAACCTCCTTACACCCAAACCTGGTGGTTTAGAATATTGATTGGGTTAATGGGTATTGGGATTATCACACTCATTTTTAGACAACGTAGCAGATCGATATCTCAAAGTTACAAGCACAAGTTGGTTGATCTGGAGTTGAAAGCTTTGAGAAGCCAAATGAACCCTCACTTTATATTCAATAGTTTGAACTCGATTCAATACTTCGTTTTGAAAAATGAGCCGAAAGAGGCCTATACGTATCTAACCAAATTCTCTAATCTGATGCGAATGATTTTGCAAAACTCGCGGGTAAAATACATCACACTTCAGGAAGAAAACGATTGGTTATTTACCTATTTAGATCTCGAAAAATTGCGAATGGAAAATCAGTTAGATTTTTCTATTATTATTGATGAAAAACTGGACAAGAAACAAACCTACGTACCGAGCATGCTCATCCAGCCTTATGTCGAAAACGCGATAATTCATGGTCTGCTGCCTAAGGCAGAGAACAGAAAATTAACGGTAACATTCACAAAACATCGAGATAAGTTAAGATGCCAAATTGAAGACAATGGTATTGGTCGTGAAAAAAGTGCAGAGCTTAATGCGAGCCGAACTAAAAAACACAAATCGCAAGGGATAAAATTAACGAGCGAACGCCTTGAAATCTTAACACAAGATCAATCTACTTCTCCGGAATTTTTTATCATGGACTTATTTGATGATGATAAAAACCCAATAGGTACACGAGTAACGTTATTCCTTCCGATTGTAACCCAGATAAAAGAAGAAGATGCTTGACGCAATCATTGTCGATGACGAATTAAAGAGTCGTGAAGTCATAAAAACATTAATTGACGCCTTTTGCCCAGAAGTGCGTGTGGTTGATATGGCGGAAGACATAAAAGGTGCTTTAGCCTCAATCGAAACCCACCAACCGCACTTGGTCTTTTTAGATATTAGTCTAAAAGAAGGGGATTCTTTCCAAATTTTACAACAACTGGATGAAATAAACTTCGACATCATCTTCGTAACCGCTTACGACGAATACTCCATCAAAGCCTTGACCTATTCAGGAATTACGTGTTTGTTCAAACCCCTGGATATTGAAGAATTACAAAATGCGGTAAAGGATGTGATCAAACGAAAAATGAACGTCAATCGAGCGTATCAAATGGTCAATGGTATTCTTAAAAGTAAGTTTACTAAAATCCCGGTCATAACCTCCACAGGGCTCATATTTACCTCCGTTGACAAAATTACATACATTCAAAAAACAGAGAATGGCACCCGTATCTATTTCGATGATGAACAAAGTGTAGACAGTAAACGCAATATTTCAGAATTTGCAGATATTATTGTAAGCGATGGGTTTATCATGGTTGGCCCTGATGTTTTGGTTAACACCAACCTGATCAAATCGAACGAAACAATAAAAAATACAGTAACGTTTCGAAATGGGCAACGCCTTGAGGTAGGTACATCCTACTTTGGCAGGCTCCAGGACTTTCTAAAATAGAGGATCAAAATATATGGTATTCAGTGGGCTTCCGTTTCTCTTTTACTTTTTACCGCTATTTTTCATCCTATATATCCTTTTACCAACCCGTTTCAGAAATTACTGGTTACTCCTGGGTAGTGTCGTTTTTTATGCCTGGGGAGCGCCCAAATTCGTCTTCATTTTACTGCTTTCTACCATCATCGATTTTCACCTTGTTCATCGATTATATTTCGCCCTCGACAATCGACTAAAAAAAAGGTGGTTGGCCTTATCCATCAGTTTAAACCTGGGCTTACTTGCCTACTTTAAGTATGCCAATTTTTTCGTCGACAATGTCAATGGGTTCTTAAACACAATAGGAATGAGTGCCATTCCATTGGCAGAAATTGTCTTACCCATTGGAATTTCCTTTTATACGTTTCAAACTCTAACGTATTCCATCGACATTTACAGAGGTCATCAAAAACCGCTCGATAAGGTTTCAGATTATGTCCTGTACATAATGATGTTCCCGCAACTTATTGCTGGTCCAATTGTACGGTTTGGAGACATTTCCAAACAAATTGTACATCGAGTTATTACCAATAAAAATATCGTTGAGGGCTTTATTCGCTTTTGTATTGGTTTGGGCAAAAAAGTCCTCATCGCTAATACATTGGCTTTTACCGCTGACAAAATATTTGGCCTTGGTCCGATCGAATTAACATCAAGTATTGCCTGGTTAGGCATAGCCTGTTACACCTTCCAAATCTATTTTGACTTTGCCGGCTATTCTGACATGGCAATTGGCCTTGGGAAGATGCTGGGCTTTAGGTTTCCCGAAAACTTTGATTCTCCATATACGTCCATATCAATTACTGAATTTTGGCGCAAATGGCACATTACCTTAGGCAGTTTTATGCGAGACTACCTGTATCTTCCCCTTGGAGGAAATCGTTCCGGAATTAGTAAAACCTACCGAAACCTATTCATCGTTTTCCTGTTGTCTGGTTTGTGGCATGGTGCGAGTTGGAATTTTGTGCTTTGGGGTGCGTTCCATGGCTTGTTTCTGGTTATTGAGCGTCTAACCGGATTGGCAAAAACGAATAGATATCGATTGCCCAGAACGGTGTTCACTTTTTTAATTGTTTTACTTGGGTGGGTTGTTTTTAAGATTGAAAATATTCAGGATGCCGGGTTTTTCTACCAAAAACTTTTTGCATTTGATGGCGGTATGCCCATTTATTTATACCGCAAAAAACTCGTTGTGATTCTCTTGATTGCCGGTTTGTTTTCATTTCTTTCCTTTACGCGACTCGGAGGTCGTTGGAAAGCACATTTCTACAATCAATCCTATTCTTCCAAAAGTTTAGGCGTGTATTTCATGCTTGCTATCGTTATTTTTACATTAAGTGTATCGAGTTTGGCTACAGGTGCCTTTAATCCATTCATATATTTCCGCTTTTGATTCATAAAAGGACATATCGCATCTACCTTGTTCTTATAGCTATGCTGTTTGTATTGCCACTCATTCAGCGCAGTTTTGATGTCTTAAAGTTCACCCCTCTCAAAGGCGCATCTGGTGTACATCATAAACCATCCATCACCCTATCGAGTTGGTTGAACGAAGATTACCAAAAACAGATGGATAGGTATTGTACAGATTCTTTTGGCTTTCGCAGTCCACTGGTTCGATTAATCAACCAAATTGATTACAACCTGTATCGAGAAGCGAATGCTCAATATGTCATCATCGGAAAAAACAGTTGTCTCTATGAAACCCCGTACATCGAGGCTCATTTGGGCATGGACTTTTTGGGAGATTCAGTGATTCGTGAAAAAGTAAGAAAATGGGTCAAGGTTAGTGATACTCTAAATGCGTTGGGAGTTAATCTGCAAATGGTGTTTGCGCCTGGCAAAGGAAGCTACTTCCCAGAATACATCCCCAATTACTATTGGAGATATAAAAACGACTCAACGAACTACAATTCCTTTAAACATCACTTCGACCTCAACCACTACGACTACCTCGACCTACATCAATGGTTTAGAGACATGAAAGACACATCGAGCTACCCGTTATTACCGCTTACAGGCATACATTG
>CAYZWM010000025.1:15923-25492 GCA_964482155.1 uncultured Chitinophagaceae bacterium | reverse complement strand
AATTGGGAAATTGATGTATTTAAAGGAGAGAATGAAGGCTTAATAATTGCTGAAATTGAATTGAAAAGTGAAAATCAGGAATTGCAGCTACCGGAATGGGTTGGAGATGAAGTGTCTACAGATTCTAAATATTATAATTCTTCACTCATTACTAACCCATTTGTGAATTGGGAGAAAGGTTGAAGTGCATTACATCAAAACGCTGTCCCCAATTAAACCTTCTTTAGTTCTTTTTGAATTTATTATGAATCATTTTGCGTTTCCATTCTTCTCCAAAGAAATCAAAAACATTAAGAGAATAGATTCCCAACACCACGCCCCAGGAAAGGAGAATCCATAAAACAATACTCCAATTGGATGAATCGTCGATTGCCATAATACAGGGAGCGACCAGACTCAACACGGCAATGGCTAACAGTTTATAGAATCCTTTCACATTTTGAACGTACTCTTCTTCCTTTCGAACCTGTTCTATTTCTTCATTCTTATTGGAATCAACGATGGTTGTATCAAAAACAGCTGCCAACGATTTTAACGATTCTAAACCGGCATTTCCTCCATTTTCAATTCGTTGAATCGTCCGAATATTTAATCCCGTCATTTCTGCGAGTTGATCCTGTGACCAATGACGTTCCAGTCTCAATTTTTTAATATCTCTTAAATTAATATTATCGGGATTCATTTTTTTTTTTGATTTCTTTATGGGGCAAAGATAAGGAGTAGGCTATCATAGAATATGAAACCGATGAGGCATGGTTGCGACAGTTATGCGACAGCAAGGGGACATTAATTAGCGCAAAACATGAACCAGGTGCATCTATGCCAATAACCCGTGGAATATTCAGGCTCAAAAAAAGTATGTACTACTAATTAATTCAACTTTTACGCGTATTTTCCTCTCCTAAAAAAATCGACAGAAACCGAACGCAACCGCTATCTATACGAAGTAAAATGCAAATAGATTTAATACTAGGTGACATAACAACGATTGAAATTGATGCCATTGTCAATGCAGCCAATACCTCATTACTTGGAGGTGGTGGCGTTGATGGTGCGATCCACAGAGCAGGAGGCAAACAAATACTTGAAGATTGCATTAAAATCAGAAACAGACAGGGTGGTTGTAAGGTGGGCGAAGCGGTTATTACGTCGGCTGGAAACCTAAACGCAAAAAAGGTCATTCATACCGTCGGACCTCGATGGAATAACGGAGAATCTCAAGAAGAAGAGAAATTAGAAAAATGTTATCAAAACTGCTTGAAAATTGCCGGTGAGAATAATATCAAATCAATCGCTTTTCCGAATATTAGTACAGGGATTTATAAATTTCCAAAGGAAAAGGCGGCATCTATTGCTATCGAAACAATAAAAAGCAACGTGAATACACAGCTCGAAAAAGTAGTATTTGTGTGCTATGATAAGGAGAGTTATGAAATTTACGATCGAAAATTAGAAGAGTAAATAACACTGTGAATAAAGTCATCCTGCCTAAAAGAAAGACAAATTATATAAACTAACCAGGACACAATAAGAATAAAATGAAACAAACATTTTTGAAACTAACCATACTAGGCGTTGCGTCTTTTCTGATAGTGAGTTGTGGAAACAGCCAAGAAGCTACTGAAGAAAGGACAGTTGATAAAATTGAATTTCCCGTTGTTAATTATACGATTAATCCAACTTCTGATACGACCATATTTGGTCTTCAAGGGACGCGAATATTTATTGGAGCCGAAACATTTCAATTCGCAGACGGAAGTCCTGTCACTGATTCGATTAAAATTGAGTTAAAGGAATTTTATACTAAGTCAGATATTGTTCTTGCCGAACTTTCAACAACGTCCGATAACAAATTACTTGAGACGGCTGGTATGTTACACATTGAAGCCTCCTCAAAAGGGAAAGATCTTGACTTAAAACCCAACAAAAGGATAGTGGTACATCTACCAAAAGAAAGAAACGACTATCGGAAGATGAATCTGTTTTATGCGGATGAAACAAGTTCAACTGACACTACCGTTACTAATTGGCGTGTAGATACGGTAAACCTTGTTAAACGAACGCTGAAACTAGGTTCTTTCGGTTGGTGGTTTCCAGAACATGATGATTCTACTTCGTATAATTTTACGCCAAAAGATTATGTTGATACCGGATTCTATTGGAACCCGCTAGACTTTTACATTGAATCCTACAATTTTACAGAAAGTTTAAAAAAGGAAATAGAATCTACTCTTAACACGAATGATTTCCCAAATTTTACTGCTTGGAATGACTATGGGGTCGAATGTGAAATGAATATCACTACGAATGGATTTATTCGGAATGCCAAGGTGAAAACGCCAGTTTCAGAACCAACTAGAAAGGAACTGCTTCGATTTTTAAAAGACCTTCCTCAACTTGAGCCAGGTACCAACAAATATGGAGAAATAATAGAAAGAAGGGGACTGCTTTTTATTCAGGGAGGTAACGTAATCCCTTTATATAAAACCAATGAGGCATATTTGAAATCCTTTAATAGTAAATATTCAAAATATGAGAACACCCCTGTTCAAAATATGGATGATGCTGAATTAAACTTTTATGTATTTAGTGTCTCCAAATTAGGATGGATTAATTGTGACCGATTCATTGATGCAGAAGAAACTTTAGACGTATTGGTCCAAACTCCTGTTGGCCCAAAAACCAAACTAAAAATGGTGTTTAGTGATATTGACGGCGTACTTAAAGCCAACGTGATTGATGGTACGTATGTCTTTTCCAATGTGCCAGCCGGTCGTCGTGTGACTATTATCGGAATGAAAAATGAAAACGGTAAACTGATGACCGCATTCAAGGAAATGACAATAACAGACAAGCCACTAAATGAATTGGAATTTTCAGAAACCACGTTGTCTGAATTAAGAGAACAACTTGAAAATATATGAAGATCAATAACAAAAAATAAATGGCATTCATGCCTACGCTGAAGTTAAAGCTCCATACAACAGGTGGTGTAATTAACAAATGAACTATGGATATAAGAATTAATCAGAAACAATCTCGAGAACTGCTGCAAGAACACGCTGAGTTTTCTTTCAATTATTTTGCACTTGGAAGAAACGAATTATACGTTGCTATTGCTTTATTGGTACTTGGTGTGTTGATTTCAATAACTAGCGAGCAAAACCGATTAACAGGCATCCCTTTTATCGCTATTGGCATTTTTGAACTTATAAAATATCCATCAAGAGAACAGCGGTGGATAAAGAAAAAAGAAAAGGAATCTAAATTTAATAAAATTTTAGAATTTGAAATATCAAAGGATAGACTGAAAATAACCATAGATAAAAAATCCAATTCCTATTCATTTAGCATCATGCGAAAATGCTTAATTTCTGAAAAGGGTATACTGTTCAAGGTTTCAAAGTTTGTGTACTACTATATATCCTTTAAATCAATGCCAACAGATATAGATAAAGACGACTTGATCGGTCTACTAAAGAATGGATTTGAAAGCAATAAAATAGTCTTAAAAGAAAAACAGAACGAAGGCTAAATCCAGTTTATGCGAACTATTGGGCAACATTTGAAATGAAGGACTGGAAACTTAAGTTACGTTTTGACAAGACCAGGACACCATATCACCACTTTACATCTCTTGCAGATGGAGTTGTGGGTGATTTGGCCGAGGGGTATTCTTGTCGATCAGGAAAAGCCTGGATGAGTATGAAAACGTGGGCTTCATCCACTGATGAATCAGCAAAGATGATCAAGGTTATTGGAGAACAAGTTGGATTTAAGGTAATAGGTCAAATCGA
This sequence comes from uncultured Chitinophagaceae bacterium, assembly GCA_964482155.1. Classification (GTDB taxonomy): domain Bacteria; phylum Bacteroidota; class Bacteroidia; order NS11-12g; family UBA9320; genus UBA987. The sequence goes on along the minus strand of CAYZWM010000025.1, from coordinate 21,695 downwards.
AGTTTTTGAAACGGAGTCAGAAGAGCCTCCAAAGGGTAATGCTTTTGGCTATGATATACAGTTCACTCCGTATGATGATTAAAGAAAAACGTAGTTTAGCCAATCGTTTGACAAAAATTAAATGAAACAAGGCACCAAACAGTCACTAGTTATACTCCTCATAATCATACTTTGGATTGGTCAGGTAGAAGCCGCATTCTATATGGCAAATGGTACGGGTGCTGCAATCACCTCTTTTTATGACTTGTTTACCGGGGCTATGGTTTTGGGTGTTTTCTTTGTTCTCGTCGTCTTTCTACTGTTGAAATTTCAAAAAGAGAACTTGAAACAATTTATTTTCAAGTCAGGTAGGAATCTAAAAAAACAGTTGTTTTTTGGACTTGGATTGGGAACGGTTATAGCCATTCTGGCCCTATTTGTTATTGGTCCAATAGTGAGTAAACTTATACCTGCACAACCTAAAAACGCCATTGACTTTAGTCAATATTTTACGGATTTAAACCATCTTCCGCTTTGGTTGATATTGGTCATATTTAAAGGCGGAATTTCAGAAGAATTATGGAGGACGTTTGGGCTGGTACAGTTTCAAAAGAAATTTGGAAACACAGGGCTATATATTGCCTTGATTCTTGGATCTTTTGTTTTTGCCATGGGGCATTACTATCAGGGAATTGATAGTGTAGTTACGAGTGGAATAGGGGGCGTAATTTATGGGATGGTATTTATCAAAAGGGGGTCGGCCTTTGAAGTGATCATTGCCCATGGATTTAGAGATGTAATCAGCATCCTGTTGGGGTACATGGTATTTTATTGATTATGAACGATTGCCAACAAAAAATAAAACTAATTTAGCGTCTGAAATAAACCAGAGCGAAAGCGTCAAATGTATACACCATGTTCTGCCAAACGAATCGGTCAAACACTTACTTTGCATGATCAGAGATAGAGCAGGACATACAGTAAAATCCTTAGTCACCATGAATAAATAAGCATCCTAAATGATTTTGACTTTTCTATTGTTAAGTTTAGTGTTTCTGATTTCTTATCCAATTATCGGATTTAAAGTGATCAAAGCGTTTAGAGAAAAAGACAAGCGAAAATTACACCGAAATTCAGCGTTATTGTTAATTTTATTTCTTGTTTCAGGGTTTTATTGGAGGCTACTTCCAGGTTCTGACTTTGTTTGGATCCCAATAGAAAAAATTCGAGAGAAAAATTACAATTTTGAAACTACGGGATATAAATTTAATAAGGGCAAATCAATTTATATATCTGAATCTGTACGAGCGTTTAATGGAGATGGGTATTCCATTTGGATTTATGAAATTGACAATAGTACAGCGAGCTATTTCAAGAACCCGAATGATGCTTTTTTCTCGAAACACCCAAGAACTGAATTAAGGAGCCATTGGGAATCGGAGTTTTGGAAAAAAACGCCATTTGACCAAGCGGAACAAATGTTTTTGGACTTTGCTTACAGTTCACTTGATGACCTTGAATTTGAGTTAGATGACATACTTAACGAAGAGGGGAATTATTACGGATATGAGTATTTTATGCACGACTTTAATGACAGTACCGCTTATGTAGGAGATATAGATTTTTATGTCATTTGTCCGAAAAGGAAAATAATAGTAATAATAAACCATAACACATAAAGCCTTAGTGGCTACCGTTTCGAATAATGCAATAGTCACCAGAGGTAAACCTACAGTGATTATGGAAACGCGTTTTAGACTAAACATTAATAACAAATTAGAAAAACTATGAAAAAGACGATTATCACATTGTTTTGTTTGACAGCACTTGTAACTACACAAGCGCAGAACACGTATGAAGAAGGACTTATTGAGCTTGGAAGGGCCTACAAGGACTACATGTTTAGGGCAGAACCATCCAAACAGAAAATAAAAGAACTCAAAAACTCGAACGAAACGGACAGCTTGAGGAGCACCGCTCTTTTTGTAATTGAATGTATAAAAGCAAAAAGCAAGATCCTGAAACAGGAATTCTTGAAGCTACCGGATATGAACACGCTGAAATCAATGTATATAGTAGGAGAAGTCAGTGAGAACATGAGGGAAGAAGGGGGACCAGACAATATAACTCTAGTGGACAGTTTGCTCTCTTCAGACATCCAACAAGTTGTCCTTGTAGATTACTATTACCGCACATTATTCGTCGCGAATGGGAATAAAAATCAGCCATTCGACTTGTCCAAATTTGATTTTGATATCAATTCATATAATCTAAAGACAGACACTGAAAAAGGTATTTTCTTCCTTCGGTGTATGGATGCATGTGGCACACAGATATGGGGGTTTATGAATATCCCGCAACCACCCAATACGGGTAAGGCATTGAAAATAATTAACAAATTCCCAAAAATTAATGATCAGGAATACTACAAGTTCACGGATTTATACTTTAAGGATTTTCAGTTTATGTATTCCGACTCGGTTCAAAGCTATAAAGCGGTTCTTGTCCATAAGTACTATGATCTTCTATTGAACCATTTAATTAGTATTGATAAAGAAGCAAAAGGTCAAGATGCCATCCGAGACCTGTTGTTGACCTCGGTGCTTAAGGACGAAAAACTGTACAAGTACACGACTCATAGATCGACACTTGAACAAATTTTCAAGAAACAGGAACATTAAACTTCCCATCTCAAAATCTAAAATGAATAATCACTTTGCTTTAGCAATAACCGAAGAAGGCAAGCGGCAAGATTTGCTACTACTGACATACGTTACGTTTTAATACATTGAAGAAATGAGATTGATACTCCCCATATTATTCGTCATATTCTATACCACCTCTTGGGCACAGGCTATACTCTTGAAAGGCGAACAGGTTGACTCGATACAAATTATGTCACATATTGGTTGGTATCAATTTGACGATCACGGTACAACAAAAGGCAAGACAGAGGTCTTGACTGTCACTTATTCTAACTCCGAAAAATCGTATATAATAAGTGACTATTGGAAGGAAAAGTACAAAATTACTTTTGAACCAAAAACTTATGTAAGGAAACATAAGATACTTAAAAATAAAATGGGAACCCAAATCAATGATACCCTAATAACAGAACTATTAGAAGCCTTATCAAGTTCTGAAAACCCAATAGAGACATTTTCTAAATTGACAGACATGGATCTAAATTCATTTGTAAACGAAAAGACGATTTTACAAGTGGCCAAATGGTATGAACTTGATTGGCAATTCAAGGTGCGTTATTCAACAAAAGAACAAAATGAAAAATTCTTTAAAGGCTGTCAATCCTTAGATACGTTCAACGTATATCTAAATGAACGATTTGATACCATAGCTTATTTTATTATAACCGACTTCTCAAACACTATTGACATAAGAATCGTTACCGAAAATTTTGAGTATAAATATGAAGGGAAGTACTCTAATCCGGTAAAACAACCATGGTACCACCAATCTAAATCCTCCAAATTTTTTGCTCAACCCATATTGAACTTGAACATTAACCGGACGTTGGAATTAATTCTTCCAGAGGACTTTCTGCTAAAATCCACGATCTCAAGAGAAGCATTGATGAACGACTATATTACCTGGTATTTTGAGAGAAGAGAAATGAAGTATTAAGTGCCATTGTTGGCCATTATCCAGTAAATGAAAAAGACAGTTAAATACATTTCGCTTCTAATTGTAATGGGCTTTTTAGGGTTCTATTTCTGGCCAGAGAACAAACTTGATACCACAAAACCTATTGATAAGATTTTAATAATTAAACACGAAAGGAAACTTGAAGTTTATTCTAACGGACAAAAATTGAAAACGTATAAAATTGCTTTAGGGAAAGAAGCTACTGGAGCGAAAGAATTTAAGGGGGACAAAAAAACACCCGAAGGGTTTTATATCATTAACGATAAAAACCCGACTAGTGATTTCCATTTAAACCTGGGGATTTCTAATCCAAACAAGTCAGACTTGAGACATGCAGAGAAATTTAATCAGTCGGCAGGGGGGCTAATTAAAATTCATGGACTTAGAAACGGAGCGGGATTAATTGGGAAATTCCACCAATTTTTTGATTGGACAGTAGGGTGCATTGCAGTGACCAACAGCGAAATTGAAGAATTGTATAAGAACGTTCCGATTGGAACTGAAATTGAAATAAAAAAATAAGGCTAATGACCTTTTTGCTAAAATGCATGCACATATTCTCCAAAACGATGTGTAAGTTACCATATAAAATGAACGTGTATCCAAATAAAACCGTTCGCTTTAATAATCCATATGAGAATAATTACAGAAAAAATCTACTCTGGACTAAAACATTCAGTTACCAAAAGAGATATACAAGCGATTATTGAAATGGTTCCAGATGATTGGATTGGTGTTGCGCACGTTTTTTCGATTTCATCCCAGTTATTTAAAAACTCAAAGTGGGATAGACCAGTCATTAAAAATAACACAACGTTCAAAATACTATCTCGCGGAATTGACCGAGGTGAAATAATAAAGGCAATCCTCATTGAATTAGCAATTGTTCCAACTAAATCCTATCCGCCTAGAGGACATACTTTGACTAAAGTACAACGGAAAAAATTAGAAGAACTAATATTGCCTTACTACAACAAACTAATGAAGTAAAAACGGAGTATTGCTCTAACGACTTTTTAGATGGCCTCTAAGAACCAATTATAGAAAAATGAAAGACTGGAACAGAACAGGAAAAATAAAAGCAATTCTCTTAGCCGTTTTCAGCGTACTTAATTTGATATCACCTTTTGGAGTAGAGCCCCAGCAAGGACTTTTCGCTTCAATTTTAATGCCTTTGATCTTTGGCAGTATTGCCATACCGATCATTTCCAAATTGAACCAAGCGATATTCGGACGAGAAATTGGTCAACCACATTGGAATGACAACCCATTAACCCTGAAGAAACCATTAAGTTTTTTTCACTTCGGAGCATTTTTATTCCTATCGGTTGGACTAAGTATGGTTGCTGGGACAGCCATAAAATTTCAAACCCTCAACCTGTTCGGATTAACCGCTGTCTCATTTGGGATTGGAATCCTTGTGGGAATAATTCTAACGTTAAAATGGTTGAGAAAATGAATAAATTAAAGCAAATCAAGAATGGAACTCTTAAGACTCTACAACGTATAATCAACACATAAATGACTCGAAACATAGTATCGACTATCTTAATTCTATTGCTTAGCGCGGAGCTTTACGGTCAAAGCCTGAGCGATGTTTCATTTGGAACGGATTCGACGTTTGACGTAGTTACCTGGAACATAGAATGGTTTCCCAAAAACGGATCCGCAACGGTCGATTCGGTCAGTAAAATAATTGAATCCCTTGATGTGGATTTAATTGGCTTACAAGAAATTGATGACACAGTAGTCTGTAGGCAAATGGTCAATAAATTGCCGGGCTACGAACTCCTTATTGCAAAAGGTTATTTCGGAGGACTTGCCTACGTTTATAAAACCAGCTCAATAAACATAAAGTCCCTATATAAGATCTATGATACCTCGCCATTCTGGAATGCATTCCCAAGGTCACCATTGGTCATTGAGTTCACGTATAAGGGAGAAGACATTACTGTGATCAACAATCACTTCAAATGTTGTGGAGATGGCAAACTCGATAAGGGAAATTCTTCGGACGAGGAAGCCAGGCGGTATGAAGCCAACACCCTGCTTAAGAAATACATTGATGAAAATTTATCTTCTTCACGGGTAATGGTTATCGGAGATCTAAACGACATTTTAAGCGATGTC
>CAYZWM010000025.1:6610-15893 GCA_964482155.1 uncultured Chitinophagaceae bacterium | reverse complement strand
TTAGATGATTCAACCAACTATTTATTTGCAGATGAGGACATTGCAAACGGTCCGATAAGCGATTGGTCTTATCCTGGATGGCCTTCTCACCTGGATCATATCTTAATGACAAACGAGCTGTTTGGCGATTTTTCCAATGTGGGCTCAGTAATTCAGACCATCAAAATAGATGATTTTATGTCTGGCGGAATGGCGAACTATGATCGGTACGTTTCAGACCATCGACCCGTTGGATTGAAACTTAATATGAATTCAAGCACAATCGGTATAGGCCAGATGGCTAATAGTAGAATCGGAGTATTCCCAAATCCAACAAACGGGCATTTGTCCATAGACCTGACCCAATATAAGGAGTCAACTCAACTCAAAATCATGGATTTAACCGGTACGGTTGTCTACTCTGGGTTTTACCCAGGGAACCAACTGGCTGAATTAAATTTTGAAGCCACTCCGGGGATGTGTTTGCTGCTCATGGAATCGGGAAATAGGGTTTCTGTAACTAAGTTGATCAAGAACTAAACGAAGTGGAAGAGAAAACGAACGTTGTAAAACATAAATAATGAAACTAACATGCATAACTCTTCTTGCTTTCTTCTTGACAAGCTGTGAGGGGATGAAGGTATTGGTTGTGACCGTAATTTCGAGCGAAAATGAACAGCCTATACCTGATGCACATGTGTATTTTCTGAGCCGAAATGGAGTTGTCTTAGACTCCGTAAAAACAGATTCAATTGGACAAGTAGTTTTTGATTCAGGATTCACCGGCATGATGTTTGGCGGTCCTAAATTTAGATATCGAATTTCTAAGAAAGGTTACGTATCGCAGAATGGAGCGGAAAAATGGCCTCAAGCAACGATGAAAATGATCAAAGAAGAAAAGTTGATTCACTTTAAGAACCAATAGGGGGATATGAAGATATACTTGATACCTGGACTGGGTTATGATAGCCGGATTTTTGAACGACTAAATTTCAAGGACTATGCTATTACCCACATAAATTGGATTGAGCCTCAAAAGAATGAAGGTATCCACGAATATTCAAAAAGGCTTTTTAAAGTAATCCCAGAGAATGAAGATGACGTTATTCTTATCGGTCATTCGTTTGGAGGTGTCGTTGCTCAAGAAATAGCGGTTGAAAAGAAGATCGATAAAATTATATTGATTTCAAGTATTAAATCACGAAACGAAATTCCGAATTCACTCAAATTGATCAAACCCTTAAACCTCCATCGGTTATTTACAAAACAGTTGAGCGTGGCAACAGTAGCGTATTGGGGAACCAAACACGGGTTTGTAACTGAAAAGGATAAAAACCTGTTTAAGAGTATGGTGAGGAATCAGTCCAATACGTATCTTCAATGGGCATTAAAAGCGATATCCGGATGGAAAACACCTACTTTGCCCAAAAGAACAACGATTTTTCAGATACACGGAACGGACGACAAGACTTTCCCGATCCGTTTAATTGCAAACCCAAATGTCCTAATTGAGAATGGGTGTCATATCATGGTGTACAATCAACACGAAAAAATAAGTGCAATTATTAACCAGGAATTAGAAGCGGACATCAATTAGGGTGACACTGATTTTGTGCGTTAGTCAGCTGAATTATGCAAAGCCAACTATGAACAAACATAGAAACTTAACATGAAGAAAATCATTTACATCACAATAATTTTAACGGCATTAAACAGTTGTAGTCGGACCTATGAATTTTGGGAAGTAGACAAATTTAATATGGTTGAAAATGCGCTGGCAGACAGTGCTGAGGTTGCTGTCATTTATTACAGTGGCGGGCCTTTCGACGATGAAGTTAAAGGCGGTTATTACAGTCATGCTATAGTAGTCTCTCTTTCTTCTATGGATACACTCAATGTTCTCACTTTTCCTGATTTCGAGTTGTCGAATATATCAATAAACAATAATGTTCTGGTGTATCATGATCGTCCTACTTATCTTAGTATCACAGGTTTTGAAAACCTTTCGGAAAAGATGAAAGAATCATTGAAAGACATGGATTCCGAAAAAGCTCATTGGGAAAAATTTGACAAGGTGGCGAGAGATCCAAACTTCGACGTTATTGCAGACAATAATTACAAAACCGTCATTGGAACATTGACTAAGAAGTAATAAACGAATTAATGACTAATAGGGAATGAAAAGAAAAAACGAGAACCAATGGCTTTTAGCTTGTGCTCGATAGACAAATCAATTCAAAAAAGTCATAAAAACCCTTTCTGAAACACAAACCTTCTTATCCTTAAAAATGCCCAAAATTGAACTAGAAACCTATATTAATGCACCAATCGAACGCGTATTCGACCTCGCTAGGAGCATAGACCTACACAAATTGTCTACAACCGGGACGAATGAAGAAGCGATAGGCGGAAAAACGTCCGGCTTAATTGAATTGGGAGAAACGGTTACCTGGCGAGCAAAACATTTTTGGGTTTATCAAGAGCTAACCGTTGAAGTAACAGAATTTGATAGACCCAATCGGTTTGGCGATACGATGTTAAAAGGGGCTTTCAAACGAATGAAGCACATGCACCGATTTGAAAAAGATGGATTGGGAACGAAGATGACGGATGAATTCGAATTTGAATCTCCATTCGGGTGGCTTGGAAGATTAGCAGACTCCCTTTTTCTTAAGAAATATATGACCCGATTTTTGGTCAATAAAAATGGAGAATTGAAGGGATTCGCTGAAAGCGACGAATGGAAGAAAATAATCAGTGAAGAAGGAGGGTAACCAAAATAATAGAACCACTGAAATGGAAGTCAAGAAATCAATAGCAATCGGGATCGGAATTGTCGTAGTCAATCTATTACTCGCACATTTCTTGCCTCCAATGGGATTGTTTCTCACACCATTTGCACTTACGCTTGCTACCGCAGTGCTCGTTTTTAATTCCAATAACCGGAGACTGATACGAAAGACACTGACGGTTTTGGGGCTGATCATTATTCACGACCTTGGACTCAAGTTATTCGCAGGTGGAGACCACGACCAGGTAGGACAAGCCTGGTTGAACTTGATGCTGGTCATCGGACTCATTCCGAGCTATTTTATTACGGTTTTGAGAATAGCGAGAAATAAACAGGCAACGTGGGTCGAAAAGACGATATCCATCTTGATATTTCCAATAATTATGGCCGGTCATTTATATTTGTTTGATGATTTTGGGTTCTGAAGACATTCGATTACGTTTGGAACAAAACAATTTCTCTAAACATATTCGCTTAAAGGCAGAATAAGAATCACCAATGGCAAAACCCGTATCCAAAAAAACGTTGTTAGAATCATGCCAAATCAATTATGAAGAGTTGATGGCATTGGTTCATTCATTTTCAAAAGAGGAAATTGACAAAGAGTTTCCAGAAGGCACGCTGAACAGAAACGTAAGAGATGTTTTGGCGCATTTACACCATTGGCATGTAATGATGATGGATTGGTATAAGGTAGGCATGAAAGGCGATAAACCAGACATGCCAGCCAAAGGATACACCTGGAAAACGTTACCAGACCTGAATAGGAAGATTTGGGGAGAATATAAAAACACCGACTTAAAAACGGTTATGTCTCTGTTGGATACGTCGTATGCAGATGTTCAGGAAATCATAAACAACCATACGAGCGAAGAACTTTTTGAAAAGAAAAGATACCCATGGACAGGGTCAACTTCTTTGGGAGCCTACTTAATTTCAAACACCTCAAGTCATTACGATTGGGGTATGAAGCGAATAAAAAAATCAATGAAATAATAGTCATCAGAGGCTTAACTTGCGCCCCATATTTATTGCCCCTAAAAGTCGATACTCTTTAAACACTTGACGTTGGTAATAATTGAAAAAAGTAAGTATATCATATGAAGATATTTGGGTTCCCACAAATGGATTTGATTCAAGGAATTAGACGATCATATCCACCTCATTTAATCGCAACCATTGCTAAATTTAACACGGTGCTTCTTTATTTGGAAGACGGATATGGTGAGGATATTGGATTTGAAAAATCGGATTACCAGATTGAAAACGTAACCTTTATGTCCAAAATGGACGTCTTTTCCCAATCGGATTACATTGTGTGTATCACAGCTCCATCGGCGCGAGAAATTGACATGATGAAAGAAGGCCAGACCTTATTGGCATTCCTTCATTACAACACACATGAAGTCAGAAATAAATTGTTTTTCGATCGGAAAATAAATACCATTTCCCTGGATGAACTAACCGACCCTGCCACAAATAGAAGAATGGTTGAAGACCTGAGGGCAACAAGTTTCAACGCGGTAAAAGCAGCCTTAATGGCGTTGAAAGAATCGTGGGGAGACGACAAATGGTTTTCACCCTATAGAGAACATATCAAGGCCTTTGTAATGGGCACTGGGAAAGTTGGAGCAAATGCCATCAATGCATTAGCAAACTTCCGGTATACAGGCTTACGTCAGGAATTGGTGGAGAAAGGCAATTGCAAAATAGCCGTTGTTGCCTTGGGTTTTAGGGAAACTGGAGATAAAGAATTCATGAATAAGTACATCTTGCCAAACGCCGATATTTTGGTAGATGCAACGTACCGGCCGGAAGGAAAGAACCATCTTCATGTGGTAGACAAAGAACAATTGGAGATTTTACCTAAGGATGCTGTTATATGTGACATATCTGCTGATAAATACGATATTTCGGGGGAATCTCATGTCGTAAAAGGGATTCAAGGTATTCCAACTGGAAAAGATCAGGATTATGGTCGACCCATTTTTGGAATCGATCACGAGGCCTTTTTAGATGAGTCTTATGTGCCTAAAGAATACCAACTCACCTCACGACAAATAAGGACTTCCGTAAGTTCGTATTCATGGCCATCGTTCGGGAGCAATTCGGATCGATTGGAAAACGTGGAGATTTACACCCGACAAATTAAACCTGTCTTACAATTTCTTATTGAAAATGGCATAGAGGGTATAAAAACACCTGAGGATTTCAAAACATCTCCGTTAAACAATGCGTTATACGAAAGCTTAAATCCACTCGGGATTTCAGACGCTGAATAACTAACTCCGTCAACCGGACATTAATCCTGCCCAAACCGCAAGGAAAAACGGCTCTAATTACCGCCTAAATATGAGGGGCATCGTTTTTTATCTAGTATTGTTTAGATATTAAACATGGAAATCCTTCATATAGCAACTCAATTGGGCGTTAGGTCTGGTGGTACAGCATCCAGTATTTCGTCAACTATTGATGGGTTAAGACGAAATGGAGTAAATGCGAGCATCGTTTTTTTTGATATTTTCTCGGAGAAAGATAAAAATGCCATCAAGGATGATCATGTTCATCTTATATCACCGCCCCGAGAACGTCGATTTGCATATTCCAAAAAATTCAAAACGTTTCTTGAAAAGAACAATACCATAGACCTGTTTCACCTCCAGGGCATCTGGCAATATCCGTCATACATAGGGGCGAAAATTGCCAGAAAAGACCATATTCCTTATCTAATTACGACCCATGGGATGTTGTATCCTCAAGCGGTCAAAAAAAGAATGGTCAAAAAAATAGCCTTGAATCTGTTTTTACTGAAGGATATGGAACGTGCTGCATGTATCCACGTTACGTGTGCAGAAGAGATGCAACATTTGCGGGAATTAGGTGTTCGATCGCCTATAGCGGTGATTCCATATCCAGTTGAGATCACAAATGGGATAGAAAATCATAGGGAAATAAAAAGGGTTGGCTATTTGGGTAGAATTGATCGAAGAAAAAATATTGAACGCATAATATATGCGTGGGATAAACTTGGAAAAGAAACGAAGAATTGTGAGTTAGTAATAATGGGTAAGGGAGATGACAAATATGAAAAATTCCTTAAAAATGAATCGGATAGACTGGGGCTGAAAAATGTCATTTTTACAGGGTTTTTGTCTGGCTTGAAGAAACAAGAGGCGATCAAATCTCTTTCTTGTCTGGTTGTTTCAAGTGACTTTGAGAATTTTGGTATGGTGATCGCGGAGGCGTTGGTCAATAAAGTCCCTGTAGTTGCACCCAAAGGCTCGCCCTGGCAAGAACTTGATGCGCATAAGTGTGGGTGGTGGATAGATAACGATGTGAATACGATTTCACAAACCATAAAAAAGATATTGACCCTGAGCAGGGATGAAATAGAAATTATGGGATTAAACGGTCATAATCTGGTTAAAGATAATTACAGCGCAGAACTTGGTTCAAAAAAAATGATACAGCTCTATCAATGGATTTTGAAAAACGGCGACCAACCTGATTTTATACATTTGGTATAAGAGTCTGTTTAGATTGTATCAAGAACAAGTCTAAAAGTCTAAACATCAAAACATCTCAAAATCTAAAATCGCTACGTTTGTAAAACACCCACATTAAACTTCTCAATAGGTTTGTTATTGGCAATTTCAATACCCGTCGAGATCCATTCACGCGTGTGTGCTGGATCAATTATGGCATCTACCCAAAGGCGTGACGCGGCATATTCAGGCGTTGTTTGTTCGTCGTAACGAGAGATAATTTTGTTGAGTAGGGCTTGCTCATCTTTTGGGGTAATCTCTTTGCCTTGCTTTTTTAACGAGGCCTTTTCGATTTGAAGCAACACTTTTGCCGCTTGTTCACCTCCCATTACCGCAATTTTGGCTGTAGGCCAGGCCACAATGAGTCTTGGGTCAAAGGCCTTGCCACACATGGCATAATTTCCTGCTCCGTAGCTGTTTCCAATAACAACGGTAAACTTTGGGACCGTGCTGTTGCTCATCGCACTGACCATTTTGGCTCCGTCTTTTATGATACCACCATGTTCTGATCGTGAACCCACCATAAATCCAGTAACGTCTTGTAGAAAGACTAGCGGGATTTTCTTTTGGTTACAATTCATAATGAACCGAGCCGCTTTGGAGGCAGAATCACTATATATCACACCACCAAACTGCATCTCACCCTTTTTGCTCTTTACAATTTTTCGATTATTGGCCACTATGCCTACAGCCCAACCGTTAATCCGACCAAAACCACAAAGAATAGTCTTTCCGAAGTCCTTTTTGTATTGCTCAAATTCGCCGTTGTCTAAAAGATGTTCTACCAACTTAATGGAATCGTACGGTTTAGCACGGTCTGAGGGAAGGAGGCCATATATGTTGCTTTGGTCAGCCGCCACAACCTTTTTTTCTGTTTTGTTAAAACCAGTCTGATCAAAATGGCCCACTTTGTCCATCAAAAAACGAATCCGATCAAGACAAGCCTTGTCGTTTGGGAAACGGTCGTCTATTACACCAGATATTTCCGTTTGTGATTCCGACCCTCCCAGGGTTTCGTTATCGACTTCTTCACCAATAGCCGCTTTTACTAAATATGAGCCAGCAAGAAAAATGGATCCCGTTTTGTCAACAATTAGAGCCTCGTCGCTCATAATGGGTAAATAGGCACCACCGGCTACGCAGCTACCCATAACAGCGGCAATTTGAATAATGCCCATACTGCTCATTACCGCATTGTTTCTAAAGATGCGACCGAAATGCTCTTTATCTGGAAATATTTCATCCTGCATGGGCAGGTATACACCTGCACTATCAACCAGGTAAATAATGGGTAGATTATTCTCCATCGAAATTTCCTGAAATCGAAGATTCTTTTTACCCGAAATTGGAAACCAGGCACCTGCTTTTACCGTCGCATCGTTGGCTACGATAATGCAGTTTCTTCCGGCAACCTTGGTAATTCCGCCCACCACACCTCCGGCAGGACATCCTCCATGCTCCTTGTACATGCCGTAACCAGCAAACTCTCCAATCTCTAAAAAAGTGGCGTCATCATCCTTTAAGTAATCAATGCGCTCGCGAGCCAACATTTTTCCCTTGCTCTTTTGTTTAGAAGCCGACTTGGCTCCGCCACCCAGATGTATAGTCTCCAAATTGCGATGGAGCTTGCCAACAAGCTGTCTCAACTTGTCTTCATTCTTGTTAAACTCAAGTTCTTTTGAATTCATATTTCAAAACAACATAAATTTTTCCAATAAAAACGAGCAAAATGGAAATCAAAATTGCCTCAATCACGGATTAATAATTAGTACATTCTCAGGTTCCTTGAGGAATGAAGATGTATGTGCCGAATTTTTTAATAAAACATCAAAAAAATTAAAGAAATTGACCCTTCTAAATCAACAAGAATATTACTTTTGCGGCGGCTGACACGACCAGCTCCCTCCGAACTCCCCCAGGGCAGGAATGCAGCAAGGGTAAAGAGGTTGTAGCGGTGCGATGTCAGCCATTTTTTTTCTAAATTTGTATCTAAACAATAAGTAATATGAAGTTTTTCGTTGATACAGCTAACCTTGACCAAATTGCAGAAGCATTTGACCTTGGAGTGCTTGACGGTGTAACGACTAATCCAAGTTTGATGGCTAAAGAAGGGATCTCTGGCCAGGAGAACGTATTAAAGCATTATAAAGACATTTGTAATATTGTTGAGGGCGATGTAAGTGCGGAAGTAATAGCAACCGACTTTGAAGGAATGATCAAAGAAGGTCAGCATCTGGCACAAATCGACGATAAAATTGTGGTAAAAGTACCCATGATTAAGGATGGGGTTAAAGCTATTCGATGGTTTGCAGACAAAGGGATTAAGACCAATTGTACCTTAGTGTTTTCAGCAGGTCAGGCAATCCTGGCAGCTAAAGCAGGAGCAACATATTTGTCTCCGTTTCTAGGACGGATAGATGACATTGGATGGGATGGGATGGAATTGATCGAGCAAATCAGTTCGATTTACGCCATTCAGGGGTTTGATACCCAAATATTAGCGGCATCCATAAGAAACCCGTTGCATATTGTTAAAGCAGCTGAAGCAGGAGCCGATGTATGTACATGTCCTTTGAGTTCAATTCTAGGCTTGTTAAATCATCCACTAACTGACCTTGGGTTAGCGAAATTTCTGTCTGATCACGAAAAAGCAAGCAACTAAACGCAAAAAATATTCGTTTAAAAGAGCAACCACTTTTGGTTGCTCTTTTTTGTTTATAATTACGGACATTTTGAATCGAATAGTAATCATACCGACCTACAACGAAATTGAAAACGTTGAACGCATGATCCGAACTGTGATGGCGCTTGATTTTGACCTCGATGTTCTTGTTGTAGATGATGGATCGCCGGACGGAACGGGAGAAAAAGTAATTGAGCTCCAATCCGAATATCCTGCCTTGAATATTCTGCAACGAACAGAAAAAAAGGGACTGGGCACAGCTTATATTCACGGGTTTAGATGGTG
>CAYZWM010000025.1:4125-6600 GCA_964482155.1 uncultured Chitinophagaceae bacterium | reverse complement strand
AGAAAGAAACTACGATTTTATTTTCGAAATGGATTGTGATTTCTCTCACAATCCCAAAGACCTTGAACGGCTTTACCAGGCATGTATTGATGAAGATGCAGACATGTCAATAGGGTCGAGATATGTTAATCATTTGGTTAATGTAGTCAACTGGCCAATGGGTCGTGTTTTGTTGAGTTATTTTGCGTCCATGTATGTTCGTTTTATTATGCGAATTAAAATTATGGATACAACGGCAGGCTTTGTTTGTTATCGAGCTAGTGTTCTCCAGAAGATGGATTTGGATCGGGTGAAGTTTAGGGGGTATGCGTTTCAAATCGAAATGAAGTTCACCGCGTTGAAATACGGGTTTAAGCTGGTTGAAGTCCCCATTATTTTTACTGATCGAACCGCAGGCACGTCAAAAATGAGTCAGGGCATTATTAAAGAGGCCCTATTTGGAGTCATTCAAATGAAATTTCAGAGCTTCTTTCGGAAGTACGTTTAGTGTCATAATACAGTCCCATTTTAATAAGTTCCTTTCCCGTTCTGGGACACGTAGGTGTTTCTCCTAATATCTGATTATTGTATTACGTTTATAATCAGCGACTTGCACGTCTGAATAAATTGGATTGCAAGTTGTGAAACATAACGCGTAGTCGATAGGACCAATCCTATCTAATTGTAGTAGTCGCATGTTAGCAAAAAATAACCCCAGGGGCTTTAAAACGCTTGCCCTAATTCTAGGCGTTTTGTTTTTTCACGAGTTTTCAGGTGCCCAGGAATGTGGCAGTATTGATTTAGGACAGGATGTAACCCAGTGTTCAGGAAAATCAGCAACCCTATCTCCCGTCGTAGACTTGTCACTAGAAGGCTACATCTCAAGCGATTTGGCCAGTGTTGGAAACGTTTCTAACCCAGATAAGGCCGTAGGAGCACCCAACGGAAGTGGCGCTTATTTCTACCGCAAGAATTCATGTAAATACACAGGAGCAGTGTGGCAGATGCCATGTTGCCTACCTAAAGGCACTAAACTTACTATTCGTATAAAAGTGCCTGCTGGTACCGCGTATTTTAAGGTGTATGGAGCCAAGGATAATTATTCTTCCAGTTCAAATTATACCTGGATTGCCTCGAAGTATAAATCTGGTAGTTCGTATCAGGATGTGTGTATTACCACCAATGGGAAATACAACATTATCAAAATATTAGACAAAGGTGGAGCACCATTTTATATTGATGCCATTAAATATACAAAAACGTGTTCAGAGGTATCGTACTCCTGGAATACCGGTGCCACTACAAAGTCAATTACGGTTTCACCGACCACAACCACAACTTACGTGTTAACGGCAGACATTTGTGGCAACGCCATAAAAGACTCGATTACAGTAAATGTAAGTTCATGTGGAAGTGATACGGTAACGTGTACCAAAACAGTGGGTAATACAGTGGGTTGTGCAAATCAGCCGTATGTCATCTATTTAACCGACAAAAATGGAAAAGCGCACCATTTGAAAGGAGATACCGCGCTATACCAATGGTTAGAATATTCGAATGGCGATGTTCGATTTATCGCAGAGGACATTTCCGCTACAGGATTGAATGGAACATTTGATATAAATCTTCTTTTTTCAGGGAGAACTACAACTCCTCCCACCAACAGTCCGAAAAACAGCTCGTGTTTTACTACTGGTAGCACAACGGGTTGGGCATACTTTACCACCACAAATGGCAGCATTTCTTCTACCCATTACGGCAACATGACGATTACCCGCAAAGGGCCTGCTTTCCAACTGGGTTTAAATGCCAACATTACACAAAGTGGTTTTGGTGCTTCGGGATGGTTAGCTGTTTCTGGTGGAACGGGATACATAAAAGGGGGAGATGTAAATCTAATGCTTCCCAAAGATTGTAATACCCCTCCTTCAGATCCGGAATGCAAAATGATTGTAGGAAATACCCGTGGATGTTCAAATACGCCTTACATCATTTGGTTGAAGGACAAAAATGGGAAAGCTCATCATCTAGCTGGTGATTCAACCGATTATCAATGGGTTGAATATGGGAATGGAGATGTACGATTGGTAGCCAACGATATTTCAGCTACTGGCTTGAACGGAACATTCGATATTGATTTAACTTTTTCAGGAAGAACGACAACTCCTCCTACAAACAGTCCGAAAAACAGCTCGTGTTTTACCACAGGTAGCACAGCGGATTGGGCATACTTTACCACCACAAATGGCAGCATTACCTCTACCCATTATGGCAACATGACGATAACCCGAAAAGGACCGGCATTCCAAATGGGGGTAAATGCAAACATTACTCAAAGTGGTTTAGGTGCATCTGGGTGGCTTGACATATCAGGAGGTACGGGTTATATCAAATCGGGTGATGTAAACGTAATGCTTACGGAAGATTGTACAACCCCAGATCCTGAGTGTAAACGAATTGTGACCGATGGTATCAGTTGTAATTTTAATAAAGCAT
>CAYZWM010000025.1:0-4025 GCA_964482155.1 uncultured Chitinophagaceae bacterium | reverse complement strand
ATATAACCTTCTCAGGTAGAACATCGATACCTCCAACCAACAGCCCAAAAACAAGTAACTGTTTTAACATTGGAGATACCACAGGTTGGGAATATTATCCAGTTATAAACGGAGTCTTAAACTCAACGCATTATGGCAACATGGTTGTAACGCGAAGAGGAGAAGCTTTTCAGTTGGGTATGAATGCCAACGTGACTTCCAAAGGTTTTGGAGCTTCCGGATGGTTAACGCTTTCTGGTGGCACGGGAGGAATAACGGTAGGCGATGTCAATGTTATGTTGACTGACAACTGTTTACCGCCAGAGCCGCCTGAGTGTAAACGAATTGTGACCGATGGTATCAGTTGTAATTTTAATAAAGCATACGTTTTCTATTTACAGGATAGCAGTGGGAGTCATCATCATTTAAAAGGTGATTCGACCAAATATCAATGGTTGGAATTCGCTGATGGGACGGCACGTTTTATAGCCGAAGATATCTCAGCACCCGGGTTGAATGGAACATTCGATGTCGATATAACCTTCTCAGGTAGAACATCGATACCTCCAACCAACAGCCCAAAAACAAGCAACTGTTTTAACATTGGAGATACAACAGGTTGGGAATATTATCCAGTTATAAACGGAGTCTTAAACTCAACGCATTACGGCAACATGGTTGTAACTCGAAGAGGGGAAGCTTTTCAGTTGGGTATGAACGCCAACGTGACTTCCAAAGGTTTTGGAGCTTCAGGATGGCTAACACTTTCGGGAGGCACAGGAGGAATAACCCTAGGTGATGTTAACATTATGTTGACCGATGAATGTTTACCACCAGAGCCGCCAGAATGTAAACGAATTGTGACCGACGGTATCAGTTGTAATTTTAACAAAGCATACGTTTTCTATTTACAGGACAGCAGTGGGAGTCATCATCATTTAAAAGGTGATTCAACCAAATATCAATGGTTGGAATTCGCTGATGGGACGGCACGTTTTATAGCCGAAGATATCTCAGCACCCGGATTGAATGGAACATTCGATGTCGATATAACCTTCTCTGGAAGAACATCGATACCTCCAACCAACAGCCCAAAAACAAGCAACTGTTTCAACATTGGAGATACAACAGGTTGGGAATATTATCCGGTAATGAACGGAGTCTTAAACTCAACGCATTACGGCAACATGGTTGTAACTCGAAGAGGGGAAGCATTTCAATTGGGTATGAATGCCAATGTGACCTCCAAAGGTTTTGGAGCATCAGGTTGGTTAACGCTTTCGGGAGGAACAGGAGGAATAACCCTAGGTGATGTCAACATTATGTTGACCGATGAGTGTTTACCACCAGAGCCGCCAGAATGTAAACGAATTGTGACCGATGGTATCAGTTGTAATTTTAACAAAGCATACGTTTTCTATTTACAGGACAGCAGTGGGAGTCATCATCATTTAAAAGGTGATTCAACTAAATATCAATGGTTGGAATTCGCTGATGGGACGGCACAATTTATAGCCGAAGATATCTCAGCACCCGGATTGAACGGAACATTTGATGTAGATATTACCTTCTCAGGTAGAACATCGATTCCACCAACCAACAGCCCAAAAACAAGCAACTGTTTCAACATTGGAGATACAACAGGTTGGGAATATTATCCGGTAATGAACGGAGTCTTAAACTCAACGCATTACGGCAACATGGTTGTAACTCGAAGAGGGGAAGCATTTCAATTGGGTATGAATGCCAATGTGACCTCCAAAGGTTTTGGAGCATCAGGTTGGTTAACGCTTTCGGGAGGAACAGGAGGAATAACAGTGGGCGATGTCAACATTATGCTGACGGAAGAATGTGCACCACCAAATCCGCCTGAATGCAAACGAATTATTACAGACGGAATTAGCTGTAACTTTAACAAACCTTACGTAGTTTACTTACAAGACAGCAGTGGAAGCCACCACCACTTAAAAGGCGATTCTACTAAATATCAATGGCTGGAGTCGGGAGACCAAATACGGTTTATAGCTGAGGCAATTTCGGCCCCAGGTTTACCAGGGACATTTGACATCGACGTAGTATTCTCAGGAAAAACATTAATACCACCTACGAATAGCCCCAAACAAAGCGGTTGTTTCAGCATTGGTGATACCACCGGTTGGTTGTATTATCCAACCATCACTGGAACCCTCGTTTCTACAGCATATGGCAGCATGACTATTACACGTCGTGGAGAGGCATTCCAATTGGGGAATAATGCAAACATTACATCGAAGGGATTTGGTGCTTCAGGATGGCTAACGCTTTCCGGAGGAACTGGCGGAATAACCAAGGGTGATGTGAATGTGATGTTGACGGATACGTGTATTGGGGTCGATCCAGAGTGTGACCAGAGTCATAGCTACGATCCGTGTATCATTACCTATGGTAAGGGATCACATAAAAAATCATCCACAACGATTACCATTAACGAACCAGTTTCAGAAATCAAGGAGATCGTGGTTGAAGGAATGTATAAGAATGGTAAACCAACATCGGGTAGCTTTAGAAACGGTACGACAACCATAAACTGGTCAGGTGGCGACGCTATAAAACTTGATAATGTGTCTAGTACTTCAAATAAAGGATACTATCAGGCGACCTTGCCAGCAGCCTCATCGGTTACGATGAAGGTATCAAACCACAAAGACGATATGCATGGTTTTGTGGCCTATGTGCGATTGAAAGACGAATTTTGTTCAAACAACTATACGTCTTTGAGCAATGAACGATACTACATATATCGCAACACAAAGACGTCGACATTTACCATGCCTGCTACGGTTTCGGAGAAGACCATTACGGCAGTTCTACCTATCTCAGAAATGAACGACGACAGTCGCATAGCCGTGTTCACGCTAACGGCTGGTACACTAAGTAAGACTGTCACTATTAATACCTACGATTTGGGTCGATCCATGACCATTCAATCGCTTGAGTTGGAGGATGTTCCAGGTAATATTACCAGTGCAACACTTACCATCGCCTCTCCTGGATCAGGAGGAGATAGTTATATTTCTGGTAATGTCGCTTTTAACTGGTATTTGCCATGTGAAGTGAAGGAAACAAACAAAATAGCCGGTACAATCTTCTTTGATCGAGACAGAGACACCACTATTGATAATGACGAGGAACGACAAAAAGATGTGACGGTATACCTCTATAAAGACAAGGACGATGATGGTCAATTGGATGATAATGAGTTAACCCCAATAGACAGCACGTCGTCAGACAATGACGGAAGTTTCGAGTTCATTGTGGATTTCACATGTAACCTTGGATTCATCAATAACATAACCTACCAGTCAGGAATTAAGAACCCGAACAACCTTTTGGGTGAACCCGGTTCAAATTATGCAGGCTTTAATACCAACAGTGACAATATGATTGTTGAGTTGGATAGAACCATAACAAATGGTGATGAGTACTCCATCTATTTAGGGACAATGGAGTCTGGGGCGTATGCCATAATTAGCGAATCAACGGATGGAGTCAACTTTTATCACAATACAAACATAGCCATACTCACATCTGGAAAACGGGCCTACCCAATAACATCTGCAAGAGATGTAAAATACATTAAGTTTGACAAGAACAGAATTAATAAAGTAAAGGGGTACAATTCAAGTGGTTCTACATCAACCAACACCCGTGACTATAAAATATTCGGTTTAGATTTTTGTAAGAAAATCAATAGTTTTATCGTAGATACAGATTTGAACACCTATCCAACGGGATCAGATCTTACCACAGACAATATTGAGACGGCTGTATTTACGGTTCCAAATCAGGAAGACCTGGGCAATGACGATGGTTTTAACGGAGATGTATTCATTGATGGATATTTATTTAATGATACGGATTCAAGTGGCACACGAGATAACGGAGAATCTGGAACCCCAGGTGTAACCGTATTCTTGTATGTCGATTTGGATTGTGATGGTGTGTTGGACTCTAACGAAACAACGGCGGTTACATCCGCAGAAACGAACTCGAATGGATATTACTCA
>CAYZWM010000024.1:0-25596 GCA_964482155.1 uncultured Chitinophagaceae bacterium | reverse complement strand
TATATTCTCCCGTTGTATCATATAAATGGCCGATAGAAAACGAAGATGAACGCGTTCCCATAGCCGACGTTGAATCGCCAAAATGCCAGATCACAGAATCTAACGTGGCCACATTAGTTGTCTCAAAAAAAGTTGTATCGCCGAAACACAATCCGTTGATGCCTAAGGATGGTGACAGGTAGGTCTGTAAAAAAGTAGGCAAACCTACCTTCCCTCTTCGACCATTGAGGTCTAAGGAATCGAAATAAAATTTACACGCACTTTTCCCCCTATCCGGTTTATCAATAAAGCTTACTTTAGTTGTACCATAATCAACTAAATAAATCTTCCGATCAGGCCCTAATTGAAGTGGGGTATAAATATAAATATTACCAAAAGCATACCTCGATTTTACGATGGTTGCCGAATCATAGGTCGAAACATCATATTGGTTCCCGAGACTGGTGTATAGATAGTTAGAATTGGGCGAAAATTCGAGGCTATAAGACCAATTACTATTCAAAATAAAACCCTTGCTAAACTTACCGGTTTTACTATCAAATTGACACAGGGTCAATCCCCTGGTCTTTCCATCCATTGAAATAGCCATCATACTGTTGTCGGATGAAAATTTCATATAGAACGACCAATTGTTGTCGTATTTGAATGAGTAAGGGTTGCTTCTCACAGGCGTTTTCTGCACGCCTGAACGTGTTAGCAGATAGGATGAAATCTTACTGGAATCCAAATAACATATCCAGATATCCTGTCCATTACTATGGGAGGTTGCACCAATGGATTCGTATTGATAATATCCCCAATTTATTAATGCCGTGTTTTTTTTAACGACGGCTCCTACTCCACTATTTTTAGTCATATCCACCTCTGTGTAATGCCCTCCCTGTCTTTTTCCAGTTCGACCATCAACTGTAAAAATGTAATAGTAATTCGTATTACCCGGGCTGGGAACTATGACGGCAGACTGGGTTGAGGAAGAATGCCCTTTTAACCCGGTACCGTTTTGCATGATTTTGTGATTCTTATTCCACACAGACAAACCGTCCGTATAGAAGAGCAGTTGCCCATTTATATCGGCTATACTTGCACACCCTTCCAAGGTATTCATACTACCATCAGTCAATGCCCTGGGGGGCGAATAATTAAAATCCAATCCTGCTCTATCCCCAAAATACCAGATGTTGGCTTGTTTTTGAGCGACAGCTTCCAACGAATAGAAAGTCATCGAACATAAGAGTGCCACGAGCCAGAGCAATGTTTGGTGAACAGATGATTTCATAATGGAGGTTTTAATTTGGTTATATGCGACTTGTAAGTAAGACAATTTAGGTTTGACTTGAGTCACACATGAGTCAATTGTACATCAAAGTGCTGAGTCATTAAGTGCATTTGATCTCAGAACTGGAATGGTGGTTATTTAAAGCTACTGATCAGATGAGCGTGATTACGTATTGATCAGCGTCATCGGCGATATCACCCAAAAAATATTATCCAACTCGACTGCCTCTACAAGATTTGATATTCAACTGATTACGTAACAACAATCCACAAATACCACTTACCTTCGCCCTTCAAAGGCGAGATTATTGAAAGCAGAAATAATAACCATTGGAGACGAGATATTAATCGGTCAGATAGTAGACACCAATTCAGCCTGGTTAGGACAACAATTGAATCCACTGGGTTGGGAGATTACCCGAATTACAACCATTTCTGATACGGCAGATGAGATCATTAACGCTGTCGATGTCGGCCTATCAAGATCTGACATGGTCATTATGACAGGAGGTTTGGGGCCAACAAAAGATGATGTAACGAAAGACGCACTATGCGCCTATTTTAATACAGAATTGGTCTTTGATGAAACGACCTACCAACACGTTGAAAAGCTGTTTAGACATTTTAAGCGAGAGGTGTCTGAGGTCAATAGAAATCAGGCGTACATCCCGTCAAATTCAAAAGCATTATTTAACCGGTTTGGTACAGCTCCAGGTATGTGGTTCGATACGGATAGAGGTATTTTGATCAGCTTGCCAGGGGTGCCCTACGAAATGAAGTGTATCATTGAAGACGAAGTTATTCCTCGAATTGCTGACTTATCAAAGGACATTTTTGAACATAGAACCGTCGTAATATCTGGTGTTCCTGAGTCCGTTATTAGTGAGCGGATTGCTTCTGTGGAATCCAATTTGCCATCCAATTTAAAAATAGCCTACCTCCCTCATTACAACATTGTGCGAGTTAGAATAACGGGGCGCGGGACGGATAAAAAAACGGTAGAGGATCAACTCAATCAAGCCAAAAACCAAATTATAGAAATTTTGGACGACCACGTGGTCGCAATAACCGACGAAAAAATCGAAGAAGTTATTGGCAATTTACTGAGCAACAGAAAAGAGACGGTGTCTTTTGCTGAAAGTTGTACCGGTGGATATGTCGCGCATTTAATTACTTCCATACCCGGAAGTTCATCCTACTTTCCAGGTTCCGTAGTTACGTATTCCTACGAAAACAAAACGGACATTTTGGGCATTGACCCTGATGTATTGTGGAGCAAAGGAGCTGTAAGTCAGGAGGTTGTAGAAAAAATGGCAACTGCTGTACGAGCAAAACATGGCACGGATTATGGTTTAGCCATTTCTGGGATAGCAGGACCTGGTGGTGGTACGGATGAAAAACCTGTTGGCACGGTTTGGATGACGGTCTGTGACAAAAACAACGTGGTAAGCAAGTTGTATACGTTACGCGGGGACCGAAGCCAAAACATAGAGCGATCCGCTCATCTGGGATTAGAACTCTTGAGAAAAATGATCTTAGGTTTGGTAAACTAAACGTTAATTATCACGGTCAACCACACGTTCCACTTTGTAGACAAAATACTTGGTGTCTCCTAAAAAGAAAAGGTTGGCATATTTTTCTCTGTAGTATAATTTTACCCGATAACCACCGTCTAACGCCCGATCGATATTCTCCAAAACCTCATTTTCAGATGATTTTACACTGAAGTGCCAAATACTGGAGGTGATGTCTCCATTGCCCTCTGAAAATCCACCGGTGTTTAATTGTCCTTCATACGTTTTTACCACGACCCCTTTTTTACTCATTTTGATAATTTCACCAGCTCGTTTCCCGTCGCTAAAGTTTACATAAATGACGAAAGTAAAAAATAATGTAATGGCCGCAATGCCAATAAACAGTATCCAGAGTAAAAATTTTTTAAACATATAAATCTGCTTTTAGTCAGTTTTCGAACAAGATAACGACATTTCAATTGAATGTTATTAATTGTGATAACTTCGTACAAAATAATGAAAATGAAAAAGATAACTCAAGTATTGTTTGTAGCTATTTTGGCTATCGCATTTGCAGCTTGTAACGGCGAAAAGAAAACAGCCAGTGGTGATGAACATGCTGTAGACTGTAAGAAAGAATGTTGTGACGAAAAAGGCGAAACCGCTCATAAATGTGCTGACGACTGTAAAGAAGCCTGTACTCATGCTAAAATGCACCATGGTGCAGAGGCTCACAAATGTGGTGAAGATTGCAAAGACGGATGTTCACATGCTAAGATGCATGACAGTGCCGACAAAGGTGAAGCTCACACATGTGGCGACGAGTGTAAAGATGGATGTATAGCTGCCAACGACGGTGGTGAAGCACACACTTGTGGCGATGATTGTGCAGACGGTTGCACAGCAAAAAGCTAACAAACTCTATATAATATTTATAAAAAGCCCATGGATTTGGGCTTTTTTTGTGCCTTAGATTATGCATAACAAGATATCAGCCGTGGTTATTACCCTCAATGAAGAAGCCTTTATTGACGACTGCATTCGTAGTCTTTATAACGTGGCCGACGAAATTGTTGTTGTCGATAGTTTCAGTACGGACGGTACGGAGCAGATTTGCGCTGGCTACGACCGCGTACGGTTTGTGAAACATACATGGCAAGGGTATAGTCAGTCGAAAAACTACGGCAACACATTGGCTCAATACGGTCTGATCTTATCGCTTGATGCGGATGAACGATTGGACGAAGAAGCCATTGAACAAATCAATGAATTGAAAAATAGCGAAACACCCATACAGGTGTGCTCCCTGAATCGCAAAAACTATTTCGGCCATACCTGGATAAGGTTTTGCGGGTGGTATCCGGATGTAAAAGTTCGTCTATTTGATCGACTTTCGGCCCAATGGGAAGGAGATTACGTCCACGAATTGCTGCAGATTAAGCCCGAAATAGCCGTTCAGCATATTTCCGGAAACATCCTACATCATACGGTCGCCAACAATGCCGAACATCTAGACACAATTCAGAAATATGCCAGGCTTGCAGCCGAGAAAGCCAAACGCAATGGAAAACAAATTCAAATCATTCCGTCGGCACTCAGTGCACTAATTCATTTCTTGAAAATTTTCTTTTTAAAACTTGGGTTTCTGCACGGCTCTTTGGGTCTTCGGATTGCCTATAATTCGGCCAAATCGAAATGGTTGAGATATACATTTTTTAAATCACTGCCTTAAGCGCAGATCTTCTTCGAAAGTGCATGTTTGCAACGTTTTAAAACAGATATTTGCAACCGAATTCATGGAGATTCTTAATAACAAAGATTTACAAGGCTTAAATACCTTCGGCATTGCAGCTTTAGCTAACCAATATGTCGAGGTTAGAACATTGGCCGAAATTCAACAACTCGTTTCAGACGGCTGTTTTCAAAAACCCTTTTTGGTTTTGGGCGGAGGAAGTAACGTGCTGTTTACCAAGAATTTTGATGGCCTTGTTGTTAAGAATCAAATTAACGGAATAGAGGTTCTTCAAGAAAATGAACACGAAGTCGTATTAAACGTCGGAGCCGGCGAAAACTGGCACAAAACGGTTCTGTATTGCGTGGAACGCAATTGGTGTGGTCTTGAAAATTTGTCTCTTATTCCAGGCTGTGTAGGTGCAGCCCCGATACAAAACATTGGTGCGTATGGCGTTGAAATCAAGGACGTCTTAAACAACGTCCATTTTATAGACCTCGAAACGGGTCAAATCAAAACTCTTGCTGGTAAGGACTGCGCGTTTGAGTACCGCAACAGCATTTTTAAGAATGAATTGAAGGGCAAGGTCATTGTCACTTCGATAGACATTCGCTTAACCAAACAACCTCATCTTAAATTGGACTACGGAGCCATAAAAGATGAGCTTGCCAAACAATCTGGTAAAGGAATAGGTATAAAAGAAGTGAGTGATGCCGTCATAGCTATTCGCCAAAGCAAACTACCCGACCCGAATGATCTGGGAAACTCCGGTAGTTTCTTTAAAAACCCCGTGATATCCAAACGTGAATTCACACGGATTGTTGAACAATTTCCAGACCTAAGGAGTTTTGAAGTTGATGCAAATCACATGAAATTGGCTGCGGGTTGGCTTATAGAGCAATGTGGGTGGAAGGGAAAACGTGTCGGCAATACCGGCAGTCATGCGAAACAAGCTTTGGTACTTGTCAATTATGGCGATGCCCAGGGACAGGAAGTAAAAGACTTAGCTTTTCAAATAATCCAATCGGTTAACGATAAATTTGGTGTAGAACTCGAACCTGAAGTGAATATTATTTAATGGAAAATTGGAGGATTAAAGACGCTATTCTCTTTGAGGACAATCACCTCATTGCAGTAAACAAACCAGGTGGCATCCTGGTACAAGGCGATCAAACGGGAGATAGAACCCTAAGTGACTATGTTAAGAGTTACATCAAAAAGAAATATAATAAACCTGGCGACGTCTATCTCGGCACCATTCATCGTATCGATCGCCCAGTAAGCGGGTTGGTCATATTTGCCAAAACATCGAAGGCACTGACACGGATGAATAAACTGTTTGAAGAGAGGCAAATCAAGAAAACATACTTTGCCCTGTTGCAAAAGAAACCTAGAAGCCTTTCGGAAGATCTAACTCACTGGTTGGTTAAAATGGAGGATAAAAACATTACCAGGGCGTTCGATAAAGAGGTTAAACGATCTAAAAAGTGTGAACTAACGTATAATTACATCGGAACATCAAATCACAAATTTTTAATTCAGGTTTCTCCTAAAACAGGACGGTCCCACCAAATACGAACACAACTTGCCAAAATTGGTTTTCCCATTTCGGGAGACTTGAAATACGGCAGTCGAAAAGGGAAAGGAAACTACATCTATTTGCACTCTAAAAGTTTGGAGTTCGTACATCCTGTAAAAAAAGAAAAAGTAATATTGCAGTGCCCGTTACCTGATGAGGATAACTGGAATTTTTTCAAACAATTTCAATAGCGACTTAAGTTATAAAAACACATATAATTAAAAGAGATGAACGGATTTTTTAACGTACCCACACCCAAAAACGAACCTGTTAAGGATTATGCTCCAAATTCTCCTGAAGCCATTGCTCTTAAAGCAAAGCTGGCTGAATTAAGAGCGGAACAACGCGACGTCCCTATGTACATCGGTGGGAACGAAGTGCGAACAAACAATACAAAAACCATGCACCCTCCACATGATCACAAACATGTATTGGGGCAATACCATAAAGGTGACAAATCACACGTTGTAGATGCCATTGACGCAGCGCTTGCCGCAAAAAATGATTGGGCTGATTTAAGTTGGGAGAATCGTGCATCGATTTTCTTAAAAGCGGCCGATTTAATTGCCGGACCGTTTCGATCCGAAATAAATGCAGCAACGATGCTTTGCCAGAGCAAGAACTGTTATCAGGCGGAGATTGATGCGTCTTGTGAGCTTATTGATTTCTTGCGATTTAATGTTCAATACCTAACGGAAATTTACGCTGAGCAACCGCCAGAAAATTCCCCAGGCGTATGGAACCGATTAGAGTACAGACCTCTTGAAGGCTTTGTATTTGCTCTAACGCCGTTCAATTTTACAGCTATTGCTGCCAATTTACCTGGCGCACCTGCCATGATGGGTAACACCGTTGTTTGGAAACCAGCCGAGTCTCAAATCTATTCAGCTCATGTAATTATGAAGGTGTTTAAAGCCGCTGGATTGCCTGACGGGGTGATCAACCTGGTTTATGTTCCAGGACCTGATGCTGGTGACATAATATTTAAGCATCCGGAATTCTCAGGACTTCACTTTACAGGTTCTACGGGTGTATTCAGACATCTTTGGAAAGAAATTGGAAACAACATTGCGACATATAAGACCTACCCAAGAATTGTTGGGGAAACAGGAGGTAAAGATTTCGTAATGGTTCACCGTTCATCCCATCCGGATGAGGTTGCAACAGCACTCGCAAGAGGAGCCTTCGAATATCAAGGGCAGAAATGTTCTGCAGCGTCTAGAGCTTACGTACCAAGCAATTTATGGCCTGCTGTAAAAAGCAAGCTTACTGAAATGCTTAGCACCATGAAGATGGGCCCAACGGAAGATTTTAAGAATTTCATAAATGCCGTTATTGATGAAAAGGCATTTGACAAAATATCGAGTTACATAACCAAGGCTAAGGAAGACGGTATTGAGATTCTAAGTGGTGGCAACTTTGATAAGTCGACAGGTTATTTTATTGAACCTACCGTACTTATTGCTACTACGCCAGACTATACCACTATGTGCGAAGAGATCTTTGGTCCTGTATTAACGATTTATGTATACGAGGAGGACAAGTTTGAAGAAACTATAGAGATCCTGGACAAAACGAGTGATTACGCATTAACCGGCTGCATTTTATCGCGCGATCGATACGCTGTAGAATATGCAACCCATGCGCTTCGCAACAGTGCTGGTAACTTTTACATCAATGACAAACCCACTGGGGCCGTTGTTGGGCAGCAGCCTTTTGGCGGTGCGAGGGGTTCGGGAACTAACGATAAAGCAGGGGCGAAAGCCAACCTAATGCGTTGGGTAAGTATGCGAACAATCAAGGAAACTTTTGTTCCACCAACCGACTATACGTACCCGTTCCACATGTAACAAATAGAGAATATTTCCCAATATGGGAAATATTCTCGTTTTAAAAGGACGTTAATTTTACTCTTTTAGTAAAATTTTGACACACACATTACTACCATAACCATCTAATAATAAGACATTTGTAAAATCTATTTCGGTAAGTAGTCGTCTCATTAATCCATATACCACCCTAGTGGCACATGGATTGTGATTTAAACAGTGATTGGTAATCATTAACATTTAAAAAGATAACTTATGCGAAGGTTTGACTTATTAAATTTTTTCTACGGACTCGGTGCTGCCATAATCCTGGTTGCGGCCCTGTTTAAATTTGTTGGATGGAAAGGAGCAGATCAGCTGTTCGTCGTCGGCCTAATTGGCGAGGCGATTATTTTCCTGATTTCTGGAGCACAGCCTGTGTTCCGACAGCGCTCCTATGACTGGGAACGAATTTTCCCTCAACTGGCTAAGGACTCTTCTACCGAAGTGGTTAAAATCAGTTTGGAAAATGCTGAAGTAACTCAGGAACAACAAATTCAACAAATCATTAATTCTATTGTTGGTTTAAACTCATCAGTCGAAAACTTAAACGATGCAACTCAGCGATTAACGGGTTATGTCGAAAAGTTAGAGACTAATTATGAGATGGTAAACAGCTCTACGCTTGAATACCATAAAGAAATCAGCAGCCTTAAGATTAAGATTGCGTCTGCAAACGACAAACTTAAGGAATTCGAAAAATATAAATTTTAATAGCTATGAGCCCAGATCCACAACGATTGAGGCAAAAGGCTATTAACCTTTTATACCTCATATTCCTTGCATTGATCTTTTCTTTCATTCCATCTGATTTTGTAGATGCAGTGCAAAAAAGCGATCAATCCATGACGATTTTATGTTCAGAAGTTGAAATGCAAACCAATCGATACAATGCGATTGTATTGAGCCACTTGAAAGGCAACCCTGAATCTTTTGAGATAACAAAACTAAAGATCTTCGATATTGACAATTTGACGGTCAAACAATTGGACATCATTGACGAGATTAAACTCGAACTAGTTCAAGACGAAGGCTACAATCAGTTTGGTTACCTCCAAGGCGGTAAACGAGAGAGATACTCAAACGAGTTAATGATTTATTCGAACAAAGCCAAGGAACTTTTTGCCTCTCTTAAGGAGTTTAAATTGGATATCAGCCAATTCGTAGAAGTTGACCAGGTTGACCAAATTGACTCTATTCTACCTTTAAGGGAGTTTGAAACCAGGTCAGATGGAGAGTTAGTCGAGTCTGAAGAATTTTACTTTTATAAACACCCATTAACTATTTCCATGCTTAATCTCAGCAGCTTTAAAAGCAAAGTGGAGCTGATACGAAGTTTTGTAATCAACGACGTGGTGACCACAGCTGTGGAAAGCGGCGCCTACCCTATTCCAAGTGAAATTGAAAAAATAATCACATCGGACAAGGAAGTCATTGGCAACAGAGATTTCATACGGGTTTTTAACGAAGAAATTAATTGGGACTCGGTCATTGTTTCTCAAAACACAAATGATCTTGAAAAAACCAAAATAATTGAGGAGGAGTATGAAGCGAATAAGGACAATATTTCCATCGAATCATTAACCGACTCTGTTTATGCTGTAGGCAAACCTGTGCGATTCGAATTTGGATTCAACGCACAAAATTGGCTAACCGTACGCCTGCAAGACCCTCTTGGAGAAGAAGTCAGCTATACGCTTACTAAACCTGGAGAATTCATGTTCGTACCTGAAATTAAAGGATACTACCAACTCAGGTTTACGAATGGCGTAAAATCGGGTAGAAAAAACCTCAAAGTACTTGACCTTAACCCTGTACTGGCAGACAACAAAATGGGTACATTGTATATCGGAATAAACAATGAACTCCGGCTAAAGACGTCCGAATTTGAAAACACAGAAGGGCTGCAAGCTCGTATTTCTGAGGGGCGAATTCTTAAACGTGGAAAGAACTTTTATGCTCGGGTAAATGAAGAGGGCCAGGTTCGAATCGAGATATTTGCCAAGATGCCTTACGGTTTTGTCCGTGTGGCAGAAAAACAATACGTGGTTCGTAGACTTAACCCACCTGTAGCTGGTCTAAAAGGAAAGACCGGGAGCAGTACAGTTTCTCTTGGAGATCTGAGCAGTCTGCAATCACTTACCATTAAATCCGATGAGTTGTTAGTTGAAGAGGAATTTTATATATCAGGTTTCGACTTTACCATAATATACAACAACCATACAGCCATTTTAAGGCCTATTTCGAATGGTGGTAATGCACTTAACTCTACAAGTTTGGATGCATTGTCCAGAGTAACTGCAGGCGACATATTGATGTTTAGCAACGTCAAAGCAAAGTCGTCTCTGGGTACCGAAATAGAAATCGTTCCGATCACTTACACCGTAATCAATTAATATGAGAGTAATGAAAGGCATATTAACACATCCAACTCACAACGCTAAGCGCATTCTGCTTATGTTGTTCACCGGTCTGGCATTCATTATGGTAGGCAAGGTAAACGCACAAAATATGAAGAATTTCCCTTCCATTATTTCGGAACATACTACCCTCGATACCGGAGAGTATGTTGTAAAGGGAAATAACATAGTAAAAAACGGTGCAACACTGACGATTAACAGGGGAACACATCTCTATTTTGTTGAAAACGCTGTCGTTCAAATTGAAGGAGGTTTAAACATCTCTGGTCAAAAAGAGGACTTCGTTTTGATTACAAGTTTAGACCCAACAAAACCTGGAATTGGTTTCTCAATTTCATACGAAGCAGATGATAAAATCGAGATAAACTACGCCGATTTTAAACACCTAAAGAAACCTATTAAACTCAATAAATATTGGTTAAGACCAGAAGTGATTATTCAAAACTCCATGTTTCATTATATGAATGATGGCGTGTATTTTGAGATACTTGAAATGGACAAGATCCTGGCCCAGAAAGAGGTTGTGATTACGATCCAAAACAACACCTTCGCAAATAATACCGGTAGTGTCATGATCTCCGATGCGGCCTGGGACTTGCTTCATTTCAAAATTACGAACAACGTCTTTTCCCGAAACGAATACATTGGTCGAAAATTAAACGGCATTTTTACGACCCCCTTATTCCTCAACTACAATGAAGTTGAAAAACAACTCCCACAACCCGAGTTGAAAGACAACAGTATTTCGTTCAACTACATTGGCTTAATTGGGATGGACACCGTCGAATTCTTACCAGTATACGTGACCACAGTGGGATCAGCAGATAGAATGAATATCTCTCCAAATTACTTTGGTAAAGGTGCTCAAAAGCATCTTGAATTGAATTCCGAAATCGTACACGCTTCACAACGTGCCCCTTATATGGAGTTTGCCAACCCATTGGAGAAACCTCTTCAAACCAACAACGGTCACATTTACAAAGTTGGAGTCAACGGTGTTGAAGTCGACAACCCCGGTCATGAACTCCATATCGATCGGTTTACAGAAGTGGTTGAACTTATAAGCAATAGGCCAATTCTTCCTTCTCAAGACTTTGATGTTACTTACGTATACATTGATAATGATACCTTACGCAGATACCAACTAAAAAGTCGGCTCGAACTGGAAAATGACAATCAACGAGCCAAGATTTATCTGGAAGATAAAATCCTGAAGAAAATTGAAAACGGTTATGTTGAAATAACAGGATTTAAAGATCTAAACGGATTTGACGTACCAAGCGTCAACGTTGGCATCAAAAATTTTCTAAACGAAAACCGTGACTTCTTATTTATGGTCAATGATTACATGGCTATACCTAGAATTGACATGACCGATCGCGAAAATCAAAATTGGTCCATAGATACTACGGTAGGAGAAATTCAAGATACCACGTTGAACATTGACGACAAAAACCTCCTAAAAACCAAAAAATACTGGGACTTTGGTATCACAACCAGTTCAACCATCTATTTTGGTGACCTGGCGAGTACCTCAGTTTCGTTTTATCTGCCCAATGCGCGTCCACAGCTAGGATTTAGATTTGGATACAATTTCAACAAAAAACTTAAGATCCAATTCAGCCAAAACACGCTGATCCTTTCCGGTAGTGATTCGAAGAAAACGGATATTGGAAAAAATAGAGGTACCGATTTTGAGCGCGGACTGTCCTTCAGAACAACGGTGGTTGATCTTGGAATAAACCTCATTTATCGTCCCTTTAAATACAAATCCCTCAAAAGCTTGATTCCGGGTATTCAGGTTGGTGTGTCGGGATACTATTACAATCCACAAGCCAAGTATGATGGCACGTATTATAACCTTAGACCTATTGGAACTGAGGGTCAAACACTTGACGGAAGCACAATGGCGTATAGCCGCTTTGGCGTTTCCATTCCTGTTGGACTATGGATAGAGCGACACCTGTCTCAGAATTTTGTACTGGGGTTTGGGTACACCTACCACAAGTTATTTACCGATTATTTGGATGATGTAAGCACCGGCCTGTACCCGGACGCAGACTCCTTAAAAGCGGCAAATCCTGATTTAGGTGATGTGGCCGTATCTCTGTCCAACCCAAATAATCTCACAGGACAACGTTCATATAGTGGTGATAACGACGGTTTCTCCTATTTCGGTTTTAGTTTCACATGGAAGCTATAGACCGCTAGACCTTTCACATTAGTATACTAAATTTGTTAGCGAATTTAGTATACTATGAAAGTCCTTCGAAAGTTTCTTGTTGTTCTCCTTGTCTTGATATTAATTCTGGTAGCGGCAGCTATTGCCTTACCTATAATCTACAAAAAAGACATTGTACGCTACATCAAGGAGGATTTAAACCAACGCTTAAACGCCGATATTGAATTTGATGAGGACATCTCTATTCAACTCTTTAATAACTTCCCTAAACTAAGCCTCAAGGTAAAGGACATATCGATTGTTGGACAGGCCCCATTTGCTTCGGACACCTTATTTTCTGCCGACGAGATTAAAATGACCATTGATCTTGGACAACTCATCAGGAATCATCGGGTAGCGGTAGATTATTTGAGCATTGTGTCTCCTTCGATCCATCTGATTACAAAAGATTTCGCAAACAACTGGGAAATCGGTGAACCCGATACCTCTACTGAATCCAATGTTGTCTTTTCTACCGGATTTGAAAAAATTCAAATCCAAAATGGTCGGTTTGGGTATTTGGATTCTTTGTCCAATATAGAAATGGACATTACCGGCATTACCGGTAGTTTTAAAGGTGAGTTAACCGAAGATAATTTTGACCTCACGTCTCTTTTTAGTTGTGAAACCGCCTTCCTCAGTTACGACCATATTCCATATATCAATCACATTCCTCTTACCATTGATGCCATCACTAAAATTAATCTAATTGATGACGTTTATCAGTTTCAGGAGAATTCTATCTGGGTAGGTTCTATGTTGCTTACCGGAAATGGAGGATTGCGATTTACGGAAAACGATGACATCGATTTTGATTTGGAATATGCGTCTAAGAATGCAGAGTTTAAGGAGTTACTGAGCTTAATTCCGGCCTACTATACCTCCATGCTGGAGGATGTTAATTCAAGCGGCAACGTTTCAGTCCACGGCAGCCTTAAAGGCTTATTGTCGGACACCAGTTTTCCGGCTTACGACTTTTACATGAACCTTTCGGAGGGTACAGTATCACACCAAAGTTTAACCAATTCGTTTAATCAAGTAAACGTTGATTTGGCCGTTGTGAACCCAGACGGTAAGGACAACAGTTTGGTGGTAAACCTCAAAAAACTCGGTTTCATACACAATAATGAAAAAGTGGAAGCCAATATCTTATTGAAGTCCATCTATTCTGATCCTTATGCTGAAGGCCAACTAAAAGGCAAAGTACAGCTCGAAGACATTGGAAAATTGGTATTTACAGATGATGCAACCCAAATGTCGGGGGAGCTCTTGTGTGATCTCAGTTTCGCTGGACATTATTCATCTATTGAAAACGAAGACTACGGTAAATTTAAATCGTCTGGCAGCATTGAAGCGGGAAACATCAAATACATAACCACCGATATGCCCACCCTTGAAGTGGCCAAGACCGAAATTGATTTTACGTCAACGCAAATGAGTATGCCTATTCTATCTGGTTCATTGGGTAAATCCGATTTTCTCGTGAACGGAGATTTTGATAATTTCTTCGGATACCTCTTGAATAACGAAGATTTGACGGGTAAAATGACCATATCATCTAACGTGTTTGACGTCAATGAATTTATGCAAAGTCCCGATGATGAACTTGACACTTCTGCCAATCTCATAGTTGATGTACCAGGTAATCTGGAGGTTGATCTCGTTTATGATTTTGAGGAGTTGATTTTTGACGGCTATACGTTCTACCATCTGATTGGCAACAGCAAGATTGTTGATAAAACGTTTAATATCAATCAACTAACGACTAACTTTTTAGGAGGACAAGTCTCGTTTAATGGATTTTACAATACGATTGACCTTACCAAACCCCTAACAGAAATGAACATCACTGTTCAGGATATAGACATCGCTTCCGCTTTTAAAATAAAAACGGTAAAGCTCTTAGCACCCATTGCAGAATATGCGTCTGGAAAATTCTCAAGTACGTTTCATTTACGAACCAGTCTCTTGAAAGACTTTAGCCCCGATGTAAAAAACATGACTGTTCAAGGGGTGTTGGATATATTCAATTGCGATCTACAGGGTCTTAAAGCTTTTACCACGCTTGCTGACAAGTTGAATTACGATGCGTATAAAGAACCCATAAATATTAAAGATTTACTATTAAGCTTTAGCATCAAAGATGGCAAGGTTGAAGTATCTCCATTTGACCTCCCCATTGGTGAAACGTCTTTTAACCTTGGCGGATACTCGACGCTTGCAAAATCCCTGCACTTTAAAGGCCTACTAACCATTCCGAAACACCTTTATGTCAATAACGTGAATAGTTTAAGTGGTTATATCCCCAAAAATCAACTCGGTCAAATGGACAGTATTGACTTTAAAAACCTCGAATTAGCAGTAGAAATTTTAGGCGACTTCTCCAATCCCAAGGTGAATCTGGCCTATAAAACGATGACCCAAAACATAAAAGATAATGTTAAATCAAGGGCACGAGAAGAGGTAGATAAACGCAAAGAAGAATTGAGGAAACAGGCGAAAAAAGAATTGGATAAGGCCAAGGAAATAGCCAGGGCAGCACAACAGGAAGCTGAGCGAAAAGCAAGGGAGGCCTTAGCGGAACAAAAGCGTAAGGTTGATGAACAAATAGCGAAGGAAAAAGAAGCGGCTCATAAGGAAATTGAAGATGCACTCAAGAAAAAGAGAGACGAGTTGTTGAAAGGTGGCTTCCCTCCTATTAAAAAGTAGACTGGTCGCGACTTAAATTGGTCAAAAATCTACCATTCATGGGGCTTTACAGCAACTGTCCAGAAATTGAGAAAAAATTTAAACCATTGTCAATAGTTATGCCAAAATAGGCTAACTTTGCACCCCAATTCCGAGGACATGGACTTAATAAAGAAATTAGAAAGCACAATCATCAAGGCAGATTTGCCCGAGTTT
Source organism: uncultured Chitinophagaceae bacterium (assembly GCA_964482155.1). Lineage (GTDB taxonomy): Bacteria > Bacteroidota > Bacteroidia > NS11-12g > UBA9320 > UBA987. The sequence continues at coordinate 10,083 of CAYZWM010000024.1, read as the reverse complement.
GCTGCCGGTGACAATGTTACCGTTCATTATAAGATTAGAGAAGGTAATAAGGAAAGAATTCAACCTTTCCAAGGCACCGTTCTTCAACGTAGAGGTTCAGGTTCAACTGAAACTTTTACCATCCGAAAAATATCTAGTGGTATTGGCGTGGAAAGAATATTTCCAGTAAATAGCCCATTGGTCGAAAAGATCTTCGTCAACAGACGAGGTAAGGTCAGAAGAGCACGAATCTTTTACCTAAGAGATCGAACGGGTAAGAAAGCCAGAATTAAAGAAAAAAGAGTTTAACTTTAGAAATACAATTCAAAAAAAGCCTTCCGTTCAAATGGGAGGCTTTTTTTTATTTTTGTGAATTCTTGATTTTAAAACGAGCACATGCAATTAAGCGATAAATACACGCCATTAGATTTTGAATCCAGCTTATACCAAACCTGGTTAGACAATAACTTATTTGCTTCGACGCCAAATGAAAAAGAGTCGTACACGATAGTCATTCCACCTCCTAACGTTACCGGTGTTCTTCATATGGGCCATATGTTGAACAATACCTTACAGGATGTACTCATTCGGAGAGCTCGGATGCAAGGATTTAATGCGTGTTGGGTTCCAGGTACGGATCATGCGTCAATTGCTACGGAAGCTAAAGTCGTAGCCATGCTTAAGGAACAAGGTATTGACAAAAAAGACCTGAGTCGAGAAGATTTTCTTAAACACGCCTGGGAGTGGAAAGAAAAATACGGTGGTATTATTCTAAATCAACTTCAACGATTGGGTTGTTCATGCGATTGGGATCGAACTCGATTTACCATGGAAGACGATCTATACTCTTCTGTATTGAAGGTATTTGTGGATTTGCATGACAAAGGCTTGATTTACAAAGGTGTTCGGATGGTTAATTGGGATCCAGAAGGTAAAACGGCCTTATCCGACGAGGAGGTAATACATAGAGAGGTAGATTCGAGGTTGTTTTACGTGCGTTATAAGATCGTTGACAGCGATGAATACATTACGGTGGCAACTACCCGTCCGGAGACTATCCTGGGGGATACAGCTATATGTGTAAACCCAGACGATGAACGTTACATCCATCTCAAAGGGAAGACAGCGATTGTACCGATTGTTAATCGAGAAGTTCCCATCATATTTGACGACTATGTTCAGGTAGAATTTGGAACCGGTGCTCTAAAAGTTACTCCAGCACACGATATAAATGATTACAACCTGGGAATTAAACATGGACTCGAATCCATCGACACCATAAGTGACGATGGGACCATGAGCGAAGCTGCAGGACACTACATTGGAGAAGATCGCTTCTTTGTTCGAAAGAACATCGCCAAAAAGCTGGAAGAACTGGGTAATCTGGTTAAAATAGAACCGTACAAAAACAAGGTCGGTTTTTCTGAACGAACACATGCCATGGTTGAGCCTAAACTCAGTCAGCAATGGTTCGTAAACATGAAGGAATTTATGAATCGAAATCCGGAAGTACTTTCGGAGGTGATGAACGATTCCATTGATATTCATCCAGCGAAGCTAAAAAACACTTACCGCCATTGGATGGAAAATCTCAAGGACTGGTGTATCAGTAGACAACTCTGGTGGGGACAACAAATTCCAGCCTATTACCTACCGAATGGTAAATACGTCGTGGCTGAAACCATCGAACTTGCCTTAACCAAAGCCAAAGAAATAGACGCATCCATTACGATTGATCAACTCAAACAGGACGAAGATGTATTAGACACCTGGTTTTCTTCATGGTTGTGGCCAATAAGTGTGTTTAATGGTATAAACGAGCCCGATAACGAAGAAGTGAACTACTACTACCCAACCAAGGTATTGGTAACTGGTCCGGATATTATATTCTTTTGGGTTGCACGAATGGTTATGTGCGGATTTGAATTCCGAAATGAGAAGCCTTTTGACGACGTATACTTTACCGGTATAGTACGTGACCAGAAGGGACGCAAAATGTCTAAGCAACTTGGGAATTCGCCAGATGCCATTGGGCTGATGGAGAAGTTTGGTACCGATGGGGTTCGAATGGGACTCATGATGGCCGCACCTGCTGGTAACGACTTGCTATTTGATGAAGCCTTATGTGAGCAAGGGCGGAATTTTGGAAATAAAATCTGGAATGCTTATCGATTAATTCAAAGTTGGGAAGTTGAAGACAACGACCAGGCAGAATTCTACAACGGTACGTCTGAAAAACTACATCAATGGATGTCAGCCAAAATCGCTGAGGCGACAACAGTGGTTAACGATCAGTTTGACAAGTTTAGAATCTCAGACGCCATGACGGCTATATATAAACTCATCTGGGGAGATTTTTGCTCGTGGTATTTGGAGTGGATGAAACCTGCCTATGGAAAACCTATTCCATCACATGACCTCAAAAATATAAAGGAAAATTTTGACACACTTCTTCGGTTGTTGCACCCATTTATGCCGTTTGTAACTGAAAAATTATGGCAGGATTTGCATCAAACCAACGATACGTTTATCAATAATCAAGACTGGCCAGCCTTGCCGGCTACTCCAATCGATTCCAATATTGAGGAATGCAGAGAGCTCATTGGCCTGGTACGTTCAATAAGAAATACCAAAAATATTTCGCCAAAAGTATCGGTTGCTATCACCATCAATACCAGTAGATTGGATGGTTTTAAGGAGTTTGAAATTGCCTGCTCTAAATTGGCAAATGTTTCTACATTCAATTACAACACCGAAGCTAACGGCCTTAAAGAATTACTTGGTACGCATGAAATCACTCTATCCTTTGAAGGAATAGACCTCAACAAAAAAGACGTCGTTGCTATTGAAGGTGAGATTAAACGGCTAAAAGGCTTCCTTATTGGAATCGAAAAGAAACTCAGTAACGTTAAGTTTATGGCAAATGCTGCTCAACCGATTATTGATCGGGAAAAGCAAAAACAAGCAGATGCTGTTTCGAAAATCGATGCGTTACAAAAGGACTTGTAAGGGTTCTCCTAACGGGTTGATGATCTGACTAAGGCTAGTTGACCAACCCTTTTAGGTACGTTTCTGACTCCGACTTATGTTCGGTCACATAGAATTTAAACTGGTCGAACAAGTCGTAGTGAAACAGGGAGATAAGAACATAAGGTTCTAAATCACCTCTGCGTTTCATAGTTCGGGCCGTTTCAAGTTCCTCAATATCCGGTTCGGCTTGTTCGAGCATGTAATCCCAGGCATACGCCTCAATGGTTAAATAGTCGGTCACCGAATTTTTCTCAAGCACCCCTCTCAGGTCACTAAACTGTTTAACGCGGTCTAACGCTTCTTGATAATACGACCAGTACTCTGGATAAATTGTATCGGGGCTCGAGTTGTAATACTCGTTGTCATTTTCCATACGATTTACCTCACATTGGCGAGGTATCCATTCTCGATTAAATTGCTTTCCTAATTTCTCTGCACAAAGGTTCAACCGATTATACATCGAAATATCAGGAAATCTCAATATGCCTTCTATACTCGCATCCAACGCCTTATCCCATTGGCTCATCTTCATTAAGGCATCAACATAGTATTTTTGAGGTTCTGACAAGTTCGGAAATTTCTCTGCTGTTTCTCCAAATATGGGCGCTGCCCGGGCATATTCCTTCAGTGCAAAATAGCTGTCACCACGATACAAAGAAGCTTTGTAAAACGATGGATCCTCATCCATTGCTTTTTTATACCACTCAGCGGCGTCGTTATAGTCGTGAGCCCTGAAGCTCGCCTCTGCCATTCGAAAATATTCTTTAGCCTTTGTCGTTATGCTGGTATCTACAGGATATAAAGGATCAATAAACAAGGCCCTCAAATAGATATATGAGCGTTCCAGACTCATGTCGTCAGAGTATCGCGTTGCCTCACGCAAAGCAAAGCGCAATGTCCGCTTTTCTATCGACATCGATAAAAAGGCATTCATCATGTCCATGAGTTTCTGAGTTTCTTCACTCATTTCATCGTCTCCCTCAGTTGAAATAGTAAAATTGAGTCCTCCAAAACCAGTTAAACCGTTTGCCTGGTAGTCTTGATAACAATATTCAATCTTATTTTTCCAAAGGATTGGATTGTACACGTGATTATTGACCACAGGTTCAATAAGTTCAATTGCCTTTTTGTACTTTTTCTTGTGGTACATTTTGACAGACTTTGAAAACATCTTTTCCTCTTTCTTCGTGAATTGGGCAGAGCAAAAAGTCGATAGGCTGAAGCTAAAGATTAACAGGAGAATTCGGTTTTTCATTTTGTTTTTGTTAATTATCCGAAATTAACGGTTTTTTATCGAATGAAATAAAATCGGTATCAGTCATTCCAATTAATTACGTTTGCAACTGAAACAGAATAGGCGATTTGAGAAAACTTCATATACTTCTTATTAAGTCATTTATAGGGCCATTTTTTGCCACGTTTTGCATTTCCATTTTTTTAATGCTGATGCAGTTTATGTGGAAATACATTGGCGATCTGGTGGGCAAAGGACTCGAATGGTATATCATTATCGAATTCATTGTTTATTCAATCCCATACTTGATTCCACGTGCTCTACCCCTGGCCGTTTTGCTCAGCACGATAATGGTTTTTGGTAATCTTGGTGAACGATATGAATTGGTAGCGATGAAATCAGCCGGTATCTCTCTGCTTAAAACCATGAAACCCCTGTTTTGGGTAATGGTCGTAATAGCCGGTATGGCGTTTTATTCGTCTAACATATTAATTCCTAAAGCCAATTTGAGTTGGGGTGCGTTGTTTTACGATGTGACCAACAAAAAGCCTGCATTAAATATTCAGGACGGCATTTTCTTTACTCAGCTAAAAGGTTTTGCTATCCGCGTTGGTAAAAAACACGCCGACAATCAAACACTGGAAGAGGTGTTGATCTATTCAAAATCTGGAAAATCGGGGGTAACCAACATTACCATTGCCAAAAAAGGTAAGATGGTTATTTCTGAAGATGAGCGTTATATGCAACTCATTTTGTACGATGGGAAGCGATATCAGGAAATGACTGAATCGTCTAATTACAGTAAGACTTTCCCACATCACACCATGCAGTTTGACGAATATCGCATGGCAATTGACATGTCTGAGTTGGAGTTAACACGGAGTAATCCAGAATTGTTTAAAGACAACTATGAAATGCTCAATCTCAGTGAAATTGTTGTTCGCGTAGATTCTGTTGGAATACTAATCGATCATAAAAAGGAATTCCTTGCCGAATATTTGAAGAGCTATTTCAGAATCCCGCAAGACTCAAATGTCAAGACTTATGACCTCTCCAACCTGGACAAAACTAAAACATACCGTCAACATTTGGAGGATCATATAGATACGCTGGAAATAGGCATTAAGCCGTTACCCTTTGATGATGAAAATGATATCGCGTTCAATTCGCATAAAATTGGGGCCGTTAAGAAAATAATTAAACCCTCAAAAAACGTTCGAAAAATTGAATTCTACGAACTGGTGGAAAGTGCGACCCAATCTACAAGAAATCTTCATCGTATTGTTCAGAATACAGCCAACGATATAAGCAAAATGGGCGAACGAAAGAGAAGATACGCCATTCAATGGCACAAAAAGTTCACCCTGGCCTTTAGTTGTATACTTCTCTTCTTTATTGGTGCACCCATAGGAGCCATTATTCGAAAAGGTGGATTTGGTACGCCCATGATTATTTCCATCCTCATGTTTATTGTTTACTTCATTTTACAAACAGTCGGAGAAAAACTCGCTCGTGAAGATGTTCTTGAAGTCTGGTCGGGGGCATGGTTCGCTTCCGTAATATTTGTGCCAATCGCCATTTTCCTAACGTATAAAAGTAATCGGGAGTCGGTGTTGTTCGATATCGATGCATACAATCGATTTTTTAGATCCTTATTCAAGTTTCGGAAATCGGAATAGTCTATATGAAGATTCTACAGGTTTCAAATCGGGTGCCATATCCGTTAAACGAGGGTGGTACCATTGGCATTTACAACTATACACGTGGTTTTGCGGAACAGAATTGCGACGTGACTCTTTATGCCCTGGCGGCCAAAAAACATACGATAGACATCGAAGAGGCACGTACCGAGCTGGAAAAATACTGCACGTTTCACGTATTCAATATCGATACGGATGTAAAACCCTGGCCGGCACTTAAGAACTTGTTTACGAACAAATCGTATAATGTTGAACGGTTTTACGATAAGGCATTTGAAAATGCCCTCATTGAGGAACTCAAGACCAACAGCTTTGATGTAATTCAAATTGAAGGAACGTTTCCTGCAATCTACTCCAAGGTCATTTTTAAATACGCGGGCAAGGCCAAGGTGGTTCTACGTCAACATAATGTGGAATTTCAAATCTGGGAACGCCTGGCGAAAAATGCCCGAAACCCCTTAAAAAAGTGGTATTTCCAGCTTCTGTCTAATCGCTTAAAAAACTTTGAAAGCACTCATTTAAACCAGTATGCTGCATTGGTTCCTGTAACCGAAGATGATGGTGATCTGTTTAAATCACTAGGTTGCAGCATTCCTGTTTATCCATCACCAGCCGGAATTGACACTGCGTTATGGTCGCCCTCTGCGCAGTCAAATCCATTAGCCTTATATCACATTGGTAGCCTTCAATGGATTCCAAACGTAGAAGCGCTCATGTGGTTTCTTGACGACGTGTGGCCTCTGGTTTTACAAAAAAATAAGAACATTCATTTTTATGTTGCCGGAAAATCCATGCCGGAGCACATTAAATCTCTGCAAATAGAAAATGTCGAGATGGTGGGTGAAGTTGCCAGCGCAACCGATTTCGTTTCAGATAAAGCCATTAGCGTAGTACCTCTAAAGTCGGGTAGTGGTATTCGGCTAAAAATTCTGGAAGCGATGAGTGCGGGCAAGGCCGTGATCAGCACGACGATCGGTGCTCAAGGAATTGATTATAAGGATGGTACAAACATAATCATTGCTGATTCTGCTGAAACATTTGCCGAGGCTGTTGTTCAATTAACCGAAGATCAACCCTTTTGCCAAGCGATGAGTAAACAGGCTCGCCAGCTTATAATGGATCACTATTCAAATCAACGTGTGGTCAATCGTCTGTTGACGTTTTATCGCGGATTGGAGTAAAACCCCTTCTTTTTGACAAGATCAGAATGATCACCGTTCGCACTTAATACTGCACTTTGCCGAATACCCTGGAAATTGAAATTCTGGAATAAGTCTCGATTAAATTTTGCCTTGCGACTTCAGTTCCAGGTACTTATTGATCGTATTAATGGAAAGGTCTTCTGGCTTGGAAACAATGGTTTGAATACCCAACCCATTGAGTTCTGAGGCAATCAGTTGTTGCTCATAAAGGAATTTTTCAGCAATGGTGTTTTCATAGATCTCTTCGAGCGTTGTTGGCTTCTTTAATGCCAGTTTAGATATTTCAGAGTTCTCGAAAAGAATGGTCACCAATAAGTGTTGTTTGTTAATCAAACTCAGTATGGGCTTCATACGTTGTAATGAGTGAAGCGTATTGCAATTGGTATACAAAAAAATCAAACTTCGCTGCCTTACCGACCGTTTGATCCCTTGATATAGGGCATTAAAATTCGCATCGACATCCTTTTGTTTAAGGTTGTACAATTGACTTAAAATCATTGACAATTGTCCACGTTTGTTTTCCGCTTTTATAAAATCATCAAAATCTTTGTCAAACGTTAGTAGTCCCACCTTATCACTTTTCTGAAGAGCAACATTACTAATGGCCAAGGTGCTATTAACCGCATAGTCAACCAAACTCAAACCATTAAATGGCATACGCATATTACGGCCTTTATCAATCGCGAAATAGATGGGCTGTGATTTTTCGTCTTCGTACTGGTTGATCATCAAGGTCTGGTTTCGACCTGTTGCCTTCCAGTTTATACTTCTATAATCATCACCCTGAACGTATATTTTGATCTGTTCAAACTCGTAGCTGTGGCCCAATCGACGCATCTTCTTAACGCCTTGGTTGACAGATATTTTGGAAATAGACTTGAGTTCGATCTCCTTCATATGGATTAACGAAGGATATACCTTAGCCTGTGTTCTTTGATCGATTATGATTCGGCGTTGTAGCAATCCAAGAAGATCGGTTGAAACAAATACATTCACGTCTCCAAAATCATAAATACCACGCGTTTGAGGCCGTACAGCATACTTCATGACCTTTTTCTCTCCGGCTTTGATCTTTTCGATGATCGAAAAATTTCTGATTTGCAATTGATACGGCAAGTCGTCCACCATACGTATTTGTACCGAGCGTTTAAACCCATTAAATACCTCCGTACGTATGGGATTATCGTCACCCATGGATAGGCGTTCGCTCATTTTGCGTTCGGCATGTATAAATCCTTTGGTAAAATACAACAAGGCGTAGTCGACTACGACTAAGATCAAAAAAGCGCCACCAGCAAACAAAGCCAAGCCAAAAACCCATCGAGACAGAGCGCCCAAAACGAGTAAACAGGCCACTAAACCAAACACCCAAAACGTTGTGTTATGAATGTATATGGACTTTATATGTCGAACAAAATTTTTCAAGTGATGTTACCTTGGCACTTCTACTTTTTCGATAATTTGCTGTAAGATCTCGGCAACTGGAATGCCTTCCATTTCACGTTGGGGAGATAATATAATCCGATGATTTAAAACGGGTTTGGTAACCCATCGAACGTCATCTGGTGTTACAAAGTTTCTACCTCGCAAAGCTGCGGTTGCTTTTGCTGCTTTCATCATCCATAAGGCGGCTCGGGTAGATGCCCCAAGAAATAAATCACCAGTGGTTCTGGTTTCTTGTATAATACCAGCGATATATTCTAATATTTGATCACTAATGGCTATGTCTTCAACCATTTTTCTCAGTCTGACCAGAGTTTTAAGATCAACCACAGATTCAATGGCCTCTGTTTCTCTCATATCAAAATCGTTCTGGAACCTTTTTAATATGCGAACGTCTTCTTCCAAACTTGGATAGTCCACCACAATCTTAAAAATGAATCTATCCAATTGAGCTTCTGGCAAGTTGTAGGTACCTTCATTGTCAATCGGGTTTTGGGTGGCCAGTACCATAAACGCATCTCCCATGGTTCGTGTTACACCATCCACCGTTACCTGGCCTTCCTGCATCACTTCAAACATCGCCGCCTGAGTTTTGGCAGGGGCTCGGTTAATCTCATCAGCGACAACAATGTCGGCAAAAATAGGTCCTGCTCTAAACTCAAAATCGTTGGTTTTGGCATTAAATATATTCGTTCCCAAAATATCACTGGGCATGAGGTCTGGCGTGAATTGTATGCGGGAAAAATCGGCACTTATGGTCTGCGAAAACAACTTAGCCGTTAATGTTTTTGCTACCCCAGGAACACCTTCTATTAAAATGTGCCCTTTGGTTAACATGGCGATGATCATTAAATCCATCAAGTCCGTTTGCCCAATAATTACCTTGGCCAATTGCTGCTTAATTCCATCGGATATTTGTATGATTTCTCTTATTTCTGAGTCAACTCCAGGATGTTCAATATTTGGGTTATCAATTGAGCCTTCAGGTATGCCAGGTTCAGCCGGTATTTGGTTCAGTTCGTTTTGCTCTTCGCTCATCCTTAATTTTGTTTTATGGCGTGAAGATAATGGCAAACGATTGGTTTAAATAAAATCGGATAAAATATTTTATCCCTCCTATTTATTAGTCCGTGCTTCTCAACAGATTGTTGGAATTTTGCACATATTTGGATATTTTTAGGAGCAATGGTTTAACTTCGCCTGCCTAATCATATAATAAAACGGTTGGATGAAATTTATAGTTAACACCTCTGCACTTTTGCAAAAACTTCAGGTCGTAATTGGAACAATTGCCGCCAAACCTATTTTACCAATTCTTGATCATTTTTTATTTAATATAAAAGATGGCGTACTTACCATTACAAGTACCGATTTGGAGACGAGTATGTCTACCACAATGGAAGTACAATCTGAGGAAGATTGCATTGTAGCAGTTCCAAGTAGGTTAACCATGGAAACGTTGAAATCCCTGCCTAACCAACCAATTACGTTTACC
>CAYZWM010000023.1:20300-26130 GCA_964482155.1 uncultured Chitinophagaceae bacterium | reverse complement strand
GGCACCTAACGTTGCGAGTCCAATTTCCTCTTCTTGAGGACTTTCCATTCGCATCGCTACATTATCCATCGGACGTACTTCTGGCGTAAACTTGTTGAAAAGAGGTGAGAATAATTTTTCGGTGGTTAGAAATGAGTTTGGAAATGCACTTTGATACGTCGTAGGAGGAGTGAGTTTGCCATCAACCGACATTAGGTTGAGTAAATGTGTGGTTCCACAACGAAAATGTCCGACAATAAAAACGATGTTCTTTGGCTTTCCTTTGTCCTTCCAAAACACGTCTGGAATCATAAGGATGGAGTTAAAAACACCAAAAAAGAAATGCATTATCAAACTGGGTAAATGCCTAAAGGAAATTTTTGCCTTGTGTCTCATAAGCAACCGGATCATGGTTCCTAACGACGCTCCATAAAGGAAAGAAATTTTCATAGTTCTATTTTCGGTGAATTAAGTAAATCGGCCATGGTCACAATCGATATTTTTCCAGCCAGTTTCAAGGCCTCACTCATGAAGGGGCTGTCTTCATTATCAATTAACGTTTCCTCCACTTCCGATAGAAGGATTAACAGGTCTATTGACGCCCCACCCAGATCACTAAAGGTATCGGTTAAACCGATATTCGATTCCGAGATATTTAAATTTTTGGACCAAATTTCCAACAGCGGTTTGTGGTTTGCGTGATTTGGTTTTAGACTGGAGTCCTCTGGTATTTTCGTCGTGATTTGTGACGTCAAAAATTCCGTAAGACTGTCTTTAATTACCTTAATATCATAATGTTGAGGCACACGAATCGCAATTCTTGCCCCGTTGTCGTGATGACAGGCTATAAGGCAAAAAGGAGTCAAAGATGTGTACGTCGGTAAGGCAAATACATCATCGGCTTCAAAAGAACTTGTCGTGAACCTTTGTAGATTTATCTTCCCTAAATCCGATAAAAATCCGCTCATTGGATACCTGTTCGTGGCTTGTGCTTTGACCGATCTTTTCCTAAGAACCCGTTTCAATAACCAATCTGGCGCACTGGTTCCAAACCATTCCAAGGGGTCTTTTGCCAATTCGTTGTTTGCCGCTAGCTGTGTCAATAGGTTTGTTTGAATTTCGTCTGAGGTCTGATGTAAATCCATATTCAAATAAATCGGTAAACTCAAGTTCGCCACTGACGTTTCTACTGATTTATGTCGTCGAAGGTTAACCGGAATTAGAAACCTGGCGGGTTGTTGGGTTTGTACCATGTGCCAATGACCGACAAGGCCAATCACTCCGTCTATTCTCGAATCCAGGTTAATCACCGCAGTTTGACACTGGTTGGAGTATTTAGTCGATTGTCTTTGGTTTAATCCGTGGCAGTTGAAGCGATAATTTTCTCGTTTATTGGGGACTTCGTCCGATATTGATTTTCTCACCTCATTGTCTTTGGGATGGTGCGAAATAACGTCGCAAGGAAGACCGTTTAAAAGGGCAAATAAACACTCCAAAACTGTTAATCCTCCTACACCGTCCATTGCGCTATGAAGCACTCGAAACAGAATGGAATTTCGGTCTGCCTGAAACAGGTGGATTTCACAACATCCATCGTTATTTGGGTTTAGAGTAGATGTAAACACCGAATCGTTCCAATCTTCTGGAAAGGCATGATCGTGAATAATCAGTTTAGGTCCTGGACCGTTAAACGTCCACATATTTCCTTGAAGTTTCAGTTTTAATGCCGGTGTTTTTGAAATCAACATGTCTATCGCTTCCTGAAGCTCATTTGGCTCGATTTTGCCTCGGCCATGCACCACATAATGAATAATCCCTGGTGGGCACAAAGACTCATTAATTCGGTATAAACGTTCATTTAGAGTCAACCTTCTCGACCAATTGAAGTGCGTATTGGATTTCATTTATACGTCCTTAAATCGTACCATCTTTTTAGTCTCTTCATCCCATAAAACCATTCTGAGTTGGCCTAGCACTTTGGCCAATCGTATGGTCGTAGTTTCGTTATACTCTTGTATTGCGGTAGTAGCTTTAGTTAGTTCATAATAGGGTATTCTTGAATTTAAATGATGCACGTGGTGGCAGCCTACGCTCCCGGTTACCCAATCTAAAAACGGCCCAAGTTGCACATGTGAACTCCCATGGATTGACGCATTATACAAATTCCAATTCTCCTCATCCTCCCAATACGTCCCGTCATACTGATGTTGAACAAAAAACATAACAGACGCTGCGAAAGTGAAAACAAATACGGGTATCAAATAGATAACGATCAGGGCTAAAAACGCATCATTTACTATGATGTAATAGAGAATTAACCCATAGACCAGGTTGTGAATCCATATGGACGTTAGAATTTTTCGACCCATTCCACGATATGGAATTTTTCCCACCACCATCCACAATACCGGTGTAATAACTAAACGCATGAAGTATGAACGAAAAAAACGATACAGCACTTTTTTAAAACTGTTGGCAGCGCGATATTCCTTAACCGTCATTTGCCAAAGACCCGGATTGATATGGCGCTTGTCGAGGTTGCCTGTTGTACCGTGATGTAGATCATGAATATGCGTCCACAACGCATTTGGTATCATAGTAAACCATCCCAATACTATGCCGCCTATTCGATTGTATTTTGGTTTAGAGAAATAGCTGTTGTGCCCACAATCGTGTTGAAGGACAAAGAACCGACATAACATGATACCGGAAGGCAGACAAAAAATTAGAGATAACCAGGGGTTGATCGTATAGCAATATGTACTCATTCCGATAAACGCAAGAAACGAAAACAACGTTGCCAAATAGATTCGAGTAGACTTTGCATCGTCCGAAACGGCATAGGTTCTTAAGGTCGAAATTGTCGCTTGTTTTGATTCCATTACACTAATATTTAAACAACAGCCCACCAATAGAAAAACCGGCAGATGTGCCGATCAGAAAACATACGTCCCCTCGCTTTATATCCCCGTTTTCGATACAATCCGCTAAGGTAAGCGGTATGGATGCCGCAATACAATTTCCATATCTCTCCAGAGATTGCTTTACCTGCCCTTTCTTGAATCGGTATAATTTGCTAAAAATATGTAAACCCATTTTGGAAGCCTGATGGGGTATAATCGCATCGGTCTCTTCCAGGTTTATTGGGAGTTCACTAAAGAAATCATCGACAAACTCAGGTATCTTCTTTTTGGCAAGCCGGAGCAATCGTTTTCCGTTCATTTTAAAGGAGTGCAATTCCTTATCGTATGGAAAGTCTTTAAAAAACTTGACGTTGCCTCCGCCTTCAATAAGCGTATCGTAAACACCTTCAGAATGCGTTTTTTGACCACCCTTTATAAACAAAGACTCCGAATTTTCATCTGTTGTCACGATGGCGGCCGCAGCTCCATCGCCAAATAACGTAGTGGTCTCCCAATTGTCGTGATTCAATCCTTTCGAAGAGATCTCAGACGAAACAATTAATATGTTTTTCATCGATTTTCCGTCAAGCATGCGAGCCGCAAATTCGAAGGCCGTTACAAAGCTTAAACACGTACTATTGATATCAATCGCAGCGAAATCCACTTTTTTCCCGAGGTTCATTTCGCTTTTAATAACGCTGGCCTGGTTTGGTAGAGGGTAATCATAGGTTCCACTTGCCGAAATAAGTAAATCAATATCGCCTGCAGACATATTGGCTTTTGCCAGGGCTTTTTCTGCTGCTCGAGCGCCCATAAATCCGTTAGTTTCAGTAGTGGCATGATGCCTGGCCGCGACTCCAGAATAACGTTCTGACCAACCCAGAGGTATGCTGTGAAGCATCTCCAACCTGGCTGATTGTATTTGCTGAGGCAGGTACGTCCCCATGGCAATAATCTTAATTGGTTTTCCAGTAATCATTTCTAACGCGTCTTAGTTTGTTTCCTCTTTGGTGAGAACGGTGTGTCGCCCGTTGAATTATGATGTCGTGAACATTCTTTTTGTTCAATAAATCGATTATGGCTTGTTTGGCAGATATGTATTGGCTGTCCTGTCCATTTACATAAAGTGTTAACTCCTTTTTATCGGACTGGACTAGTGTGTAATCCTGTATTTCTGCATCACTCATGATGATGGCTCGTCGGAAGAAGTCTGGAAATATTTTTATCGCCGACTCTATCTCATTACCAAACATCAATACATCGTCCGATCGTCCTTCGATATGTTCAATTGCCGTGGTTTCAAGCCCACAAGGACAATTGGCTTTTTCGTGAATAATGTCATTTAACTCATACCGAATGACGGGTTGAGAAACCCGTAATAAATCAGTAATTATGGGGTGAAACCTTCTCTTTTCCTTATCTACATACTTCTTTTCTATGATCAGAAAATCCTCATTAAAATGTAAGGTACCGTGTTCGCAGGTAGAGGCAAGAAGGCCTTCGGTACATTGATATACCTGATGAATCGTTTGCTTAAACACGGCTTCTAAATAGGAAGCGTCCTCTGGGTATAAAACCTCAGCTACGGATATAATTTTTTCAGGACAAATGGATAACTCCCGGCTTTCAATTTTTCGTGCCAACTCCATAAGTAAACTCGGCTGAGCAACAAGGATGGTCGGGTTTAACGTCTCCAGTCTCGATACTTGATCTTCAAGGTTTTCCATAAGGTCAAAAAATTCAAAATTCAAGATCTTCGACCTGACTGAATCGTATAAATTGCTATTCGATCGTAAGAAAAAAGCCACGGAACGTTTCCAAATGGAAAAACCAATTACGCGGTCCAGAATACACGCTACCCATTGAGCACGCTCATTTTCAGAGGCCAAAAACACACCCCTGTTTCCACTTGTACCGGAAGACAATCCGATGGTTATTCCATCAATCATAGGTGCAAAATCTCGTGACGATTCAGCTTGAGTTGCAATATCAAAAGCTTCATCACGCTTGATGTTCCTGGTATTAATCTGGTCAAAATTCTCCATAAAAATGGATTTGTTGATCACTGGAAAATGAGAGAATTCGCTATTCTTTCTGACCAGATCCTGGTAGAAAGGAGAGGATCGCAGTTGGCGATTCACCTTCTTCCATCTCCGCGCCTGGAGTTTAGCCAGACGCCCTTTATACAACCACTTGTTCAGTCGCAATTTCAAAAAAGCCGATATGATCTTTAACTTAAAGTACATCGAAGCGAATTGTTTTAGAAACTAATTTAGACGTGGTTTCGAAACAGTGCGTTGGAACCACAACTACATCTGGGTTTTGGATATGATAGTCGTGCACAATCTTTAGGCTTCTCTTAAAATCTGACCAGGAATGAAAAAACAGTTTAACTATTTTGTTGGGCAACACCAGGTCTTCATACGATCGTTTTAGCCAACACGCATCTGCGATTAAGAAGTATGACTTTTTATCCGTTTCCAGCATCAAGCCTATCTGACCAGCGGCATGGCCGGGTAGTGGAACTACGAAAAGCGATTCGTCTCCAAATAAATCATATTTTAAGAATAACACATCGTCCTTAATGGGTTCACATATTTGCTCAATTATCTGAGTGCGTTGAATCAAATCATCTGGCATCAAATCCTTTAAAATTCCTTTCGAGAATGCAATCGGTCGAGGAATTCCCAGTGCATGATCCAATGCGGACTGAGACGCGTAAAATGTGGCATTTGGAAAATCCAGGAGCCCTGCTACATGGTCTGCATGAAAATGGGTAACGACTACATGTTTTATATCCAATGGAGAAATTCCATGTGCCATCAATTGGGTATGCACTTCTTCCTCAGGTGGAATCACCACTTTGGTTGCCAGGGCATAAATTTTATTCGGGAAATATCGGGTTGCTTCATAAAACCGTTTGGTATATCCGGTATCATACAACACCC
>CAYZWM010000023.1:0-20290 GCA_964482155.1 uncultured Chitinophagaceae bacterium | reverse complement strand
GAAGGGGTCATTACCCAACACATGATTGGCTCCCCAAAGAGCATGAAATTTAATCGTCCTCCTCCTTCCGTCCCGTATGGCGTCGTTTTCCTTAGCCAAACAGTAACCTGCATAATTGAGATGTAGTTTAACCTTTTTCATTTTGTATGTACCAGTTTACAAATTCGTCTACCGCTTCTTGTGTACTCATCTTAGGCTCATATTTCAACAATTGTCTTGCCTTTGAAATGTCCATGGTAAACGACTTGGCTAATATTCCAACCCCATATTTTGTGAGAGCCGGTTCCTTCATATCGGTCCACTTTGATTTTAGCTCCATGATGTGAGCAATGCCATACACCAAACCAAATGGCAGTTTTTTTGGTGGCCGTTTCTTATCCAATTTGGTTAGAACATCCCCTATAACCTTCCATAGTTTTACAGGTGTACCGTTGGTAATGTTATAGGTCTGATTTATCCCTTTTGAATCGGCTTGCAAGGATAAAATAATGGCATCTGCTACGTTAGACACAGCGGTTAAATCGGCGATGTTTTCTCCATTTCCTACTATTTTCAACCGCCCTTCGTCATAGGCACGAATTAGCCTTGGCATAATGACTGTATCCCCACGCCCGGTCAAGGCTCTTGGCCGAAGAATGACATAAGGAATACCCGAATTCTCAAGGGCTATTTCTGCGTCTCGTTTGGTCGATGCGTATGCATTGATAAATTGCTTTGGTAGAGGGTCGGACTCTTTTATGTTGAGTTTATCCTTTATCTCAAAATAGAGGCTTGGAGTAGAGATAAATACTATGTTTTGAATGTTATGCCTTTGGGCCGAATCGATTATATTTTGCTGGGTTACCACGTTCGCCTGTACAAAGGTTTCCTTACTTCCCCAGGGAGATGACAACGCTGCGGCATGAACAATATGAGTCACGGACCCTACCAGGGTATCCACAAAATCCTTATCTCGTAGATCGCCTAAGCGATATTCCACTTTGGTGTGTTCAACGAAGTGTGTTGGTTTAAGGGTGCGGCCAGTAGCAATTATCCGTTCAATATTCGGATGCGCGGTCAATTTTTCGAGGGTTCGATACCCCAAAAATCCCGTTGCCCCTGTTACTAATATTTTCATTGGTATACGCATTCTGTATCACAAATTCTCAGGCAAATTAGGCAATTCGCATGGGTATAATTTATTATATTATGCAACAATTTTCTTTTTTTTTGTGAATCGTGCAACTGATATTCGGACTCATGGGCCTACCCTGCATTCCGACCATTTACACACGCTACTCCATTGACTACCAATAAGATACGGTCTATTTGATAGCCTAACATGTCGCTTTTCGAAAACATCGAGTATTAATCCCGGACACTCCTTTCGCGTTAAAGACCCTGTAAAGACACGAATAATATTGTGTTTCGTAAGCCGAAAAGGGAATACGTTGGCCTAGATAATCATACCTGCTGCAACCGTTTCATTCGTATCGATATCAACCAAAATTATACAACCAGTACCTTTGTTTTGGGCATAGGCATCCAACATCAAATCTTGTTTGGCGCGAATACGCACTTTCGCAAATGTATTCATCGACAGGACTGTGTCGCCATAGGTCTTTTGCAAGGTGTCCATGTTGTGTGTGTAGATTACTTCCTCAATACCAGCCTCTTGCTCATTGCTGGTGTGCAACAAACGGTATTTCGCCTTATCTGTTGCAGGTTGCTCGCTCATCCAATACAGAACGGCCTCAAAGTTGCATTGTTTCTGTGGAAGGTTGTTCACCCCAACAATCATGTCCCCGCGATTCAATAGGAGGTCGTCTTCCAACTCTATGACCACAGACATAGGAGCAAATGCACTCGAAATGCATTCTTTACCCGAATGAATAGACTTTATTTTGGTCGTTTTTCCTGAAGGTTGGGCTATGATTATTTCCCCAACCTGAATAACTCCAGAGACCAGTTTTCCTGCATATCCACAATACTGTGTAGATTCTTCTCGTATAACGGTTTGGATGGGAAATCTCAGATGACCCTTATCCAGATCGCTGTTTACCTCAATATGTTCCAATGTTTCCAGTACCGGTTGCCCGGTGTACCAATTCATGTTTTCGGATCTGAGCACGACATTGTCTCCGTTTAATGCACTCAATGGAATATACTGAACATCCCGAATTCCCATTCGTCTCGATAGGGCTTCAAATTCCTCAACCAACTGGTCAAATGCATGTTCCGAATAACGGGTAAGGTCCATCTTGTTTATGCATACGACGACATGATGAATTTGAAGCAGTGCAGCAATGTATGCATGTCGTTTCGTTTGTTCTCCAATTCCATCGATGGCGTCAATTATAATGATTGCCACGTTAGCCATAGAAGCCCCGGTAATCATGTTTCGGGTGTACTGTGTATGACCTGGAGAATCGATGATGACAAATTTTCTCTTAGACGTCGAAAAATAGCGATGGGCAATATCTATGGTAATTCCCCGCTGGCGTTCTTCGCGAAGTCCATCGGTAAACAAGGCCAGGTCCAACCCAAGTTTCGTTTGCGTATTGCTGCTCTTACGAACCGCATTGATCTGGTCGTTAAACAGTGAATTGGAATCATACAGTAATCGTCCTACAAGGGTGCTTTTACCACTGTCTACATTTCCTGCAGTGGTAAATTTAAGGAGTTGTTTATTTTCTTTTTCCATTAAAAATAACCTTGTGTTTTTCGATCCTCCATTGCGGAATCCGACGTTTTGTCATCGCTTCTTCTTGATCGTTCGGTATGTTCTGTTCTCGCTATTTCTAAAACCACTTTATCCAGGGTGTCCGCATCAGATTCTATGCCCCCCGTAATGGTGATGTCACCAAGGGTTCTAAACCTTATTTTCTTCGTTTCAACCTTTTCCTCTCCTTCAAGTTGAATAAAATCAGACCATGCAAACCAGGAACCGTCCCTCCATACCGCCTGTCGTTCATGAGCATAATACAGCGATGGTAGCGCAATTTTTTCACGTTCAAGATATTTCCATACATCCAACTCGGTCCAGTTGCTGATTGGGAAAACCCTAAAATGTTCGTCCTTGTGGTGATGGGCATTAAACATATTCCACAATTCAGGTCGTTGGTTTTTTGGATTCCATTGACCCTTTTTATCCCGATGCGAAAAAACGCGCTCTTTAGCCCGAGATTTTTCTTCGTCCCTTCTGGCACCTCCAATAGCACAATCAATTTTATGAGTCTGTATAGCATCCAATAATGTTTCAATTTGGAGCACATTGCGATTCGAATTCTTTCTTTTATCTTCTATAATTCGTCCATCATCAATCAAATCCTGTACATAGCCAACCTTTAATTCCAGGTTCAACGATTCGACCAGCTTATTTCTAAAAGTTATTACCTCCGGAAAGTTGTGGCCGGTATCGATGTGTAATAAGGCAAATGGTATCTTACCTGGATAGAACGCCTTTTTGGCTAAATGAGTGACCAGGATCGAATCTTTCCCTCCCGAAAACAGGATGGTCGGATGTTTAAAAAGGGCATAAGCCTCCCTGAGAATATAGATCGCCTCCGATTCAAGATCGTCCAGGTAGTTCAGTTGATGATTCATCTAATGGCTATTCGATGGTTTATGGCTTGAATAATATTATCGGAAGCATCCTGCTCAGACACGTCCATTGTATTAATCGTGAGATCACTGTTGGTTGGAGGTTCATACGGCGATGATATTCCCGTAAACGATGGAATAATCCCCGCTCTAGCCTTTTTATACAGGCCTTTTACATCCCTTTTTTCGCATTCTTCTATGGGCGTATTGAGATAAATTTCGACATAATTATCAGCACCCACACGTTCCTTTACGAAGTCCCTATCGGCTTGAAACGGCGAAATGAAGGAAGCCAAAACGATTACTCCTGAATCCAAAAAAAGTTTAGCTACCTCCGCTATGCGTTTAATATTCGTACTGCGATCTTCATCACTAAATGTGAGACCCTTGTTAATGCCATTTCGAATATTATCGCCATCCAGCAAATAGGTTAAATATCCCATGGCATGCAATTTTTCTTCGACCAGTATAGCGGTGGTTGTCTTTCCTGACCCAGATAAACCCGTAAACCAAACCAACAACGGTTTCTGTTTAAGAAGGGCCTGTCTACGAAGTTTGTTTACCGTAGGTTTATGTTGAAATAAGTGATCCATGTACTATGAATTGGCTTGAAAGGTTCAAATTTACAAATGCAATTTGACTCGTTTTATTGTGATAAACAAGCAAATAATTTGCACGTGTCTATAGGTAACCTTGCTTCGCGAGCTAAGTCTAGTAATGAATTATTAGTATGCTCGATTAGGGCTCATACGGTCCTATAACCGACAATTGCGTTTACTTTATAGTAAGGTCTTTTAGATTAAATCCAAGCTTTTCTAACCCAGGTCTTACCTTATAACCATGGCCTACTACGATAATGATCATGTCTTCTGGAATAAGACTGGATTTAGTAACTGCATTAACGTCTCCCACTGAAAGGTTGGCCAAAATGCTCATCTGTTCATCCACATAGTTTTCGGGTAGGTCGTACTCTAAAATGGCATCTAAAATGTTCATTTTTTGTATCGGAGTTTCGTATTGCAAAGCCTGACTGGACGCTATGGAATTTTGAGTAAATGCCAACTCTTCGGCCGTAATTCCTTCATTAATAAATCCATTAATTTCCTTCATGAGTTCTACGATTGCACTGTCGGTCGCGTTTTTTCTAATCTCAGAAGAAAACTTGAAATAACCGTATTGTTTGTTCCCATAAAATGCGGATCCCGCCCCATACGTAAAACCGTTTTTTTCTCTTAGGTTTAAGTTGATCCTACTGTTAAATGCATCACCAAGGCTGTAGTTCATCAAGGTTGATTTAAAGTAATCGCCGTTGTGGTCATATGCTCTTGAAGGCTGAGCAAGTATTACGGTCGACTGAGAGGCATAAGGCTTGTCAACCAGGTAAATGGTTCTTCCTTTGGCGGGTTCGAAATCCGGTAAAGATGGAATTTCAACCTGTTTGTTTTTCCATTCCTTTAAAAACGTCAATTTCTCCATCATTTCTTCTTCCGAAATGTTACCGGATAGGATCAGCTTAGTCACATTGGGAGAATAATACTTCGTATAAAACGACTTCACATCATCCAGGCTTATTTTGGATATCGATTTTATATCGCCATAATAGTACTTTTCGAGAATGCTCCCTTTGAACATGAGTTGATTGAATGCTTTCGATGCCAGTGTAGAGGAACTTCCATTCATATTTCTCAACTCATCAAAGGTTTGTTTTTTGATTCTCTTAAAGTCCCTGGCATCAAAACGAGGGGTCATTAAGGCTTCGTTTAAAAGGGTTAAAGTTCGATCAATATTTACCTTCAACGACTGGACGAAGATGGTTGTCGAACGTACATCCGAACTAAAATTTATGACACTTCCCAATTGATCCAATTCCCGAGAAAACTCTTCTGGAGTCTGTTTGGCAGTGCCTAATCCCATCATAGTAGCCGTAAGCACAGCGGTGCCAACTTTCACCCCTTTGTTTGCCTCCAATAAATGGGCGCCTTTAATATCAAAATACAGGTAAACCATAGGTGACTCTTTGGTAGGCGACCCGATCACCTTTAAACCATTTTCAAACTCGTGTTTAAAATACGACGGAATTTGAGCCGGTTTCCCTTTGAGCACTTTTGGTTGAACGCTGCGGTCAAAATCATCCACTGGAGGACTGTATACCAATCCTTCGTATTGTTTGTCAATAATTTTTGGATCATTGGCATGTGGATTGACACTTTTTGGTGTCTCGTCGTCGTCGTCTTTTTGAATCATTTCGGACTCAACACGAAGAATAACCGCCTTTTTTGATTTGATGTATTTGTGATAGACGCGAAGAACGTCTTCCGATGTAACGGTAGAATATCGATCTATGTCGTCTTGAAGATTAAACCCATTTCCCTTCATCATATGATAGTGACCGAGTACATCTGCTTTGCTGTGCACGCTACCCAAATTGGAATAGGAAGAGTTCAGAATTTGGGCTTTAACAATTTCCATATCAACCTTCAAAACACCCCGTGTTTCAAATTCAGCTATGGATAAGCGAATCTTTTCCTCGACATCATTTGCCGAAAGCCCGCCATAAAATTCGGGTGCTGACAACACGGTAATCTGTAAAAATCCACTTAATTCCAACGCCGTATGTCCCGCACCTGCATATACGGCTAATTCTGTTTTTACTAAATTTTGATACAAAATAGAGTTATTCCCACCACCAATAATTTGCGCCAACACATTCAATGCCGCTTCGTCTTTGTGATATTGAGGAACTGTAGGAAATGCAAA
This sequence comes from uncultured Chitinophagaceae bacterium, assembly GCA_964482155.1. GTDB lineage: Bacteria > Bacteroidota > Bacteroidia > NS11-12g > UBA9320 > UBA987. The sequence continues at coordinate 13,951 of CAYZWM010000023.1, read as the reverse complement.
AACTGTCATTGGTACTTGAATATTGTCTGTTGTTGCTACGTACAGGTCCGTTGGGAGATACGGTTTTTGAGGCCGCATTTTTTTCACCTGCGGACAGGCTTTGATATTCCCAAAGTAGGTATTCACCCATTGCTTTACGTCATCTGGATTTACGTCACCCGATACCACAACGGTGGCATTATTGGGTCCGTACCATCGTAAAAAAAAGTTTCGGAGATCACTATAATCAGCGGCATCCAAATCGTCTACAAAACCAATGGGTAGAGATTCATACGGATGACTTCGGTATAACGTTTTGTACAACAGTTCTCTGACCATACCATATTGCTCGTTGTCATAACTCTGCTTTTTTTCGTTTTTCACCGCATCCCGTTGCACTTCAAATTTCTCCTGAGTAAACCCATCCAGATGGGTGCCCATACGATCGGCCTCTAACCACAACATGGTTTCGGTAAGATTGCTAGGTGCCGTTTGGTGATAGACCGTTTTGTCCATTGCCGTAAAAGCGTTGTTATCTCCACCTGCTTCATTGATGATCTTAAAATGTTCCTCGTCCTCGACATTCTTCGAACCCTGAAACATCATGTGCTCAAAGAAATGAGCGAATCCACTGTTTCGAACATTTTCACGTGCAGAACCCACATGATAGGCCACTTGTACATGGACAATCGGATCGGAGTGGTCTTCATGTATAATGAGGGTTAGATTGTTTGATGTTAATCGGTACTTCTCGAATGGAATCAAGATTTTCCCTTCCTGAGCTTCTACTTTTTCGATCAGTTCAAACTGTGCTTGTGACGTATTAGCCAACGTGGTAAACAGAATACATAATACGACCAATTTGTTTAGAGTCTTCTTCATCAGACCGTTTTTTCTTACTATCATGATACAAACGTATTTCAACGTAAACTTGATTTTCCGCACACTTTGTGTTTTGACGGTTTCGCTTTGTAGATGACGTATTTGGGGTTGGGATTGGAATTAGTGAATAGGACAAATATGAACGCTCAAAACGAGTAAAAAGGCGGTTCGTGTTCTTACATAGGTTAGTCATATACCCATTACGGTTTTCATAATTTATTATTATTTCACTAGATTGCAGGGAATCAAAAATGATCACTTCAGATAATCTATATCGACTAACCAGATATTATCTTTCTTTAAAAAACGGATTTATTTCGCTGTTTGCAATTGCTGCAATGAGCCAAGTTGCCTTCAGCCAGGTAACTGACAACAGTCTTGATTTAGATGGAACCAACGACTACCTGAATCTAAATATTCTAGGTAATGTGATGTCTCAGTCGGAGCAAGAGTTTACTGTAGAATTTTGGATGAATGCGGACCAACTTGATCAACAAAGTGGTCCAAGGGTTACCATGTTTGCAATTAATCCTATCCCATCCGGTGCAGACAACGAGTTTTTAATTCTAATGGGTGGTACGGGAACTACTCAGGAGGGAAGACTTGTCATTTATGATGATCGTGTTTCTGGAAGCAAGTTTGTTTTGGCGTCACAACGAAAGATTGGTGACAACCAATGTCACCACATTGCGTTTGTTAGAAAAGGCAACATCGGGGAAGCTTTCATTGACGGAATTTCTATTGGCACGTACACCGCTAAATTCATACTCCCCATTTCACATCGATATAGCATAGGTCAAGACTGGGACGGAAATACAACCTCAGAATTTTTCAATGGCCAAGTCGACGATTTTCGTATTTGGAAAACGGCACGTACTCAGGTCGAAATCGATACGTACAAAGACACAGGTGTCTCCAAATCTGATGCAAATTTAATTGTTATGTACCGAATGGATCAAGGCACGTCAAATGGCAATAATACAATGATTACCAACGTATTAGACGAAACTACTTCAAACTATGACGCGACGATGCTCGGATTCACCAAAAATGGTAACTCGTCAAATTGGATTCTAGATAGTTGTCAAATGTTCAATGAAGATTTGGCAATTGACGTAAAAAAATTGTGCCTGGGAGATTCAACGTCTTTTGAGTTGATTTCAAACACGGATAGTACGGTTTACTGGAATTTTGGAGAACCACTCAGCGGATTGAACAATGACGCTAAAGGAAAAAAAGTAAAACATAGATATCAAGATACAGGATCTTTTAAAATTACAGTTTATACGGATGACCCAAGACATAAAGACACCTTGACCGAATGGGTTCACGTCCAAACTTTTTCTTTTTCTCTTGGTCTTGACACAAGTCTATGCGAAGGAGAAACGATCAATCTTAATGTTTCCATTCCAAACGATTCATTGTTTTGGAATGATAGTTACGTAGGGAACAATAGAATTATCACACAGACAGGTGCTTACGAAGCAACGGTGTGGAAAGACAACTGTTCATTTACGGACACAATCAACATTCAATATATCCCATTACCCCGGTTTGATTTAGGACCGGACCAATTTCCCTGTTACAAAGATGGATTTACGGTTTCTTCAATTAGCCCAGTTGATTCATTGTTTTGGGAGGATGGCAGTACGCAAGCCAATAGATCACTTAGTCAAACCACTTTGGTAAAACTAACTGTTTACTACAATGGTTGTTCGTATTCAGACCAGGTCAATGTTTCCTTCACGTCGTGTCAATGCGATATCGGTTCTTTATTACCAAACTCATTTTCACCAAACTCAGACGACATCAATGAAACCTTTCCACCAAGCTTCGATTGTCCCTATTCGTATTATCATTTGCGAATTTATAATCGATGGGGCGAGAAAATCGTAGATTCGGTTGACCCTCTATATAAGTGGGATGGAACCTATATGAACAGGAATTGTCAATTCGGCGTGTATATGTACCAATTGGATTTCAAATCTCCTGTTGGTCAATTGAATCGTTCTTTGGCGGGAACCATACACCTCCATAAGTAAACAAGTCGTTTAGGCTAAACCCATTTAACCATCGATTTACAAATTCATCCGTACAGACTTAGTCGTCTTTAGGCGTACAGGTTTGCCATCGATTTTGGCGGGTTGCCAGGCAGGCATTTGCTCAAAAATCTTCATACAGGATTCTTCGACTCCGTAGCCCACCTTTCGACGGTGCAAGCAACGAATATGGCTTAAACTACCATCTTTTTCTACTATAAAACCAATAATTACCGTTCCGGATTTGGCGAACTTATAGGCTCGGTCTGAGAAGACCATGTTTTTATCAATATATCGATCCATGGCCGCATCACCCCCTGGGTATTTAGCGTCTTCATCCACCGCGGTGGATTCATAAACCGTATCGACTGGTGCCGTGCTGTCCGTTTGACTAAAGGCCACACTGACCATACACATCACACCTATGGAGAAAATTATCCGTTTGATTTTCATATCTAAAACTCAATAATGACTACAAATAAAAGAAATTCGATCTTCACTTTATAACACAACTACTTTAACCACTTCACTGCCCCCTGGGTACAATACCTTAACATGATAAAGTCCGCTGCGTAAATGACCTAGATTCAATTCCCTGCGAAGGTAGTCGTCAGCAACGGTTTCTTCGGTGTATACCTTTTGCCCTATGCTGTTTACCACATCAATAGTAATACGTCCATACATATTGAATATTTCAAGGTTTAATAAGCCTTGAGTCGGATTCGGAAACGCAATTACCGCTATATCAGACCGTCTAACTGGCATAGGATCTGGTAAAACCAGGGAATCCCCAATGCTGCCAATAACAAACGAGTGTCGAATTTCCCGTCCAAAATCGCGCTGGAATGATTCAACCTGTCTAAAGTTGGTATCTCGGACATAGAAAAAACCGCTTCCTTGTGGGGGATTGGCCCAGTAATTTAGTCCATCATTACCTTCATCGTGAAAAACGAGCGTGTAACATCCCGGACTCAGATGTAGAGAATCTCTATATGTCGTATTGGCCTCCACAGTTTGTCGTTCATATACAATGGAGTCGTTCACATCCGTAATGGTTAACGAATTGTCTCCAGGATGGTTATTGGTACGATAAAACAGTATGGGGTTGTACTGATAAAACGCTGGAAGATTAAAGTGCGTTGCCATCCGATTGTTTTCAAGATACTCGTCTACCATGCCATTGGGCTCAGAAACCGAAACCTCGAACATTTGAAGCGAATCTCCCAACCAGAATCCTCCCCCTAAAACAGGCAATTCAATTTCAACCGACTCCATAAATTTCAACTCCCCTTTCCAGGGATATTCCAACTCAACACCACCGGAAACTTTATATGTAAACAACGCGCTTTCCAATCGAGCAGCTCCGGAATTTCGAAGAATAACCTTAACCCCATTACAGATAGGGTTTTTTCTAGAATAGTATTCCCAATCATTGGGGCTGACCACATCGTAGATTTCTGCATCAAACCGAGCATGAGTAACGCCGTACTCAACAATATCCATGGTCATATCATACACCCCATTTCGCATACCCACGTTGTCTGAGGGAGAGGGCGTAATATCATAGTCAATGTCAAGACGCTTTTCACTGGTTATATACGAAGTCAACTCAAACAACTTCGTTTCAACCACATCGCCTGGGCACCATCCTTCGCGTGATCCTAACCAGGTTCCCCCCTGAGGAAAAACTGGATTCAGAGCACATTGGTGGGTTTGCCAAACATGCCAGTCGTCCACCTGATTGCCATTCAACTTGAGGTAATGCGTATTATTCTTCCACTCACAACAATGCGGATAATCGCCGGTAGTGCTATTGTGGCCGTGGCCTGTGATGGTCATTCTCAATCGAGCCGAAACCGTATTCCGACCAAATTCTATCGTCGTATTCGAAAGGACCTTATCGTCCTCTAAGTCTCCATATTTATGATGTCCCCAAACTGAATTTCCGGTAATATCCCAAACGTGGGACATTTTAAGAACTTTTCTTGGCGGTGTGCCTTTGATTAAGACAAACTTCATGTCAATCAGCTCCTGACCATTGGCAGCCTCCAGATCGACGGAGTCCACCAAAAAGTGGGCAAAATCTGTAACATCGTATACCCATCGAAAACCATTTTCGCCCAGGCTCAACCCGTTGCCATAAGGCGTAATGTAACGACCCAATTCAAATTTATTTACGACTTCAAACGGCTCGTTATAATAGTACAGCGTATCGTTCACAAAGGATACATCAGCACCGTGAAACGTAGAATCCATTGCCTGGCCATTTCGATCAAAATGATACGACCACCCTTCTGGAATTACATTCGCAATCAGGTCAAGGTTGAAACCTCTGTCCAACACAGAATACGTCGCTAGCCGCTGAGACTCAACCCGTACGGTGTCTACTACCAACGTTGAGTCTATGGTACTGATATAAGACCCCTGAACAAAGACCACATTAGGCCTGTTGTTATTCGATTTAATATGTTTAAACTGTTCATCTAAATCGAACGGTTTAATCATGTTGTTGCTTGTCGGAATGCCATGAAATTTATGGACAGATTGGTCTTCAATAGTCGTCTGATTAAAATCGTAGTATAGAACCAAATTGCTGTAATTTGGATGTGAATTGTCCACTGATTTATGCATCCAATCGCTGATGGCTGCGGAATCCAATACGACATTCCAGACCCTAAATTCATCCAATTTTCCTGCCCATTTGTAATTCCCGGTTACTGAATGACCAATTCGAAACGTTCGAATTTCATCGATCCAATCGCTTTTGCCTGTACCTGATAACCAGATTTCACCATTCCTCCAAATGGTCATCTCGCCTGACGTTGCATTTTTAGTAAAAGCCCAATGGTTCCAGGACCCTAAAATATCGGCCGTATTCACTTTTGCACTGATTCTACTTGGGCCGCCCCATCGGTAACCAGCATCCCAATAAATGGTTTCATCATTCCATGGAAAATGGCAATTGAGTCGTCGTTGTCCGGCGTTGTCCTTGGCTTCAAATACAGACGAGTTTCTAGGCAAAACGTTTTCATCTCCATTGGCCCAAAAGGATATGGTCACCTGATCTTTAAAATCGTAGGCGTTTAAACCCACATCGACGTAATCATTTTCCCGGACTAAAAGATATCCATCCGTCTCGTTTGTAAATACAACAGTATTGTTGGTCGTTGGGCTGGCCAAAACGGTGTTATCGATGTTGTTGTTCTCCTGTCCTGGATTGTTGTTTTCAAATGAAATATCGACAACAATGTTTGACGTGCCGTTCCAGACAAACGGTGCAATAAAGTGGAGACTCTGTACGCCTACGGTCGAAAATTTGGTGTCGTGGCGATACACCTCTGTAAAACCCGAAGTTTCAAATCCAACCAATTCGGTTGACGTTGAATGTCTCAAACGAATCGTTAAATTGTCTAATTGGCTGCCTATTTGAGCCAGGTCAAATTTAAGTTTATCAATGGTTCCTGCATTCAATCCTGCCGTCGTTAATTCGTTGGCCGTCCAAAGCATTTGCATATGCATTTGTTTTGATGAAGAACCAAATGGCTGTTTGCTTATAGCGACTCCGGTACCCAGGCTAAATTCACTTTCTGTGGTAGAAGAATAGGTGATGTGGTATTGATAGTCGTTGTAATAATTTGAATACGGTTGGTTGACGTACGTAATTGGATTTACAAAGGCATTTTGCAGTAAATAATGCCCATGATTCACCCGTACAGAATCGGATTTCCCTGTATGTTCATACAACACGTTTGGAGCAGAGTAGTCCCATTCACCACAGCCCTGTGAGGTATTTGGACATTTGAGGGTGTAGTATAGTAGGATTTTACGGTAGGAATTGGTATCGGATGGAAAATTCCAAAGACCTCGTTTGGTTGGGTAAGAATCGAAACTGAGAGTCTGCACTGTCGTTGTATCTTGTGCACTTAACATGGAGCTAACGAATACAAGCAGGACTCCTAAACCGATAAACTTTTTACACATGTATGCTCTTTTTGGGAGTTAATCTTCAAATATAGTGAAGCATTGTCCCGAGGTGTCGTGTAGTTCCTGATTCTTTTACTTCTCGATACAAATCTTCTTCTTTATGAGAAAGACGACTACAATCGAATGATTGGAAAAAATGCGTAATACCTAACTTCCCTCAATTGAATGTAAGACGAATGGGTTTGTAAAACGCCATTCTTATTTTTTTGTCTCGTTGCGTTGCCGGTTCCCACCTGGGCATTGCCTTGATTACTTTTATACACGCTTCTTCGGCTCCAAAACCAATAATCGTTTTTGAAACAACCCTTACATTGGTGATTCCCCCATTTTTTTCAACGGTAAAACCTATTATTACTGTTCCAGTTTGAGCAGAATCATAAGCGGTATCTGGGAGTTTAATGTTTTTACTTATAAACTTGTCCAAAGCGATATTGCCACCGGGAAATTGGGCTTTAACCTGAACCTGATACGACTCAAAAACTATGTCACCTGTAGAATCTGGTTCATCACTAGTTTGAGCAGACACGATCACCCCAGAAATGAGGAACAGGGAGAACATTAGGAATAATTTGATTTTCATAGAATATGGATCATTAATGTCCGCAAGATAAGAAACCCACATACATTTTTGACCCAAAATTAATACGTTGCTATGCAGCTGTAAGGTAAGTGAGCACATTTGAGTTACACCACCTGACTCAACCAAATTTATGCGAAGTTTGTATATTGCAAAACAACAGCAAACATGCCTACTTCATCTGAAATTTTAGACGTATATATTGTCGATGACGAGCCCAGAGCCATAGAAACGTTGTCAAAGGTATTGGTCAATTTTATTGACCATATCAACGTTGTTGGTACGGCCACAAACATATCAGATGCGTATGCAGGTATCACTAAACACCAGCCCAGATTGGTTTTTATAGATGTGGAAATGGGCGCTGAAACCGGTTTCGAACTTTTGGAAAAATTTGATGAAGTCACCTTTCAGGTAGCCTTTGTTACGGCACATGAAGAATTTGCCTTGAAAGCCATTAAGTTTTCTGCCGTAGACTACATCATCAAGCCAGCCGGTATCTCTGAGCTTAAGACATTGATCCAAAAGGTCAGGCAACTACCCGTATTGGGTTCGGAAAACAAGAAGGTTAAACAACTGTTTGGCAATTTGGTTAACACCGACATCAACACCCATAAAATTACACTTCCTGTGGCAGAAGGGTATGAATTTGTTCGGGTTATGGACATCTATTACGTTCGGGCGGATGGCAGTTATTCGGTTTTTAAGTTGACCAATGGACACCAGTTGATCAGCTCAAAGAATTTAAAATTTTACACTCAAATTTTAGAAGATTACCAGTTTTATAGAATTCACAATTCCACCCTGGTCAATCTTAGATACATCAACAAACTGAATAAAGCACTAGGCGGGTCTGTGGTTATGGAAGACGGTACAGAATTTAGTATTTCCAAAAGCCGAAAAGAGGATTTCCTCAAAATCCTCGCCATTAAATAAGTACAAACAGAAAAGCACGATGTACACGTTAAATTGGGACAACTACAAATTCCCACCCTGCCAAGCAGGGTTTATATCTAATTTGCGTTCATAACGAGAGTTAAGCGCTCAAAAAAATATAAACATGAGGAGAACCCTATTCGTATTATTAAGCTTCCTTGTTCTGGGTTGGGGAAAGACCTTTGCCAGTTCTCCAAACGAAAAGTGCGACAGCTTGTTTCAATTAATTCGGGTGACAACGGATGCTGAAGAAAAGCTCGCCCTTCAATATAAACTGATCAATCAGCTTCAGATAATATCTCTTGACTCTGTGGTCAAAACGCTGGACCTGTGGATTGTTGAATATGAGCAGGAATCGTATTCCAAAGGTCTGGCTCAAGTCATGTCGTTAAAGGCCTGGTATTTAAATTTTTCAAATGAATTTACCCAGGCCTTAGACATCGCGCATAAAGCTCTAAAAATTCAGGAATCCATTCGGGATTCAGTTGGCATGGCCCAAACCTATTTACGCCTGGGCATGCTTAACATGCGATTCGAGCGTTTCGAAGCATGTGAGGAATATCTGATTAAATCATTAGAACTGTTTCAAATACAAAAAGACACCACCCGAATAGATGCTTCACTCAACAACCTTGGCGTATTAAAATCGGAGCAAAATAAAGAAATAGAAGCCATCGAATATTTCAAAAAATCGCTTGGGATTCGGTTGCGAATAAAAAGTCAGTTTTGGATAGCCTATTCGTATTACAACATTGGAGAAACCTATGGCGCCTTAAACAATTTAGACAGCGCTAAATGGTACATATATAAGTCGGTAGAAATTTTCAAAAAGGCAGCTCCCAACAGGAGTATACCCTCTATGGTGAGTCAATCTCTTGCCCAATTACATCTCTTATTAAATGAACCCAAAATTGGGTTGAAACATGCCATCAATGGCATCCAATCTGCCCAAAAAACAAATAATCACGAAGCTCTTATTCCGGCCACATTTATCCTTGGCAAGCTTCAATTTGCCAATGGACATTTTGAAGAAGCCTATCGTACACAGGAGGAATATTTACGATTAAAAAACGATGCCGATAGTGTTAATAGTGCCTCTGTGGTTGCCGAGGTTGAGGAACGCTATACCAACGAAAAACAAGCCAATGAAATCAGTCAGTTGCATACGTTAAACTTAAGTGCCGAGAACAAAGCACAGCGGTCTTTTTTAGTAACTTTGGTAGTCATTTTTATCGCTTTGGCATTTGGGGCGGTTATTTGGTTTGTCTATCATAGAAAAAGAGAACAACAGCGTATAACTACAGCAGAGTTTCAAACCAAACTGGTTGATCTAAAAATGACGGCGTTACGCGCTCAAATGAATCCTCATTTTATTTTTAATTGCATCAATACGGCCCAACATTTTATCATGACTTCAGAGAAGGAAAAAGCCTATGACTACTTGGCACGGTTTGCCGATTTGCTCCGAAACGTACTGGAAAATTCGAGCAAGACCTTTTTACCTTTGCAGGATGAGATAGACCAATTAAGACATTACATTGATCTTGAAGCCATTCGTTTCGACAATCGTTTTGATTGTCAAATTGAGATGGATGAAGAGTTGGAACAAGGCATTTATGAGATTCCGGCCATGATTCTCCAACCTTTTGTCGAAAATGCTATTGTTCATGGATTGGTGAATAAAACGGAACCCAATGGTCATTTGAGGATACACCTGGACTTGAAAGATACGTACGTTCTTTGCGTCATAAGCGATAATGGCATTGGGCGAAAAGCTGCCCAGCTGATTAAAGAAAAGAAAAGTACCTACTATGCTTCTAGAGCTACCCCAAATGTAGAAGAGCGATTACAAATTCTAAATGGTCATTCCGAAACCAACCTTGAAGTGGAGATTGAAGACCTGATAGAGGATCAAAAACCAACCGGAACAAAGGTCACGATTCGTTTACCATTTAAATAAAGCCTCTGTTAGAAGCATACTGACTCAGCATAGATATGTGGGTCTTTTATTGGATTTGGTCACCTTTCTTGAAACTTATTCAAAAATGAATCTAAACGGTTTGGTAAACCTCATTCGAACAGGTCTGTCTCTGTAAATAGCAGGGTTCCATTTGGGCATACGTTTAATGACCCGAATACATTCTTTCTCTACACCAAAGCCAATCCTTTTCTTCGATGCGATTCTAACCCCAGTGATACTACCGTCCTTTTCTACGGTAAACGTAACAATGACGGTTCCACTTGTCCCCCCATCATATGCAATCTCTGGTATTTTTAGGTAATCATTCACGTATTCGTTAAAAGCCTTTTCTCCACCTGGAAAGCTGGCCTTTTGGTCAACCTCAAAAACCTCCATAACCTCATTCAAGCTCGAATCCGATGCAGTGCTGTCGCTCTGTGCTAAGCTTCCTAAACATGTCAATGCAAAGATCGCGAGCACCACAAATTGTTTGATATTCATTGCGTTAATTTTCGTTTGAATCGCAAGGTACAAAACACTTAGGAGTTTGATTCTTAACAAGGGTATGTCAACATTTAAACACGATTACTATTCAGTTGTAGTAGAAATTCTAACGGCCATAGACATTATTCCGTTAATTTGTAGGAATGACCCTATTGAAACATCTGCTATTTTCAACAGTTTTTGTCGTGGGTGTTTTTGCCGATGGATATGCCAATTTGGAGTTGGGAAACGCCAAAGAGAAAAGACACCAACAACTGGAAAAAGAACAACAGGTAGATAAATTAAACGATCAGGCGAAAGACTATTTTAGGCTGGAAGACTCATTAAAGCCAGCAATTGCTATTCTAAAAGAGTCCTATTTTATTGCCGATCAGGCAAACTATATCCCAGGCATTATCAAAAGTTCAAATTTATTGGGAAGAGGTTACCTCAATAACGCTGAATATTCCAAAGCAACCATGAAATTTTATACGTCCATGCGTTTTGCTGAAAGCATTGGAGATTCAGGTAGTGTCTCAGACGCGTATTGGGGATTAGGATTGGTCATGTACAACATGAACAATTGGAGTAACGCTATAAATAACTTCCAAAAATCCAAAGAATACAACGTTAAGATTAAGTCGTCCAGGTCATTTTTATTAGTGGAATACTTGCTGGGTTTATGTTATTACAACCTCGATCAATTTAATTTGGCTGAAGAGTATCTCAATCGGTCTAACCAAACTGCTGAAATCTTAAACGACAGTATGCGGTTATTGGAGATACGCTTATATCTCAACCATATAGCCGTTGAAAGATACAATGAACCTCATGTCATTGATGAGTACGACCGACTGATTTATCAATTTGGTGAAATGAATGAAAAAGTGGGTATATGTTATGCCCTGGAAGGCAAGGCACGGTCCTTTTTAAAGTCGGGAGACTACAAAAAAGCGTCTGATAATGCCCTTAAATCATTAAAGTTAGCTCGAAATATTGAACTTAAGTACACGTTGCATTCTATTCTGGATATTGTTATTAAATCGGAATACCAAAGCGGTGAATACAAATCGGCATCTGATCATATGATAGAACTTCAGCAATTAAGGGAGTCAACCATAGGTGAAAACACGTCAACCGAAGTGGCCATGTCTACGGCAGAATATGATTTTAAAAAGAAGGAAGCCATTTTTGATTCTCAACTTGAGGAAAAAAACAAACAGCGTTTACTGCTTATCATTTTAGCTATTGCATTCTTTATTATCGCCCTGGCCATTTTCTTATCGTGGAGAGGTGTGGCTAAAGAAAGACATCGTTCAGATGAATTATTGTATAACATCTTACCCGTTGAAACCGCAAAGGAACTTAAGCAAACAGGACAAGCCATTGCCAAAGCACATGCGAAAGTGACCATTGTTTTTGCCGATGTAGAAAATTTTACGCGTATTGCTGCGAAATTAGAACCTCAGGATTTAGTCAAAATGCTGGACTATTATTTTAGCAAATTCGATCTGATTATTCAGAAAATCGGTTTGGAAAAAATTAAGACCATTGGAGACGCATATATGTTCGTAGGAGGCCTTCACACCGAAGGTGAACATCACGCATCTAAGGCTGTTGATGCATCGTTACTCATGCTTTCAGCCATAAACGAAGCAAGCGAACAAATGCTACTAGAATTTGGTGCTGAGTTTAAGTTTAGAATGGGAATGCACACCGGGAAAGCTGTTTCAGGAGTGGTTGGTACCATCAAATATGCCTTTGATGTTTGGGGAGACTCGGTCAATATAGCGGCACGTATGGAGGCCAATAGTGAACCCGGAAAACTTAACATTACCGAAGACACGTATAAACTCGTTAATGAAGACTATGAGTGTTTACCTCGTGGTCAAATTGATGTAAAAAATAAGGGGAATATGAGAATGTTCTTCGTGGTTGGAAAACATCAACCAGCCAATCAATCTATTCCCCTTGTTGTATAGGACTATTTGATTTTATCTAATAGTCACACATGGAAGGGCAAAACGATTTGCTTCCCGTTTGTAAAACAGAAGCAGCTCCTGCGTCTGGGTAAAAGATCAGGCCAATTTGATTAGCACCTCCGTCATCTTGGGTCAAATAAAAACGGAATTTAACAAGATCACCCATTCCGCCGTCCACAACACTCTTTAAGTTGCTTCGTCCAACAAAACCTCCGATAGTCGTATTTGCCGGAAGGTTGTTTGCTTCAATAAAACCTGTCGTAAAATCGGCTATCAACGTATCTGCTGTTGTAGTAGCAACCATTTTACCATTTACGGGTGCATTATCCGTTGTTGGCTCACCAGCGCCTTGTTGTTCAGTGCCACTTTGAGACATCAACAGATTTGCATTCAAAAACAAAAAACTCAGGACCAAACCAAGGCCTAAACCTGAAAAAAATTTCGCATTAAACTTCATAATTATTTACTTCTAGTTAAACCAAAGATATTCCAATTTTCTTATAGTCGATATTTCGTTCTTTTATCGCTTTGGCCTAAAATGAAAAATAACAGAAATTTTTTATTCAAATGCATGGACAAAACAGCGCTGAATACCATAGCAAAAATTGGCCAAAATCTTCAATCATTTACATCTAAAATGCCTCGATTTTACCGACCTTTTCTTAAAAATCAGACTCTAAAAGCCTAGTCATTCACAACATATTGTTTTTTCAATATGCTTACTGTCATAATGTTACACGAATTTGGTACGAATGACTTAGCTAAATGTGCAACGTTTATTCCCAGCCGTGAGTTTCTAGGTAAATCGAAAATAGAATGAAACGACATAACATTATTAGATATTTCCTTTGCCTCTTCATAGCCATTATTGGTTTGACCCTGGGCACCTCAACAAAAGCACATGCTACCCACGTAATGGGAGCCGATATCACGTATAAATGTGTCGATACGTTAAAATTTAAATTTACAGTGAAATACTACCGGTATTGCGGCGGTGTTCCATTTAGTAACCCAAGCAATCGAACCAAATTGGTTTGCATCAAAAACGGAACTTCTCAAGCGGTCAATCTTACCCGGCAAAGTATTCGAGACGTAACACCGGTTTGTGCAACGGCTACTAAACCGTGTA
>CAYZWM010000022.1:0-26858 GCA_964482155.1 uncultured Chitinophagaceae bacterium | reverse complement strand
ATCATCAGGCGTAGGTAAATCTCGTAATTGGCAAGAGAGATAAAATCAATGGCTTTAAATTCAGGGAAGAATTCTTTTTCCATCATTCGGGCATCAGCAATTCCAAGCCGAAAGCAGACAATGGTTCCGACATTTCCAAGTACAGCATCACGAACTTGAATGTCAAGTTGGGATACGTATTGATTTGCCAGGATAATTCCTATTTTGAATTTACGAATTTGGCTCAACAATTCAGCCAGAAGATCAGCACTTGAAAACGTTTGAAACTCATCGATATACAGGAAGAAAGGGACCCGAGCAGACGGAGTAATATCAATTCGGGAATAAGCAGAAGATGCTAGTGATACCAGAAGTAAACTTCCAAGGATATTGGCTACATCTGATCCAACTGCACCTTTAGCTAGGTTAATCAGCACAATTTGCGACTCATCCATACACTTGCGAAACGAGATTTGCTCGGTGTTTTCAACTAAGATTTTACGAATTATAGGGTGGGCTAAGAAAGCACCTGTCTTATTGAGAATCGGAAGCAAGTCATTGGGTTTGTATTTGGGAAACTCGTTTATCCAAAACCGTTTTACATCGGGGTTGACAATGTGTGATAAACATTGCGAGCGATAGGTACTGTCTTGGAGTAATCGAGGAATGTCGGAAAAGTTAGCTCGTGGTTGGTCAAGAAGTGTTAGCAGAACATGGCGCAGGATATGCTCCATTTTCATACCCCAAGCACTTTTCCAGTTACGGTGAAATATCTCAAGTATTGAAGAGGCGACTAAAGAACGTTTGCTTGCCGATACTTTGCGAAGGGGGTTATAGCCGAGTTCAAGGTATGGATTCGTTAGGTCTAAATAGATGACTCGTTTTTTGTGATAGGCAGGAATTGAATTAAATACCTCTGCAATTGCATCACCATGTGGGTCAAAAAAGGCAAAACCACGACCTGATTTTACATCTTGATCCATCAGTGTTTTTAAAAGCGTTGTCTTTCCTGAACCCGTTTTACCAAAACAATAGAGATGAAACAACCGGTCGGCTTGTTTGATGCCAAATATTTGGCGGTCATGTCTAAAGTTTACCTTAGCAAAAAGTGATGGAGCCTCCCTTGGATAGAGTCCAGACATAAAAGAGGGAAGTATTAAGGTGAAATAATAAAGAACAGGTGATTTGGATGGTGCATTAGACTTGACAGAGAGTCAAGAAAACTTTATGAGAACTTTATCTTGTTTGTAGTATACCATAGAGTCCTATGAGCGAGAAATAGGGCAAGGGGATAACGATGAAATATATGCTAGGGGTATTTCTGAATAGATTCTTGCAATCAATATCAATATGATATATACTATTAACCGTAACTTAATGATCAAAAAAATAACACTCGTTGGCTGAAAGGCTCGCTCTAATTTCAATTGGAGCAAAAGGAACAATGAGGGAATGATTTCAGAGATTAGTACATATATCGTATGTCCAATGTCTGTATCAAATACCCGCTAGATTCCTTTGGCGGGTATTTAATGTTACCTATGAAGAACTTTATAAAGAAAATAACCCTAAAAGAGGGGATTACCATTTACCTAAAATGGAAACAAAGCCATACAACAAGTGCATATAACAAGTACCGTGTAAGGCTCGAACATTTTGAAAACTATCTAAAAGAGTCAAAGAATAAAATCAATTTAAATGAAATTACACCTGATGACATTGTTGATTTTCATAACCATATGACAAAGGCATACAGTCCAGCCACTGTTGCATACTCTGCTCGTATTCTCAAGAATTTCTTTGATTTTCATAAAGGAAGAGACCATACTCGCGTTAATCCTAAAGAAATTATATCCGTCCGTTTTCTGAATGCCGACAAAGAGGTTGTGGATCAAGAAGATTTTGATTTGATGATGGAATTACTAAATGAGGTTTATCTACTCGAATTACAAAAGAAGCTCGTATTATCATTGCTATGGGATACTGGAATGCGAGTAAGTGAATTATTGGACCTAGATATAAGTCATATCAACGATCAAGGTAAAAGTGGTTTGCGAACAGCGAAAATCAAAACCAAAAAAACAATGAGATATAACCTAGTGGTATGGGGATCTAAAACCAATGGTTTGCTTAATCAATACTTGGCATGGAGGTTAATGGTAAATCATCCAACAGATGCATTATTCATATCTACCTATGACAGAACAGGCAGTTTAAAAAGGTTGTCCAGTAGAACCATACAACGGTGGGTAAAAGAGCTGTCAAAAGAGGCAATGATTGGAAAGAAACTAACTCCACACTCATTTAGACATGGGAAGGCTCATGAAATATTAAACCAAGGGGGAACAGCTGTCGATGTGCAAGCCCTACTGAGACATCGCAATCTGAATTCAAGCCTTAACTATATGCAGTTAAATGAAAGTCGTTATTTACAGACTGCTGAAAGATTCTTAGAAAAAGAATTGAAACCTGTGCCAACTGGATACCGTATAAACTTAAATCCGTTGGCAAACGTTGCGTAAAAAGTGAAATTGGTTTATGATTTACTTACCGCGTTTTAGAGATTTAAAAACTCTGATTATTAATTTGATCATTAGTTACTTTCTAAACCCTATCAACATGATGAGAAACATCTTCAATAAAGACCAATACGGTCTTTAAAAAAAAGAGGTTTAATGTCGGGAAAGATATGGTTAAGGACAAGGTGTCGCAAAACATATTAAGTTTTACGACATTCACAGAGTTACTAAATTAGGCCTATCACGCAGGTTGGAAACAACCAAGAATTACATAACCATGTCCAAATATTTCAATGTGTGTGCATCACACAGCAAGACTATTAACGGAGAAGAAAAAACCTCATATCACAAAGTGGGTGTATTAAAAGTATCAGAAAACGGAGGGTACTTTCTAAAACTCTACCACCAACCTAACACAGAATTTAGAATCTTTAACTCTCAGGAAGAAGAACTTCCAACTATCGACTAACATGAAAACACTACACAATACCACGCCTGTTCCAAATCAGGTGTTTTCTCGTATGCCAGAGCTAAGTGGAGTTGAACTCAAGTGTTTGCTGTTAATTATCAGAAATACGTTAGGTTGGATAGACAAACATACTGGTGAAAGAAAAGTCCGTGATTGGATTGCCAATAGTGTCTTTGCATCAAAAGGTGGGATTAGCGATAGAAGCGTAAGCAAAGCGATCGAATCACTCATCGAAAAGAAAATAATAAAGGTTACAGGCTATGGTGGCGGTGAACTCAACGATCCTCAGCAACGGAAATTCACTAACCGCATCTTCTACCAACTCGATCTTGATAACTCTGAAAAAAGTGCTACCAACCAAAGAAAAAATTTCGCCGTACCAAAGCAGAAAATGCTGTCTACTAAAGAAATACTACAAAAGAAATTTAGTAGACAGCAGGAAAGGAGATTGACTGATCAGGAACGGTTGGAGGAGATAGGGTTGAATTAAAATATTTAGAACGATTCAGTTTGCATATGATCCTAAAAATAAGGTACTTCACCAACTTTAAAACAAACTGAATGAAAACTATAATTTTCCTGGTGTTTATGAGTTTCACAATCTTTGTGAAATCGCAAGATACTGACCAGTATATCCCTGAGGTTGAAGGTGATGTAGAATTCTATTTGGATGATGGAATGAATACAGGAGCAAAGAACTTTGCATATTTATCTGGAACAAGTGTTGTTGGAGGGTATTTCGACCTACATTTCCAACGAAAGCTGGGTCAAGTAATGTCAATAGATGCTGGATATTCTATAAAAATGTTTAGTGGGTTTGATCTGATTGAAAACATAGAAAAGGATTTAATCAGAAAAGCACTTAGAAAAGATAAAGGAGGTTCTTCGGGTTCTGGTTTTTCATTTTCTATCCAATATTACAATACAAGGCGAGCCATTACGGCAAAGACTTATGTATCCTTGAACTATAGGACCCGGGTAGAATCGTATGAAACCTTTAAGTATATAAGACAGGACACCTATTTTTCTTACGGATTAAAAACATTGTCTAAGAACAATTTGGGCTTTGATGTGGGGTATGGATTAGGTTTACGTACACGGAAGGTGAACTATACTACGTCTGCGGGATCTGGACTAGAAAACTTAACAGAATTTGCTCCTTTCTTTAATATGGATATTCGCATAGGCTACTTTTTTTAATCAAGCATGAAATTAATAAGAATCATTATTTTACTTGTGGTAACGGCTGGAACCTATCTGGACCTTACTGCACAAATTCCATTAAGGGTCTCAGAACGTAAAGGCAAAACCTTCAAGTTGAAACTACCTCATATCCAAGATGTTCATAAAATACCTGGTGCAGGGTTCTGGTCCATTTCCTCCGGTAAAGAGAATTACTATGTGTCTCTTTATGATAAAAACATGAACTTCAAAAAGGGAAATTATATTTACTTCAAGTTCAATGAAAAGTTTCTGGACTTGGTAGAAATCGTGGAATATAATGGTGAATTCCTGTGTTTCCTGTCTTTTACCAATGTGAAAACTGGAAAAAAGTATATGTTCTTTACAACATTCGATCCGAAAAAGCTCAAAACGGATTCAGAAATTTACAAGGTTGGCGAGTTACCAATAGCTAAGTCCAAAGAGACGAATCCTCAGTTCAAAATTAAGGTTGGGAAAGGGGAGAACCATATATTGATTATCGGGATTCACCCAAGTCGGAAGAAGAAAAAATCAAGTTTGAAAGCTGGAGTTGGTAATTCACGAAATAAGGGTTTTGTGAGTACATCATTTTGGGTTCTTGATTCTGAGAAACAGATTGTTAACCACAAGGAAGCACATAATATTGAAATAGAGAATGCAGGCGAGGAATTTGAGTTTAAAGATTATCAAGTTGGAGCAGATGGAACGATCTATATTCTAGGACGGAATAGCCGGATTATTGACTTAAGCATTACAGAAAGGCGTGCTCAGAATACGGTTAAACTCAAGAATTTTGTGACTAGCGCATATGTATTGGAAAGAATAGGTTTGGATGGTTCAGAGACCCAATATGTTACACAGAAGGGAGTACTATATAATGACATGGCGATGCTTTTACAAAACGATGGCAATGTTGAGCTTATTGGATTACGCGCTAAAGAGCAGTCTTCATATTTGGTTTCAACAGCAATTGACAGAATAACACTAGATAAAAATGGTCTTGAAGTACTCAGTGAAACTTCAATAGCCTTTACAGAAAATGTGCTGGATGTTGTTAATAACCTTCGTGAAGCAGAACAAGGTTTGTCGAGAAAACGGAAGAAACAATTGGACAAAAAAATTAACAAGTTAACTGAGGAAGAGCAAGAGCTACGCAAAATTGCCAAGAATTCGGCTCTCAATGTGAATATCATCGCTTTTGCTGATTTGGACGAAAAAGGAAACCCCGTGGTCGTACTTGAGGAGAGGTACCTTCAGGTTACCTTAACCACTAATTCTAATGGTGACTTAACTGAGAGGTTTTACTATCATTATGACGATTTGATTCTTATTCGCTTCAATGAAGAAAGCATTTATCAACGGGCTTATTCAAAAAGTTTCACATCACTTAACTACTCGTTAACCAATCCGATATCTGTTACGTTGACTGATCAATATGTGACGGTAGTTGCACAGGAACAAGTGCTTAGATCAAACAATGACTTGTCTGAGTTAAGAGATTATAAACTTAAGGGAAATGAACCGACTAAGACAAAGGTAATTAGTGCTATCCACGTTCACGGATTTATATTTAAGAAATATATTTCTGGGAATCTAGTACTTGGAGCCCATCAAGTAAAAAATAAAACCACCTGGATCAAAATCAATATAAAATAGTCTGGTTATTGGGGTTTGGGGATATGCCCCGACAAGATGATTGTAAGGACGTGTCAACGGACTGACAATCTATCTTGCCTCTCAGTGTTTGATTCTGGTTCTTTCATTTACCCTACAACAACTTTATTAGCTACGAAATGTGTCACAAAGTGCTTGCTTACCTAAATATTGTTATCCGTAGTTGTTTCTATTATTTTATCGAACTTGGCATAAAGCATTGATGGATTAGTATTGGGTTTGTAGTCTTTCATCACATCAAGAAGAATTTCAATTATGGCGTCTGAATTGTCCTCAAGTTCAAAAGTATTAACTACGTCATTTATATTGTATTTCGATTGTGCAGATCCATAATAGTTACGAATATCTAATAGAATATTGGTCAAAGGTGTTTCGCGAATATCGAAAATGTTATCGGATTCGCTTATGTCCTTGCTCTGTTCTAATGTTTCTTTTCTTAAAGTTGCGAGACGTTTTATAATTGAAAGTTCGGACACATCTTCTTTATTAAACAAAGTAGATATGACATCAAAAAAGGAGTTAGTCTTATTTGAGTAGTTGAAGCTTGTTTCAGCAAGGGCAATCACACTTGAAGTTACTGATTTAGGAGATATCTTGAAATTTAGAACTGATAATCGATCAATAAATTTTAGAGGTGAGTATATATACCAAAATGTGAGATTTTTGTATTTTCTCTTAAGTTCTTTTCTAAAGCTATAGAATGCAGAATCCCATGTAAGTAAAAAAGGCTCATTTAGTTGGCCAGTTTCAGGGTTTGTGTGATTTTCAGGATTTGATAAATAAAGGATCGTTCTTAAATCGTGTTCTCTTGCATTGTAAGACCTGTCCTTACTTATATAAGCGAGATTGATTTCATAATCTTTTTTAATGCTTTTGTAATTATCATAATGAGGATGGTAAATAATTTCAATCCGAGCTGCTTCAAAAAGGTCAATTAGTCGCTCAGACAAATCATCAATGAATCTTGATTTCTTGTAACTAGTAATAGGTTCGCCTATTAAATCTTCAATAAACTCATCAAAATCCATATCTGGATCAATATTTCCTTCTGATTTAAATCTAATGAAAGCATTAAAGAATACATTTTTGGATAATCCAATATCCTCAATAAAGGGAAGACTTAGGAACCTTTGAAGTTTAATTGCTTCTTCAAAATGACCTGCTACTTCGTAAATGTAATCTTGCGTAGTTTGCACTTTAACATTACTTCTGAAACGATTTAATGCCACCATCAATTGTTGAACTGCCCAGAATGCCGGATCTTTAAACTCAAAAGAATTTTGATATAGAACACAGAGAATTCTAATTAGTATTTGAGTGTCAAGAACAATTGTCTTCGACCTGCTATTTATGTATAAATCAAGTTTGTCTGAACTATATAAGTTTGTAAATAGTGAAGTGGTAGCAAGTTTGTTGAAATATTCATTTTCGGAACATTTGTCGAGTAGTTTCTTAGCAATCTGTTGAGCTTCATCTTGTTTGATTCCCTTTGATCGAATGAACCTTTTAAGGTCGTTAAAAGACCTTTTTAATGATGCGCTAAAAGAACTCCCAGTTTGATTGATTTCTTCTATATCAATTTGATAATTCTCTGTGTGAATATCTTTGAGAAGTTGTACAAGTTCCGCTGACGTACAATTCAAGTTATGTTTCGAAATAAACCCCTGAATTTCTTTGTCTAGTTGATTTTCTTCTAAAACAATTTTGTCGTTTATCTCCTCAATTTCAGAACTTTTATTTTCCGATAAACAATAAAGTGATTTAGATTTTGGTGTTTGAATAAAGCCTTTTGACTTTAAACTATTCAGTTCCTGAAGCAATGCATCAGGTTTGATATTTGTCTGTAAGTGACTACTTAAACCTTCACATATCTGTTCAATCGTAGACTCTCCTGCGGTGTATATATAAGTGTAAATAAGTGAATAAACGATGTTTTTTCGAACTTCAAGTGTGTTACTGTTTAAAGTTAGGACGTCAAATAGAAGCTTTGATTCTTTACTGATAGTAGAAAAAGAATCAATTTCTTTAATATCATGAGATTTATACGTTACTCTTCTAATACTCTTGAATGAACTGGCCTCACTCGCAAGAATTGTGGCATCCATAATTTTTAATTCGATGCCATGAGTTACTTCAGCATTCAGAACAAGCTTGTTTCGTCTGTCTTTAGAAATATTTTGACTAATATAAAAATCCAGCTTGCTCATATATCCAAAGGAAACATTCTCCTTTGACTTAATAATATCCTTCTCTAATTTTGCTTCATATCCTGTTTTTTGGACGGTGATCTGAATGTTCCTTTTGATTTCAGTTTCACCAACTATCACCTCTAAATCATTACCGCCATCATAGGGACCATCAATGATTCTAACATGATTAGTGTCATATTTTTCCTTGCAGTATTCTTGTATGAGATACCTAAAGTTGTCTACGGATAGAGTATTAATTAAATTCCTGATTTCTTCGTTCATTTTTATTTACCTAGGCCTAACAACAACTGTAAGATTACAATTCTTTTATTTCTACAATCTGTCGAAAGTACGACACGGTTACAAGAAGAACAACCTTAAGATTCATATATAAATGGTCACAGAAATATACTCATAAATAAATTATTAACTCACTGGCTATTTGATGTGCAGATTCTTCAAGGACGAACCATGCAAGGTTATTTTTAAGATCAGATTTAATTTGGAGAGGGTAGCCATGATTTTCTTCAAATTCTACACGTAATTCTTCGATATCGTCGTAGTATTTGTCAAAGAAAGCATGAGTGTCTTTGTAGTAGGTGAGCTTACCGATTATTCCACAAACACATCCATGGTTTAGTAAATCAGAAAAGAACGTAGAAATGTCGTCGTGATCAAGTGCTTCAAGAGCAACTTCTTTTCTCAAAGAATCGATTTCTTGATATGCGATATCGTGTAATGATGTTTTGATTTTTTCTATAGTCATAAGTGTAATTGGTTAATAATTCTGACCGTTAACAAAGTGGTTGAATTCAACGATAGTTTTCCTTTCGATCGATTCCACACAACACAAAATGGTTAGATAAACCTCTAATTGGTTATTTCAACAAACTCATTACGCATGTAAACGCCTGTAAATCAACCTTATATCAAAGGGGCAAATCCAGCATCTTTATTGGCTATTACATACTGACTTTTCTACTGACGTAATGTGGATCCCAGAATGTCTGTAGAAAAATCACTCGCTCATGTACCTGAGTTGAGGTCACCTTGTTGAAGGCGGTTGATCTGATCAAAGGTACTTGGGAAGTCTTCAATTTTTTTCTGTTGACGGCCTCAGAATTGGTCTGAGGCTCAATACAGATTAGTATCAAATGTTAAAAATAAAAAAATGAAAACAAATTATTTATTTATAGTATTCCTAATCGGCTTAATGCAAGCTTTAGGTTGTAAAGAAGATGCTCCCCAGATTCATCAAGACAGTTCAGCGCCATACGAGGCTGTGGAAGATCCGGAACCTCCAAAAGAGGGAGATGGAGATGGTGGAACCATATTAATGGAGAAGGTAACGAATAGTTCTGGAGAAGGAATTCAAGGCGTAGAAGTTGAGGTCTTGGGGGATTCTGGATTGGTCGTAGGTTACACTAATTTTCTCGGAGAAGCATTCTTGTCTCTAATGGATACAGGGCTTCACTCATTAATTCTAAGAGTGAACGGTAACGTAGAACTTGTTGACCAAGTTTACATTTATCCAGATACCACGTATCGAACGCATATCTTAAACTAACTCAAATCGTACTAGTCATCAAAACCTTCTTGGAAACCCCAAGGGGGTTTTTGCTATTAATTAGATGATATTTGTCTGAGATGCGAATGATCCAGTTGGTTAGAATCTTTGTTATTGTTTATCCAATAATGGTTTCTGGTTGTAGCAATCAGGAGCCTCAAGTTGAGAAGGGTTATCCTGAACAAGGTAAGGTGGATTCATTGATTAATACTGGAAATGGATTGATTCGAAGTGATTCTTTTTCTACAGCTATTGAGTTATTGAGGCTGGCACAGAAATATGCCGTGTTGAAAGACGACAGTGCACTTTGTCAAAATAACATTGGCATTGCTTTTGGTTATCTGCATCAATACGACAGTTCACTTGAAGCATACCTCGCTGCATTGAGTTTATTCTCTGCTAATCCTAAACGACAAGCACAGGCAAAACTCAACATCACTAATGCCCTAAGGCATCTTGGGATGTATCATTTGGCGGTCGATTACGGCTACCAGGCACTCGAGGAATTTGAAAGTCAAAATATGCATTCTGAAGAATGCCGGATGTGGAATCAATTGGGCATGGTCAAAGAGTTTGCTGGCGATTTTGACATGGCAATGGAATATTATCTAACTTCAGGTCGAATAGCACGAAAGCTTAAGGATTCATTCCAACTGGCCGCAACTGTAAATAATCAGGGCAATGTTTTTTATAAGATTGGACAGACAGACTCCGCATTGAAGTTCTTCAATGAATACCAATGGTTGTCCGTCTTAATTAAAAGCACGAAAAAAAGGGCTCGGTCACATGAAAACCTTGGAAAAACGTGGCTTACTCTGGATTCCATGGTTAAAGCCAAATTGCATTTGGATTCGGCTCTATATTTATTTGAGGAAATTGGTGCAGAAGGAGAGATACCGAGTGTACTTTTATACGAGTCCAAGCTACTTGTGGGATCGGATATCAAACAAGCCATGAATTTTGCCAGGCAAGCGTATGATATGGCCTTAAACAAAGGGATGCTTACCGAACAAATTGAAGCTCTTGATGTAATATCGAATCTTTACACAATTCAAAAACAACATGAAAAAGCACTTGAATACTTAAATTTATCAGTAAATCTATCAGATTCTTCCACTGGTCAAGAAAAAATTCGACAGATTTATGCGGCTCAAAGACTTTACGATGCTCAGGTTAATGAGGGGATTATTGATGAACAAAAGGAAGAGAACAAGCATAAATCCTTACAAGTACGAAACAGAAACTGGATTATCGGGTTGCTTATTGCAATCCTCGTACTGGGAATTTATTTCTCAATAAAAATACGTTCACTTGCTCAGCAACGTGAGGCGGACAGTAGAAAAATCAAACTTCTGATGAAAGAGCTTAGCCATCGTGTTAAGAACTATCTTGCCCGAATTCAAAGTATGTGGGATCTCCAACATATATATGCCGATGATGTGAAGGTTGCACAACTGATCAAGGATAATCAAAGTCGAATTGAGGGAATGAATTTGATCCATCAAAAGTTCTTTATTGAGGGCTTTGAACAAAATGCAAACGCAGACGAACTGATCACTAATATCCTAGACGACTTGGTTTTTAGTTACGGGTCGGAAAGCATCCGATTAAAAACTGACATAGCCCCAATAGAGTTATCAGCAGATCAAGCATTGGATATAGGACTGGTCATAAATGAATTGGTTACCAACTCGATTAAACATGCATTTAAAGGAGTAGAATACCCAGAAATCTTGATCTTTCTCAGGACTCATGGTGAGAAACGGATTGACCTAATTGTTCAAGACAACGGTTCGAAAGAACCTTCTCAAAATCATAGTCAGGGTTTTGGGCTTGATTTTGTTAGTAAACTGGTCAAAGGTTTAAATGGGAGTTATAATGAAAAAATTACAGATCAGGGCTGGAGAACAGAAATTAACATTGAACTAAAAGAGTGAAGAGGGTACGAATCTTGATTATGGAAAATGACCCATTACTGAGTAGTGGGCTTAATCACTTGTTGAACCAATATGGTTATGAAGTATCTGGCATTTGCACAACCGCTGACGGTGCTGTCTTAATGGCCAAAGAGGTACAACCGGATTTGATCATTGCGGATATCAATTTGGATGGAGAAAAGACAGGTATTGATGCGGTTCATCAAATCAAAAAGGATCTCAGGGATTTAATGGTTATATATCTAACCGTGGAAGATGATCGACATATCTTTGATCAGGCAGGTGAGACGTTCCCAGATAACTATATAATCAAACCATATAGCAAGAGAGGAGTGATTTATGCTATTTATAACGCAATACGTAACTTTAAGCGTCGTGCAAGTCAGCCTCCTCTTCCCTCAGGACAAAGCATTGCCGGTAATCACTTGTTTATTAAAGGTAATCAGCATCGAAACATGAATATTTATTCACGTATCGAAATTGACCATGTGCTGTATATTGAAGCAGATGGAGCTTACTGCAAGATTCATATGGACGACAAAACCCAACACCATCTTTCGATGACAACAAAGGATCTTGAACACCAGTTGAATGGGACTTCGATTGTACGGGTTCATCGCAGTTATCTAGTGAATTTGAATAAGGTGATCGAAATATCAAAGGAAGATCGCTTACTATATTTTGGGAAAGATAAGAAGGTTAGTTACAGCAGGGAGCGTACTGCTGAGTTAGGTTCTTGGTTTCACTTTCTAGAAAGACTTTGAACAAGGTTTTCGGTTAAATCAAGCTTTTCGACCACTCATAAGAAATTTAATACAGTTCGCTAAAAACCCCTTGTAATGAAGAGGTTTTCAGATGGATACTTGTCGTAGAATTAACAAATTGATATGACGGTATTGGTTTCATGGATTGCTTATAATAACGATTTTAAGATTGATGAGGAGACTAATGAAATATGGGTAAATCCATTAGGGACTCATTGTGACTTATACAATGATGAAGGCTTTGACTTCGAAAGACACTATTTGCTGACTACGTCTACTGAGACAAATCCATCTGATCGTATCATAAAGTTAATTCAACATTTGAAGTCACGATACAGCCGTGATGTTGAGCCAGTATTCATGAATGTTGAAGATGTCATTGATCTAAGGGCCATATATCAAAAGGTTCAGGGGTTTGTTCTTGGCCACAAGCAAGAAGATATAGATAT
This sequence comes from uncultured Chitinophagaceae bacterium, assembly GCA_964482155.1. Lineage (GTDB taxonomy): Bacteria > Bacteroidota > Bacteroidia > NS11-12g > UBA9320 > UBA987. The sequence goes on along the minus strand of CAYZWM010000022.1, from coordinate 14,108 downwards.
TTTTATTTCTCCTGGAACGGCTGTAATGCAGACAGCTTGGTATTTATTGGGGAATGAGCTTGGTGAGAAAGTAAAACTATTTCAAAGAAGACGACCAGCAGACCGTAAGGATGGGAATCTGGAAAACGAATACATTGATGTTGGAGTGTCAAAAATTTCTGGATTTTTGACACTTAGGGAGCACAGGAAAAAAACGCGGAAAAAGTCTTCATTATGTATTACCAAAACCATTAGGGAGAAGACCTATGATTTAGCCGATCACGTTGCACATACCGATGCGGTTACGGTCTTTATAAATGCGCCGAGAGGCACTGGGAAGGAAAATCTTGCTAGGTACATTCATAGAGAATCATCACGAAGTGAGAAACCCTTTGTGGTGCTTCCTTGCGGTAGTTTAACCGATGAAATATTAGAAAGTCAACTGTTTGGTCACAAGAAAGGTATGTTCAGTGGTGCGATAGATGACCATAAAGGGTATTTTGAGCAGGCAAACGGAGGTACCATCTTCTTAGACGAACTTGGTGACGCATCAGGGAAGTTGCAAAGCTCACTTCTAAGAACTATTCAAGAGAAGAAAATTCAACGAATGGGTGAACATCGGCAAATATCCGTTGACGTCCGTTTCATTTCAGCTACAAACAAGGATATACATAAACTTATTGAGGATGGAAGGTTTAGGCCTGATTTATATGATCGGTTAAATACGGTAATACTGACATTGCCTCTGTACTCACATTTGCCTAGACAGGAAAAGGAACAGATACTTCATTTCGTTGTAAAAGATAAGGCTTCAGATTTTGAGAAATCGGAGCTAAAATTCTCTAAAGAATCGTTAAATCGAATTCTCACACACCCTTTTGAGGGTAACCTTCGTGAACTCCACAGCCTAGTGGACCACTTGTATACTTTCAGTAATGGTGGTCAGGTTGAAATGGAAGACCTCCCAGATTCTATTCTTCGATGGGTTAAACCATCTTCATTGGATTGGCAAGACAACATAAATCAACACATACTTAGAGTATTGGGAATAACAAATAGCAATGTGGAAGAAGCTGCAAGACTTCTTAATGTGTCACCAACGACCATACGAAATCGAATAAACAAATACAGTTTAACTGATTCATTGACATGAAACTAACCCCATTAAACAAAACCCAGAATCGACAAAAAAACGGGATGCTGACAAAAAATTTAAACTCATTAAAAGTTAAAGAAATGAACAAAAAAATAAAAGACTTAATCGAATCCTACGAAAAGGAAGCTATTCATTCCTTTAAAACTGCAATGAAGTTCAAAGGAATTGACAAACATGTTTGTATTTCTGAAGCAGGTTTGTGTGCAGAACGACTTTGCTATGCAACTTATACCCGAGTTTATAGCAAAAAATACAGTGGATTTAGAAAATATGCCTACAACCTAGTTGTCTCACTTAATAAGGAGGGTGTAATAAGTTCTCCATTAAAGGTACAATTGGACTCCTTACGTAAATTTGGTAATCTCAGAAAACATGAAATTGACATATTTTCAAAGTCCCAACTGGAAAATATCAGACTTACACTGATTGATATTGTTCGGTGGTATGAAAATCATTTTAAAGTACATCTTGGTCTAGATCTCGGAAAGAGAAAGAAAAATATCCACCGAGGTTCTTTAAGGACAATGGAGAAACTTAGAGACAAAGGAATTATTACAGGTAAAGCCTTTGAGTTGACCAAGAATAATGAGGTCATCAATACACTCCAAATAGAGGATAAAAGTGGTTTTTCAATCCCAATATTTGCTAGTTTGTTAATTGATGTTTCAGGTTCAATGATACCATTTCGAGAAGAAGTTATTGCAAGCCACAAAGAATGTTTATCCGCATTACGTGGATGCATCCATTGTGATCGAAAAAGTTTTTATTTAATGCAGCACTTGTTTAGTACTAAGTCCCAGCTCATGAACCCACTCACTCTGCTAGATAACAAAGGGGACGATAAAATAGTATCCTTGGATTCAGATAACTATTCTCCCCATGGAAGGACTGCCTTGTTTGATTCCTTGCACGAAGCACTTTCCATTCTCAGTATAGAGCTTGATAGCTTTAAGACTAGAAAAGGTAAAAAACCTGAAATCATAATCGGAGTTGTAACTGATGGGGTTAACAACGAAAGCCAGCATTCTGCTCAAGATGTTAAAAATTTACTTCAACATTTGGAGAAGGAAGAGGTTATAAGAGCTTCTGTCCTTATTGGCTGGACTGACAATAAAGATTTTGATGAATCACAGTTGATTAAATTAAAGGACGAGATGGGTTTTAGAACTTATGCAGCTATAAATAAGTTAGAGCCTAAGGCCATTCGACGGGCGTTTAACACATTTTCTAATTATGCAATAGGCTAATATGATTAATGTAAAGGTAAAAGACATCACCTATAATTTATCAGAAGAGCAAAGAATTGGCTTTGGTGGTGAAGCAGATATTTATCGGTTGACGAAAAGCAAAGGATTAAAATACTTTAATCAAGATAAACTTAATGATAAAAATAAAGTGAATAAGGTACTGACCTTCTGTGATAAGTCAGATAGTATTCAAGCAATGCTTGGTAATATGAGAATTGCCATTCCAGAAGACCCCGCATTTACTACTGGAAGTGAATCAATCTTTTGTGGATTTTCTATGGAATTGTTTACAAACGTTGAGGAGCTAAGTAAGTTGGGTTATAGTCTTGGGACAACCGAATATTTTACGAAAGAAATGAATAACCACAAAGCCACTGGCGCCATTGAAGAGCTTTTCAATTGGCTTCAAGTTTTACACACTGAAAAGATTATTTTGGGGGATATAAACCCCCAGAATATCCTCATAAACAAACAGTCGGGGAAGACTTATCTAGTTGATATCGATTCGGCACAAATTGGAGAATTTAAGAGCAAAGCCTTGAAAGAAGAGTACTGTTCACATGAGGTTATAAACCTTGGGCCTAGTCCAAATAAAGAATGGTTATACAGTAAGCGTAGCGACATATTTTCCTTATCAGTGGTTTGTTTCGAATTCATTATTGGGGTACATCCATTTGAAGTTGGTACGCTGCCTATTGTCTCATTACATGTTAAAAAAGAGAAAGGACTAAATTTTATGGCGTATCATGTAGCAAATAGTAGTACAATTAATTCATTCAAATTGGTTGACCAAGACACACGTGATGCGGTCTTTAAAAGATTGGACGAAATTAAAAGAAAGTATTTGCCATTATACACCTTCTTCAGGCAAATGTTTGTAGACAAGAAGCACAACTACTACGATCCCAAAAACTTTCAAATCAAATTAACTAAACATTCGCCTTCTATAAGGAGGAGAATCATTCCTCCAATTGGTGTCCAAAATCAACGTGATAAAGACCCGGAGGAGCTAGGTCTCTTTCTAAAAAATTACGGAATAAAACTTCCATGTCTATGATGAAAAATTGGGAAAATGCAAAGTTTCAGGAAAATGCAGGCTCGCTTTCTCATGAAAATAGAGAAAGTGCCCTATCCTTTTCATTAGGTTCAGTTTCCCGACAGGGATTTGAGCATATACCAAGAGGTATCTCAAACCAAGATGCCGTAAGTCTATTTATTAATGATAATCTGATAATTGGGGTGTTGTGCGATGGATGTTCTAGCAATCACCGATTATCTATTAATGAATATTCCAACAATCAAGTGGGAGCAAATATTTTGGCTCAACTAACCACAAATATATGTTCTGAGCTCTTGACAAAGAGAAAAAATAGAATCAAGCCGGATGTCTTTTTAAGAGTTTTATCGGAAACGATTCAGCAGCGACTCGCTAAAGTTATAAAGACTTTGGGCATATCATCGAAAGACGGTCTTTTCTCAACTCGAAACCTTTTCTCTTCGACTATAGTAGGTTTCGTAATTACTTCAAAAGAGTACATTGTATTTCATTGTGGTGATGGGGTAATTTCCCTTAATGGACAGACCAAAATCTTATCAAATGATGAGGGGCAGTACCTTAGTGAGGGTTTGTTTAATCCGAATGCATCGCCAACGATAAAACTTGCAGCCTACAATATCTTGGAAAATCTTGAAAGTTTATGTTTAATGAGTGACGGGTTTGAAATTCCTGAAATTTTAGAGTCTCAAGCATTCCATTCACTAGTTAACTCCAAGAGTCAAAATAATGTTAAAGGATACTTCGATCTAATTCCTGAATTCCATTTAACATTCCTTAACAAACTCTTTTCTGAAAAGATCAACCTTCCTTCAAATTGGCCAGGAGATGATGCAACCATGATTTTAGTAAAACGAATAAATAATGATTAGTATAGACAAAGAGTATGTAAAACGAAATGGAGGTTTACTGGCAAGTCTTAGTGCTAGATGTAATGAGTACTTGTCCGAACTTTTAATTAATAGTAGATGCGTTAGGCGTAGTCCAAACCTCAAAGCCCTTCATAGAACCGTTGTGCACAAGGATCCCCATATTGATGAGTATATGGCTGACTTGTTATTTCGAGCCAGTCTACCGATTGGGAAAAGAAATATTGATTTTATGGAAATGAGTGTTCAGGTAAAAGGAAACGACTCCAATTGCAAAGCTTATTGGCCCAATGCTGCAGTTTTTGGGATAGGTTCTCAGTCCATTGCTGGAGCGAGTCCTTTTATGTTGTTTGACGAACACCTTTCGGGTGGCCGTAGAGATGTTGATTCGTGCACCCAAATGGTCGTCAACCAAGTTTTTCGTCAATCACAAATACCATATTCTATTGCTCTTGTTGTACAAGAAGTTAATGAAATAGACATGGCCGGGAATGCACATCAACAACATATTGGTCAATTAATGAAAATCTCTCATAGAGTTCGAGTTATTTTTAAAAAAGGCGAAGAGTACCATTTGAATACACAAAGAAATTTAGATGCTAAATGGAAAAAGGCACTTATGGATGTGTGCATCACGTCCATAGTTTACTGTTTAGAAAACCACATTGATTTGCTTAATAATGTAGAAGAAAAAACTAAATACCTTGAAAAGTCACTCGATTTGTACCTCCTAAAATGTCCATTTCGTGATGAAGAGACTTTTACAAAAACCTCGAAGTATATTCAGAGACAGTATTTGGAACAAAAAGGCGTTTTTAAAAACGCCAAACTACCGATAAGCCAAAATAAAGACCAGTTAATGATACTTTCGAGAGTTGCTTATGCTATAGAAAAATGTTGGGGGAAAGATTTAGCTCATTCTATAATGATTCATTTTTGGGAAATGATTTATCAGGGACAATCTTCGCTTGAAGAAGTAAAAAGAGAAATTGCTCCATTTGCGTTGACGAACAATGGTCAGCTACAAACTAGTTATGGAACTTTTCAAAAAATATCGAAATCAGTTTCTTTTAAACCACATTATAACCGATATGGAAAGAAATCACCGAATAGTAACCCAGATTTTTGGATTCTTTCCATGAGTCAAACTCCACGACTGATTCTTGGGAACAAACCATTACTTCATTTTTTAAATAAGTACAATTACGGTTTTGGAATAATCCTACTTCAAGACGGATTTAATTGCACCAATGCATTATTCAAAGGAAATGCAGTCCCAAATTATGCCTGGAGGAAAATATGTAATTCAATAGATAGAATGGAACCTGGATTCTGGCACATAGTGAAAAATCCTTCTACAGGTGATTATGCACCATTTTTAATAAATGGGAATGCAGCTCATCAATATGTTCCACACAGTGGAATAACTCCTGAAATATTATCCAAAAAAATTGAAAATATTGCAAAGGAAAACACACTTAAATTTAAGCGAGTTTTTAATTAAAGTTTTGATTACATCTCCCAAACAATTCTGTAAAATCCGGTGACGTGTTTTCGAACCAAAGCTAACATTTCAGTATTTAGGTTTGGACGATTGAATTTTGGACGATAACCGAATTGTAAGTATATTAATTTACTTTTTCCTTTAATCGTTCCATATTCAATGGATGTTCCAATCCCAATATTGATGAGGTTTTTGTTTAGTTCTTCGAGTGTACTTCGGACATTTTCAGGTTGAAGTACTACTTCTTTAATGGGTAAGTCCCAAATTGAATTATTCATAATTGTATATATTAAATTGTTCTGATTGTATCTTATCATAATGAAGATACTTTGTCAAGTATTTTCCATCAGTTCTTGATGGCCAAAACCAAAAATTGACGAACCACTATTAGTATATATTCCTAAAAATCAACATGTTACATGTTGGATGCAGAGTTGACCTTATGTATTTACATAAGAGGTTGATTCAAAATGAAAAACAAAACAAACGAAGTAGACTATCACGTCTACGCTAACACAAAAGCTGAAGAGCTCAAACAAAACACAAAAAAGGCATTAGCCGAAAACGTAAAGCAGGCAGGGAAGCGAGATGCCGAAGAAAACCTACCACACCCAACAGGTGACAATCTCAGTACCTACCTTGATCCCGAACTTAACGCCCTACAACAACAAGTAGATGACTTACGGGATTTGCACCGTGCAGACGAAACGGTACAAAGTACTGTTGCCAAACACGAACGTGATGTACAGACAGAACGTAACAAACGTGATGAAATCAGTCGTAAACTAACAAATAAGCAAGCTGGCTTTCAGCAGGGAGTCTCAATTCTACTGGCTATATTTCCTATTGGTGCTGTCTTGCTGTTAGGTTTAATGGAAGGCTTGATGTCCTTGCAAGCCATTCGGAGCTTTATCCCGAACTACATAATTGCTTTACCAGTCAGCATTATTTTCGGTGGAGGACTCGCCATACTAGCCCACAGATTCATACCGTGGTTTAATTCAGGGAAAACCAAACTGGGTAAACTGCTGCGAAAAGTAGGACTTGTCGCTGCATTTAGTATCGCCTTTTATGGCCTTGGACTTCTTCGGTCATACCAAATTGGCTTGCAAGCGATGAGCGTTGACCAATTAACGCAAGGTGGAATCTTTGAAATTGCCGATCCGCAGGAAGCACTCATATACTGCCTGCTCTCGTGGATTGTGTTCTTACCTGCCGTTATCATCAGTCGGTACACCCCATCAAAAGATGAGTGGATTAGCATTTTTCGTAGAAGGACCATAAAAAAAGAAATCAAAACACTTCAAACGAAACTCGATATTAGTCTTGCTGAGATCAAACGATTAAACAACGAGATCGAAAACCTTAAAATCTGGGAAGAGAGCCGAAATCAAACAGCAAAACGTGATGAGCAGTCTGCTATCCGAATGATAGCCTACTTAAAGTCTCTGTACATACAATCTAACCTCCGGCACAGAACCGATAAACTCAAACCCGATTGCTTTGACAAGGATTTCAGATTCTATTTAACCCTCTACTTCCAGCCTGTAACAGGCAGTAAAACTAACAGTCCGAATTCCAACAATTAAAAAACACGAAAATGAAAACAATTCAAACGGCAATTACTGCCATGATCGCTTTTTTACTGATACTGATTCCGAGTTCATGTACTCGGAATCAAGTGTCAGTTCTTGATATGACTATCCTGATGGATAACACTGACACCTTCAATCGGATTTCCTATGACGAGGTACGTTCAATCTTTGAATTTGATCGCTTTTTATGGTATGAACACAATCTAAAAATCCGAGAACTGAGTGATGTAGAGCAGGGAATCTCAAGTGAAATTCATCTACCTAAATGCAATACGAACGAGCAGATCGAGAATAACCGCAAAAGACAAATTCAACGTTTTCTAGCCCAGACCGAAAGCATGTTAGCCAAAGATGAGTTTCAGTCTTCCGATAAAACAGAATCGCACATTTACTATGGTGTTGCACAAGAACTCAATCGTCTTGCAAGCCAAAGCAGTGCAACTAATAGGGTAGCAATCATTAACTCAGACATGCATGAGCATACATCCCTATTTAGCGTATACAATGACCAAGACAGCACACTGTTAATGGATCATCCCGATTCAGTCATTCGTATTTTCAATAATGCCTTGGAACTAGAAGACCTAACAGGAATTCAGGTAGTTATAGTTCACCGAGCAAATGCCAATACGAATGAGACCTTTTCACACATGGCACGACTCTATCAAATGATGCTGGGACTCAAGGGAGCCCAAGTTCACATCGTTGGAAGTTTTAACCCATCAGACCTAAACTACAAAATGCCATGAAAACAATCCTCATTGGCATTCTGAAAATCATTGCCTTAGCCATACATATGGTTGCCAAACTCGGTTCAGTAACCCTAGAGGCCATATCCGATATCAGCCAAAACATCAGTAAAAAACTAGAAAAGTAACATCAATGAAAGACAAGATTAAACAACTCATAATCCGATTTGGAAAAGGGCTTTTTAAAGTAATCGGTAAACTTCTCTACTGGCTCTTTGATGAACTGAGAGAAACCTTAACGGAACTCTTCGAACGTCTCACTAAAGAAGACCATACAGATGCCTCCTTTGGCAAAGAAACGAATATCGCAGGACGCGGTGAAAAGGGTTTTGTAATAAGCCAAAACCGTAGAATGCCACTAAATAAGAGTTTCGAAAATGTGGTTTTACTCGGTCAAATTGGTTCAGGAAAAACTACCCGTTTTATTACGCCCAATGCGTTGTCGCTAGCCCAGCAAGATTGCTCAATGATCATCAACGATCCAGCACACCAAGTTTGGAAAGCATCCAGCGGACACGCATTTAATAATGGCAAACGAATTCTGATCCTCAACTGGTCCAAACCAGAGATAAGCGTTGGATTTAACTTCCTCATATTATGCAGGAATTATGCCGATGTAAAACGTATGGCAGACGTTTTAACCCGTGCCACTTTTAAAGACAGCAATGGTGATGTGTTTTGGCAAACACAAGCCAAGATGGTCTTAGCTGTTTTTGCTGGCTTAGTTTTAGAACAAACAGATGAATCCCTACACCATATGCTCAATGTTAGCCACCTTATTGCACTGCATACCACCGCACAACATGAGCTTTTAGACGACCTCATAACTCGATGCGACAACGACAAACTGGTACTGGATTATATGGCTCTTTCTGCCATGCCAGAAAAAACCAAGCAAAACGTAATGGCAAGTGTTGCTACGGTACTGGAGGTCTTTGATGATCCACAAATAGCACTCGTCGTATGCGTGTCAAAAGAAAGTAACCTTGATTTTAAGGAACTGCGTAAAACTCCTACAATGCTGTATATCCAAAACAGCGTGGGGAGTAATCAGGGTTATTTGAACGTGTTGAACTCAGTTTTTTATGAGATGATGTTCTCCAGTTTTCTAGAGGCCATGCCCAAAGAAGAAGAACTTGATGTGTTTATCATCTATGAAGAATTAAGCTCTTTGTTTATCCCACTGCTCCCGAGTTTTCTTGCAAATAATCGTAAGCATCGTATCGCCAATTTTTTATGCCTTCAGTCTATTTCTCAGTTGGAGCATTACAAACATGACAAACTGAATATTACAGCTAACTGCGTAACGACCATCGTTTTGCCAGGCGACCATCCCACCCAGTTTTTGCAGGAGATACAAACCAAATCAGGAACGGTGAGCTACAGAGATAAAGAAGATAAGAAACATACTAAACCATTAGTACCATTATCCGAATTTAGATTGTGGCCAGTCGATACGGCACTCATCATCCAAGGCAACCAAAAAATGGTCAAAGTACGCACCAAGCCTTTTTTTAAGTCTGCCAAATACAAGAAAAAGGCTTCTCTGCAAGCGGTGATGCCAGAGCAATACATACTGGGTTCAAACCCTATAAAACTTATTGGGCAGACAGTTACCGAAGAGCAAACCGCACCAATTGATAACGAACTAAAACAGACGAGCGATGAAACGAAGTAGAAGTAAAAGATTACAGCAATATCTCAAAAATGAGAATGCAACATATGCAGGCGACAAAGAGATTGTTAGACTGAAAAGAGCCTATCGAAAATCGTATCAAAAACGATGGGCTAGAGAATATCGAAAAAGCAGAAACGAAATACGCTTTTTACTTTCCAAAGAGCAGTACACCTTGGTAAAACAGAAATGTATCCATCAAACTACCCCGACTCAATTGGCAAAAGAATTGCTTATCGGTCATGGTTTATCTCAGGAATATATTCCACGAAAAGAAGAACTTCAAATCGTTCTACGTGATGTAGGACTGCTCATCAATCAACTCTATAGAGGGAAAGAGATTGACTCTGTCAAGGTTCCACTTGAACAAATTGAAATTAACCTGATTCACTACCTCAACGAGACAAAATCCTAAGCTATGCCCATAATAAAAATGCTCTCCAGACGAAACCTCTCATCAATTGATCATTCGATCCATTATGTATTGAGGGAAGGGAAGAATGAAACGTTTAACGGTCAAATGGTGGAACCCATTCTCCATAACCTGAGAAGTCACAAAGACGATATAAATGGTATCGTTCAGGAAATCACACAGAATGAATCTTACCGAAAGATAACGGCTAATCGGGTGTACTGCTATCACACAATTTTAAGTTTCAGCAATTTAGATAAACCCAACATCACCATAGATAAGCTAAAGGCTATCACAAATAAGTATCTTGAATTGCGAGGCAATGTCTGTGCCTACGCTATACCACATTTTAATACCGAATCGGTACATATTCATGTGATTGAGGGTTCCACATTTTATAGAGAATCACGCTCAACAACACTGTCTAAGGCAGACTTACAAGCACTCAAGAACCAGCTAGAAACCTATGTGCAAGACCAGTTTCCTGAATTGACCCACAGTAGGGTACGCCATGGGCAGAACCGAGAATATCTCACCGAACAGGAATACCACCTAGTAAAAAACGGACGGTCTAAAAAACAAGAACTTTTAGCCCTTGTCATGCGATGTCTCAAACATGCCAAGTCCAGGACTCAGTTTATTCAAGCCCTTAACCGCATTGGTATTTTGCACTATGAGCGAAACCAAGACGGTGTGATCACTGGAGTAATTGATCCCGAAACAGGCAGAAAGCACCGTATGAAGACCCTTGGTATTTCGCCAGAGCAAATCTTGGACTTAAACAATCCGATTGAATTGAGCCGAGAAGTGAAGCTTAAACAGAAATTAATGGACTTGAGAAACCAGCACGACCTTGAACCAGACCGATAAGAATTAAAAGAAGAGCTTATGAAATTCGTTAGAGACAATTTAATGGTCAAAGTACGTAGTAGAGCAGAGCTTCGAGCGGAACTCTCCAAACTAGGGCTCTCGACCTATTACAAAGACAATATCCCAATGGGTATTGAAGATACTGATGGAAAGAAACACACATGGAAGAAACTGGGTATCACCCCTGAAATGTTTCAGGCACTGGATCGCAGAGAAGAAATGGATAGAGTCAGCAAACGGCTCGACCGATTAGAAAAAATCCATCAACTGCGCCAGCGAGCCAAACTGATGGATAAAGAACGTGAACGATAAAACCAAAATAGTATGAGCGTATTTACAGAAGAAGAATTAAAACGGTTTGAACAACTAGGTGACCAAACACTACACCTTGATCCAATAGTCGTTGGACTTTTTAGAGATCATAAAAACGAAGCCACCTTTTATGTTACCGAATACTACCCAAAGACGAACAATGGTTTTGGCTATATGCAGACTCAGGATCATGGTGAGTGGGTAGTTTTCCCAGAGAACGATTTAGCCCAAATCACCAAAGAAACAGGATATGAAGAAACCTCGTTTCGTTCCTTGCAACGACAGCGATTAAAGGAGCATATCAGGTACATCAGAAGTCAATATGATACTAAGGCTAGCGACCTTGAATATGAGCGATAAAATAGTGCAGATAAGACTACGTATTCCGAGAATAAAGTGTGTACGTAGTGATTATTTACAGGCGTTTAATGGCTAAGAAAAACGCGCCATAAAAAGACGAGAAGTGGAACAATCTAACATCATATCGCAATTGCAACGGGGCTTTCGAAAAGCCCTAAATAACTCATTACGTGCTAAAAAGCAGGTATTGGCTTTGGGTATTGATTCAGATAATGATGTTGTAGGTGTTGGCTACAATTCGGGTATGTTCCATCGTAGAAAAGGAAAGATAGCCGATAAGGCAACAAGAGATATCTATGAAGAACTTGGCTTGCTGGGCAATCCAGATGTCGAAGGGAGGTATCGTGAGATATGGGGTAAGGCAAAGATCACATTTCCATTGAAAAATGAAGACGGACAAATCGTCAATTTCTACGCAATTTCAGGTGAGCCAACCGATGAAGGAATATACCTCAACGATACAGGGCTGTACCCAGAATATCCAAAGCCAACTATTGAAACGCTTCGACTAGAATACAACCTTGTTCAAACGGCAATATACCTAAGCCATCACACCGAGTCAATAGAGAACAAAGCGACTCTTGCTTTGAACAAAGGATTACTTACTGATGAGCATTTTCGATTGATTCAACGTCTTGCTCATCTTTCAAGGATCCAGCTACCGCTCGACTTGGTTTCGGATGACGAGCAGAAACGCCTGGAAAACTTCATCCGAGAAAACGGGCTTAACATCGTAATTCAGGAACTAACAACAGAGCCGAGGAGTAATAGTGGTAAACAAGCTGTGACCACCATGAATGTTTTAGATCCATTTGAAGATGAAGCCATCCAAGAAGAAAGCCCCATAAGCATCGAAGTCGTTGGAGGTATGGACAATATTAGCCTTAACCAGTTTCAAAGACTAGAGGTTACCTTACGGATAAGCCACGCTCAAATGCCAAGGCGGATTTACCGTAACTCAATTGATTTGTATCATTTTCATTCACTCACCGAACTGGTGCAGGAAGCCAGTCAGTACATCGGAACCGAGGAAGAAGAACTACAAATGGCTTTAGACGGTATCATTCTTAAACTAGAAGAATCCCTATCCCAACGACAACAGCAAAAAGACTGGGATGAAGCAAGCCTTAATCAAAAGGGAAAAACACATGGGCTGTCAGAAAAAGACTTTGGACAAGCTAAGGAATTAGCTCAAAATCCTGAATTGTTGGATAGACTCAATACTGACCTACTGGATAACATTGGAATCGTCAATGAGCAGGACAATCGAATGATTTGCTTTTTGGTAGCAGTTTCCAGAAAATTAGCAAACCCACTTCACCTGATTAACCTAGGAAGTACGGGAACAGGTAAATCACATTTGATAGAAACCATCGGTAAAACACTTCCGCCAGAAGAACTATTGGAATTGACGAGCATTTCTGAAAAGGCTCTGTTTAACATCAACGGCTCACTGGCGAACAAAGTCATTATGATTCAGGATATGTATATCGTCTCAGAGGAAGTACAATTTCAAATCCGAGAATTACAATCCAAACACAAGCTTACGCGATCGGTTACCCAAAAGCAGAAGGACGGAACGTTCACAACGATATATCAAGAAACTCTTGGTCCAGTATCGATTATGGCAAGTACCACGGATGACAAACAGGTTTATGCTGATAACTCAAATCGAAACATCATTATTTCTCAGGACGAGTCAGACGAGCAAGACCAAGCCATTTTACAAAGACAAAAGCAGTTAGCCAGTAGGAGCATTGACATTCGAAAGGAAAACCAAAACATCAAACTGCTTCAGAACCTACAAAGGATAATCAAGTCTTATCCAGTGAAGAACATATTTGCAAATGACCTTAGCCTACCTCCGTTTGTTGAGAGAAAACGTAGAACCATGTCAATCTATTTGGGATTGATTGAATCCATAACCTTGCTCAACCAATACCAGCGCAAAATTGAGATAATTGATGGACAAGAATATCTGATCACTGACCTATCAGACATCAAATTGGCGAACCAACTTATTGAACCCATTTTGCTTTACAAAAGCGATTTACTTGGAAATGCTTCTCGGCAATTCTTTGAAACCCTTAAGGTTTGGAGTGCAGAACAAAAGATTGAAAGCTTTAGCACCAAGGAGATTGCTCTTGGACTTCGAACCAAAGCCAACACAATCAAATCACATATCCGACAGCTTCGAGATTACGGCATGCTTCAAATCGTTTCAGGCGACCGCTACAAACAAGGCTTTAGTTACCGCATTGCTCAGAAAACGGAATATGATCATTTAAAGAAGCACGTCCAAAAGACACTTCAAACCTCCCTTAAA
>CAYZWM010000021.1:0-26987 GCA_964482155.1 uncultured Chitinophagaceae bacterium | reverse complement strand
TGTTTTTCGGTGAGAGGTAATACGTAAAATCAGGTTTTATATAGAAGTCTCTTATCTGCTGATCCAAACCGAATGCCGCATTTTCGGCAAATTCAAAATCGAAGCCATAATTGAAATCGCTAAATACAACGGAGGTATTCAAAAACAGTTTGTTATTAAAGATGTGATTCCAACGAAGAGTAGCCGTCGCATTGCCCCAGTTAACACCAAATAAACTTCCGAAACCGAAGACATCCCGTCCAAAATAACCACTCAGGTACAACTTGTCTTTTTCAGACAACTTGTAGTTGAGTTTCATGTTTACGTCGTAAAAATATAGGGTGCTTTCTTTGGCAGTTTCCGTTCCTGCCAGTGGTAAGAAAATATCGGCATAAGACCGTCTTCCAGCAATCATAAACGAAGATTGGTCTTTCTTAATCGGACCTTCTAAGAGTAATCGACTTGAAATGGTGCCGATTCCTCCTGTTGCTCCATACTTCTTCTTATTTCCATCCTTCATTTTAATATCAATGAGAGAGGCCAAACGACCGCCATACTGGGCAGGTATTCCACCTTTATAGACTTGAACATCCTTAACCGCATCACCATTAAAAACCGAGAAAAAACCAAGAAGGTGAGATGCATTATACACGGTTGCCTCGTCTAATAGTATGAGGTTTTGATCTTGAGATCCACCACGAACATTAATTCCCGAATTCCCCTCTCCAGCCGATTGGATTCCAGGCAGTAGGGTAATGGTTTTGAGCACATCAACTTCACCAAAAATAACTGGAATTTCCTTGATGGTCTTTATATCCATCTTTACCACGGAGATCTGCTTATTCTCAACTTTTCGACCGCGCTTCTCCAAATCAATAACAGCCTCATTAAGTTTCTGAGAATTTGGTGTAAGCTCTACGTTGATCGAGAAATTTTTGTCAAGGTTAATTTCTTTTTCTACCACTTGGTAGCCCACGAATTCAAAGACGAGGGTATAGGTGCCCGTTGGCAAAGTGAGGGAGTAAAAGCCATAATCATTGGCCTGAGTACCAAGTTGGTGGCCTTTAACCAGAATGGTTGAGTAGAGTAAGTCCTCTCCTGTAGCTCCATCGCTGATTTTACCACTTATGGTGAACTTTTGTGCCGTTGCAGTTAAGGAAAGCAACACGATGCACACCAGGGTCCAAAATTTATACATATGAGCCATTTTTTTTGCAAAAATACTCGCCTTAAATTGCGAGCCAGATCGTTTAGACTAACAAACGCATAAAAACAGACAAAAGTTTGAAAATACGCAAACATATTCCCAATGTAATCACCCTTAGCAACCTGGCTTTCGGGGTGTTATCAATTATTTGCGCCAGTAGACACGAATTGCTATGGGCTTCAACCTTTATTGCCCTAGCCACCATACCCGATTTTTTGGATGGCTTAGTGGCTCGTTTACTCGGTGTCTCGTCTAACGTTGGCAAAGATCTCGACAGCCTGGCAGACTTAGTCAGTTTTGGCGTTGCGCCAGCAATCATGATCTTTAAACTTCAAGAAGCCTATGATCCAAACTGGACACAATTTCTTGCGGTGTTGATTCCGGTTTTTGCTGCAATTAGGCTGGCTAAATTCAACAACGATGAGCGACAAACGGATTTCTTTTATGGGCTAACCACAACGGCAACGGCTTTGTGGCTTTCGTCATGGCCTTTTTTGGTAGAATACGATCAATTTTTGCCAGACGGAGTGTTCACTTCACGTTGGACGTTTGCTATTGTACCACTACTTGCCTCATTCCTTATGGTTGCAAACATCAAACTGTTTTCGTTTAAATTTAAGAACCTTAAATGGAGCGAAAATAAAATCCGATTTGGCTTTTTAGTATTGTGTGTAGGGTATTTGGCACTTTTTGGCTTTTTAGGAGTAACACTAATCATTTTAACCTATATAGTCTTATCTGTTATACGTAATTTTGCCGAATGAATTTCAGAGCAGAAATCAACGTTATGCCTCAGAAGGCATTGTTAGATCCACAAGGAAAGATGGTACATCAAAGTATGCAGTTGTTGGGATTGGAGCAAATCAATGGTGTTCGAATTGGGAAGCATATTACCGTTGAAATGGAAGCGGGTAGTGTAGAAGAAGCAACGGCAAAAGTGGAGAAGGCTTGTAAGGAGTTGCTCGCCAATCAGGTTATGGAGCACTACGAATACGAGCTCGTTCAGCTCTAAGCATCATAATAACACATTCTAATGCGATATTCTTGTGAAAGAGCATCGAGTTTCAGCCAGTGACAAATGTCATTATTTGAGCCGTTCGTCTAGTTTTCTTGATTGTCAATGAAGTGAATTCTTATATTGCAGGCTTAAATTTATTTGTCAAACATGAAAAAGATTCTACAATTCACGCTTTTACTAACCGTTTTATTCTCTTTTGGCCACGATTTACAGGCTCAAACACCTGAGGGATTCAATTATCAGGCTGTCGCTAGAAACAGCTCGGGAGACCTAATCAAAAATCAAAGTATTTCTGTCCGAACAATTATTCTATCCGGGCCAGGAGCTTCTAACAAACTATACGAAGAAACTCATGTGGTAACGACCAACGATTTTGGCCATTTTAGCATTACAGTAGGTAAAGGGTCTACGAGCGACAACTTCGCCACAATAGACTGGTCATTAACGTCGCACCATTTAAAGGTGGAACTTGATGAAGGCAGCGGATTTGCTGTTATGGGAACCGTTCAGCTACAGTCAGTACCTTACGCCTTGCACAGTAAAACAGCGGAAACTGCCAAAAGTGTTGAGAATCTAAGTCTTGCAATGGATGACATTTCAGACGTTAATAGTGCAGCAGCCTCCAACGGTGAAGTCTTGAAATGGAATGGTGCTAAATGGGCTCCAGCACCAGACAACAATACGATAACAACCTTTACAGCTGGTTCTGGAATTGATATTACCGGTGCGAACATAAGCGCCAAAAATGGCGACCCTATGTGGAATGCGAATAAACTTAATGGCAATGATGTTGCTTCTGGAACACCAACCAAAGACGATGTGTTGCAATACGATGGATCCAAATGGGCATACGGAGCAAACAAAATAAATGGAATTGACGTGGAAACAGGTACTCCAACTAAAGATCAGGTATTGCAATATGACGGCTCAAAATGGGCGTTTGGAAGCATTTCAAGCGGAGGAGGATCCTCAGTATGGACCAAAAGCGGAAGTGATATTTACTTTAATGATGGCTTAGTTGGGATTAACCACACCAGCCCAACGTCCAGACTATCTGTTCGAGATACGATTACGGGTACTGGAAACGGGTTTTTTATTATGACCGACAATTATTTTAGCGGTGGGCCTGGAACAGGAGCACGTTACGTAACATCTAGAAGTGTTTTATTAGGTGGCGGCGGTTTTTCAAACATTGCAGCGCTGAACGTGGTTGGTGGAACAATGTCAACCAGTGGTGAATCAATCGGTACCATGAGTGAGGTTACCGCAACAGGTGGTGCAGTAAGTATTGGAACCTTTGGCATTGTAAGCCCAGGAGCGAGTACATTAACTGCTGCAGTTTATGCAGAGGCAAATGGTAGAAGTACAAACAACCTTGGTGTGTACACTTTTGCACGTGAGTCTCACAACGGAACAAACTATGGGATTTTTGCTCTGGCCGATAGTGGTACAACCAACTATGCAGGATATTTTGCTGGAGATGTAACGTATACAGGGACACTCTCTGGCCCGTCAGATGCCAAGTTGAAATACAATGTTAATGACTTATCTGATGCCACTGACATTATCAAAAAACTGAGTCCAAAGACATACCTCTATAAACAAGAGGGAGAAGCAGCATACCTGAATCTTTCAGAAGGAAGACAATTCGGTTTTATTGCTCAGGAACTGGAAACGGTTTTGCCAGAGCTTGTGTCTAAGCAAACACAAATTAAAGGGTACAATGAAGAAGGAAATATTGAATATAAAGCGGTTAACTATATCGGTTTGATTCCTGTTCTTACCCAAGCACTTAAAGAGCAGCAAGAGCTCATCGAATTACTTGAAAAGCGTATTACGGAGTTAGAGGCAAACAGTAAGTAATCGAACTATGAAAAAGATACTTATCAGTTTAATAGCGGTGTTGTTAACATCGGCATTATATGCACAAAGCCTGGATAGACACGTTGTGGCTACCGCAGGAGGTGAAATGAAGACCTCATCAACTACGTTGGAATATACGATTGGCGAGACGGTTGTTGGAGACTTTTCATCGAGCTCAACTCTTCTTACTCAAGGGTACAACCAGGGGCTTATTGACCCTGGAGTAGGGGTTAATGATGTGGTTTTTAACATTAACCTCAAGGTTTATCCCAACCCGGCTACCAGGACACTCACAATCGATTCGAAGGAAAATGTACGCATTTATATTACCGACTGTTTAGGGAAACAACACAACACCTCATTTCAGGTGAAGGCAGGCGAAATACAAACAATTTCTGTTGAGAATTTGGCTTCGGGTGTGTATTTCCTGAAAGTTGAAAACAACAATCATCAGGTATCCACTTTTAAGTGGATCAAAGTGTAACGGTATTATTTAACCACGTTGACTGTTCCAGAGAAGAAGAACACCTCGTTGTAAATGTCCTTTACCTGAATTAGGTATAGGTAGACCCCATTTTGGACATATTGTCCCTGGTATATTCCATCCCAGGGGGTATTTATGTCTTCCGAATGGAAGATCAACTCGCCCCAACGGGTGTAGATGTCCATTTTCATCTTCTTAAGACCATGTAAGGTACCACCAGGTTTGAACGTCGTGTTTACATCATTGCCACCACCAGGACTGAACGCGTTTGGAATAAATATTTTTAAATCCGGTTTGATCAAAATGGTGCGATAAAAGGTATCAGCACATCCAAAGTCGTTATTGGCAATAAGTCGTGCACTGAAAAGTCCGGTGTCTGGATACTGGTGAAACACCTCAGGTCCATATTCGTCGTCGCTAAGATCTCCGAATCGCCATTCCCACGAGTTCGCATTAGCGCCATTTTCGACCAGATTTACATACGGTTCAGTAATGTATACATCCTTTGGATATTGGTTAAACCGTGCAAGGGCTTTTGGCCAAATGGTTATCCGTTCCAAAACAGAATCGACACAGCCTAATGTGTTTTTAGCAGTAAGTTGTATGGGATAGCTTCCAGCAATATTAAATACTTGAGAGTGATCTTGAAGGAAAGAGACGGTTCGCCCTTTTACCGTCCATCGCCATTCATCTATGGAACCTTTTGGTGTTGTACTGTCATAGAAAAAGGCTTCTTGGCGTTCACAAATGTTTTCAAAATTGAAATGTACATCAGGTAGAGGAGCAATTTCAATGTTTTGAATTAATGTATCTAAGCAACCAAAGGTATTTTCGGTTTCTAACCGGATTGTTTTGAGCCCAGCAGATACAAATTTATGCGTTGAATTCGGGGTGAAATAATCACCTCCTCCCAGTGTCCATTTATGGTTAAGTGGCATACCCGCACTCGAGGTAGATGTTGAGGCGAATTGAGTAATGTCTTTAAAACACGTATCGATGTACGTAAAACTTCCAACCGGTAAAGGAAATACCTGGACGGTTTTTGTTATCGAATCCCAACATCCTCGTTCACCGCGAACTTTCCTTTTTATCAGAAACGAACCATCGGAACTAAAATCATGAAGCAAGGAATTTTGGTTAATAAGATTTGAAGCTTCATATACCCAAACCGTGGAGTCAATGTTTCCAATTTCAATATAGGAAGAGTCATTAAATAGGATTGGAACGTTAAAACAATCGTGATTAAACGTAAAATTAGGAACTGGACAATACGGGGAATTATGAAGAACCCAGGCTCCTTCAAAATCAGTGATATTCTCAGAAACGGTATTGTTTCCAGATGAATTCGTAGACCCTCTAAGATCATAGTTCCAGCTACCAGAAGCACCGTCAAATCGAGCCGCTTCTAGTCGTGTTTCGTCAATGAAGTTACTACCCCCTAATGAACCATCCCATTCTCTATCCACGTATGGAAATCCAAAAGAAAGGCCAGGGTTGGTAAAAAAACCTCCGCCGTTTACGATGTAAAAACGATCAACAGATTTTAGATCATTTTCCAAACCATATGGATTGTTGAGGTGAGCTACACCCAATGGCAAAGGTCGGTTATTGGGATTTGCTACGGTATTTGTTGGATACGTAGCCAAAACGATAAAGCCTGAATCACCTTGTTGAACACCGCTCGTGTTCACATTTACGATTAATGGTATATAGATAAAGTCCACCGTGCCAAATGGGATTGTATACCCTGTACCGGCAGTTTGACTTCGAATGTTCCATTGTACTTTGCCATACCCAGCAACTGGATCAGTGTCTCCCACGAGCAAACCTCCCGAACGGGTTATTGCGGTGGTGGAAGAGTTATTTACCGTCAGCGTTTGAGAATTGATATAAAGACTTTTATCATTTAGGTGGAGATTACCGGATTTGGCGCCTTTGTATCCGCCACCAACCAATACATCTACATCCAATATCTTATTTGCTGTTCCTGTAAACTCAAGGGTATTAAATGAGGTAGGTGTTGTACCCATAATGCGTTGAGCACCACCATCGAGCACTACGACTCCTACGTTGTTGCCAATGGCCGAAGAGCTTCCGTTATTTATCCAGTTGCCACGAACATGAAACGTCCCAGCCACGCGTGTAAATATGAGGCCCGTGCCCTTGTTGGTGTAATGACCAGAGGTTCCAGCCACAACAACATGTGCATCGTCTTTTACCACTACCGACGCATTCTTGGTCACCCAGCCCTGCCCCATGGCAAGATAAGGGGTGAGTAGACAGAATATGTAGAGCAGTTTTTTCATTGCAGGAATTAGCGAGCCTATTCTCGGTTTAGAATTAATGCTCTTAACGCTTCGATTTCTTCCCGAAGTGCTCTGATTTCAGCATCTTGATTTGACACCTTGACTTCAAGACCTTTAATTTTTTCAGTTCGGTAGGTCAGCGCTTTAATCGCCGCCAAATTGATACCATCAAATGCCAATGTGCTTATGCCTAAACTGTCACTACCACCAAGTTTAAAAGCGGAGTGAAAATCTTGAGCCATCGGCCCAATGTATTTCACATTATCGTCGTTACCAATATAATTCCACTTTGTGATGGACAGGTTTTTCACTTTATCCAAAATGTCTTCACCGTCAATTTCTTCGAAATTCTCTTTCATATTGCGATCCGAAACCGAAATCCATGAGGTACCTCCAGTATTCATGTAAACACCTGTAGATAAATCGGATTTAGTAAACAGTCTATAGCCGTTATGGAATCGCATCGTCATCGTATGCTGCGCAGGGCTGGTCATAATGGTCGTTGTACTTCCATCGCCAAAAATGAATGAACCATTTTTAAAGTTAGTGGAGACATAACTACCCAATGCAAAAGATCGATCGGCAATAGCGAGTGCATTGTTTCCAATGGCAACGGAGTATGGATTGTCTGTCCGTACGTTCGATCCTATTGCAATAGAACCCGTACCTTCAGCAAAAGCACGATAACCAATAGCTACAGCGTTATTGCCTTTTACGGTGTCCTGATAACCGATTGCATAACCATGATTATACCCAGATAATACCACAGACTCTTCACCGAAAATACCGGAGTTCGTTCCGATTGCCGACGAGTTGTGACCCATCACAAAGGAGTATTGACCATATGCCGTGTTTTGAGTTCCAATGGCCATCGCATTTCGACCCCCTGTTGTAGATCGGTCTCCAATTGCAATGGAGTATTGAAGTTGCGTTATGGCACTATCACCTAGAGCAATACTATGGAGGCCTAATGCTTCAGATTTGTTTCCAAATGCAAAGGTATAATTGTCTTTAGCCAGTGTTGAGAAACCGAGTGCAACGGAGTAATTACCCATATTCGCCGCGTTCCATTCTGTTCCAGAAGCCGTTCCCGCACGAAATGCAGATATTCTTGGGTTGAAGTGTAACCGTGTTCCAGCTCCCAGGCTGCCTGCGGTAGCTCCTGAGCCAACCGAACCAGATACGATAAAGCCATCGTTGCCCTGAACTTCTACAGCACCGTTGTCGGCCGTAATTGTTCTTCCAGCACCTGCGCCGCCTTCGTCATAAGCCATGTCTAAGGTGTTTCTGCCAAGGTAACCAGGAACCCACGTTGTTCCATCCCATATCATTACATCACCAATGGCATTGCCTGGTTTTAACCCTAGTTTTTTAGGGCTTGCAGACGTTCCTGCACCCGTAATATTCAAGAAACCATTCGTTATGGTGTCGGTTACTTCATTACCAACAATTCCATCAACTTCTGCCGGGTGTGTAATTTGTGTTGGAATCCAATTACTGCCGTTCCACATCCATACATCCCCATTTGTATTACCGCCATTCACCCCTATTCGATAAGGGTTGGCTGCTGTACCCGTTCCAGTTTTTATTAAAACGTTTCTAGAGTTAAAGGTATCCGTAAGCTCGTTTCCAATTATGCCATCTACTTCCGCAGGGTGTGTAATTTGAGTAGGTACCCAATTGGTTCCATCCCACATCCAAACATCGCCTCCAGTCGTTCCGCTGTTTATACCTATCGTAAATGGGCTGACTGCGGTTCCAGATCCATTTCGTGTTAAAATTCCTTTTGACCCAGATGTATCAGCAAGTTCGTTTCCAATAACACTGTCTTTTTCCAATGGAATCACTATCGTGGTTAAAACCCAGTTAGAGCCATCCCATAGTAATGATTGGCCAACCGAGTTGCCTGGATTGACTCCAATTGTATATGGGTCGGCATTGGTTCCACTACCTTGTCGTGTAAGTAAACCATAACTATTCAAGGTGTCGGCAAGTTCATTTCCAATGATACTATCCTGTTCTTTTGGAAAAACAACAGTAGGGTGAATGATTCTCGAGGAAACCCATTTGTTACCATCCCACATCCAAACATCGCCCACATTAATTCCAGGTTCGATACCCATTTTTAATGGATTGGCTACAGTGCCACCCCCGTATAGACTTAGAATACCACGCGAATTGGTCGTATCGGTAACTTCATTACCAATAACGGAATCTTTTTCTCTAGGAATAAGGATAGGTGATGACACCCATTGGTTGCCGTCCCACATCCAAACATCCCCAGCATTAACACCAGAACTGACACCAATCGTTAAGGGGTTCGCCGTTGTACCATTGCCGTACAGTTCAAGAACTCCACGACTGTTTGCCGTATCTTTAATTTCATTACCAATTACACTGTCTTTCTCAGATGGGAAAATAATAGGACTGGAAACCCAATTACGGCCATCCCACATCCAAACATCACCATATTGGTTACCCGAATTTACACCGATCGTATATGGATTTGCTGATGTACCGTTTCCATTACGGATCAGTATTCCACGAGAAAACGAGGTGTCTGATATCTCATTTCCAATGACGCTGTCTTTTTCATACGGAAACTGAGTCAGAATCCATCGCGCACCATCCCACATCCAAATATCGCTCGTGGCTTGACCAGGGTTGATACCTACTGTATATGGACTTGCCGACGTACCGTTTCCATTTCTGGTAAGAATTCCGTTGCCACCAAGGGTGTCGGTTAACTCATTACCAATCACTCCGTCACGCTCTACAAGAGGCAGGTTTCGAGCAAATACCAATTGACCAAACTCATTGATTGTAAATTGGGGAATAGAATCGGCATAACCGTATTGTCCTGTTTTTACTCCCGTAGGAGTCATGCTAATTGTTCCGTAGGCGTCCAGCTTTCCTCCGTTGAGTCCTTTTCCAGTCTCAAGGTATTGGAATATGGGTTTCCACATGTTTAGGTCATAATACCAAAAACCAACCGTATCGTCGGTCTGATAAACCAATAAACCGTTGGCTGGAGCGGGAATGGCGAGTTTTGCCACCTTCGATAGTCGGGGTATCAACAGGCCTCGTGTGTTCGACTGAATGTCGAGCATTGCCGAGTTGTCTGGATCAGTACCGGTTTCGTTAATGCCCACTCCCTGACTATAACCAGTTAAAAATGAGCAAAATAGAATCCCAATAAAAAAATACAGCCTAAGCAGTTTAGACATTTGAATTTTGTGTTTCATTAAAAAAAAGTACGATGAACTTGTATTTCATCATTGATTTCAAAGCTTTTGTATAGTAGTAAGCAACAGCCAAGGTAATATTTTATCAGCAAACTTGAGATTGACCGACCCAGTTTAGTTATTTTTGTGTGTACAAAATAATGGAAAATGGATAGAGAAATCTTTGACTTAATAAACCAGGAACTTACGAGACAACAAGACGGAATTGAACTCATTGCGAGTGAAAATTTTGTATCGGAAAACGTCCTGGCAGCTGTGGGTAGTGTGCTTACAAATAAGTACGCAGAAGGTCTTCCAGGCAAACGATATTATGGAGGTTGTGAAATCGTTGATCAGGTAGAACAAATTGCGATCGATAGAGCGAAAGAACTTTTTGGCGTAGCCTGGGTAAACGTCCAACCGCATTCTGGTTCTCAAGCCAATGCCGCCGTTATGTTGGCCTGCCTTCAACCCGGCGACAAGTTACTGGGTTTTGACCTGTCGAATGGTGGACACCTTACACATGGGTCTCCCGTTAACTTTTCTGGAAAGACCTACAACGCATTTCATTATGGAATTGACCAGGAAACCGGTTTAGTTGATATGGATAGTGTGGAGGAAATCGCATTAAAAGAACGACCTAAGTTAATAATTTGCGGAGCGTCAAGCTACTCACGTGATTGGGATTATGCTCGATTTAGAGAAATTGCAGACAAAGTAGACGCTGTGTTACTGGCAGATATTTCTCATCCGGCGGGGCTTATCGCTTCTGGTTTGCTAAATAACCCAGTGAAACACTGCCACATTCTGACAACCACAACCCACAAGACCCTCAGAGGTCCAAGAGGTGGGATGATTATGGTTGGAGAAAACTTTAAAAATAAACAAGGCATAACGGACAAAAAAGGAAACCTACGTGGTATGACTGCTTTGCTAGACTCAGCGGTGTTTCCTGGAAGTCAGGGAGGCCCATTAGAACATGCGATTGCAGGAAAGGCGATTGCTTTTAAGGAAGCATTGTCCGATGAGTTTAAGGAGTATGGCCAACAATTGGTAAAAAATGCGAAAGCCATGGCAGTTGCATTTGAAAACCGTGGATATAAGGTCATTTCTGGAGGAACAGACAACCACTTGATGCTGATTGACCTACGAACAAAATTTGAAAACCTAACCGGACGTATGGCAGAAGACACCTTGGTGAGTTGCCATATTACGATCAATAAAAACACGGTTCCACAAGAATCGCGGTCTCCTTTTGTAACTTCGGGAATGCGTATTGGTACACCAGCCATTACAACACGTGGTATGAAGGAAGAACACATGGAGCCGATTGTTGATTTAATTGACCGGGCACTAAACAATTCTGAAAACCAGGCTGTTCTATCTCAGGTAGGTACCGAGGTTAATGAAATGATGGGCAACTTCCCACTTTATTCTGGTAAACAGCGGCTAGCCACAGCGTAAATAACACCAAATCAGGAGGTTAATTTCGTTTATGGTATAAACTTTCCCTTAGAGGACTATGGATAAGAATGCATTAATTTTACCCAAAACCGGCTTTGCAGGACTGGCTCAAAACTGGAGGCACGACCTGATTGCAGCGGTCAGTGTTGCCCTGGTTGCCTTACCTCTGGGTTTGGGTATTTCAATCGCATCCGGATCGATGGTTCCTGCAATGGCAGGGGTCATATCCGCCATAATTGGAGGGTTGGTCACCACGTTTATTCGAGGCAGTCATGTTGGAATAAATGGACCTGGTGCAGGTTTGGTTGGTGTGTCACTGGCCGGTGTCGTGGCACTTTCTGACAAAGGCCAGGGGAACGGATATGAATATTATATGGCAGCCATTATGGTGGCCGGAGCCATTCAGGCCTTGATGGGTTTTTTGAAATGGGGAAAATTCGGAGACCTACTTCCCACCTCCGTGGTTCGTGGCGTTTTGGCGGCAATTGGGATAATAATTTTCGCCAGCCAAATTCATATTGCATTGGATACGGGATTTGGGAAGGCTTCTGCCATAGACAGCATTATGGCAATTCCTGGGAATTTAGTAAACGTCAATTGGCCGATCGCAATCATAGCCCTCGTGAGTTTAGCCATTCTAATCGTACACCCATTATTCATCAATAAACTCAAGTTCTTTCATTACATACCAGCGCCTATGCTGGTGTTGGTGGCCGCAGTGCCTTTTGTTTACTTTTTGGGACTGGAGACCGAGAACGTAATCACCCTGTTTGGTCATGATTATTTGGTAGGCCCCAAAAACCTGGTTCAGGTAAACAACATAACCGATAGCTTTAATCTGACTCCAAACTTTGGGAAAATTGGAACAAGCACATTTTGGGCAGTGACCATTGGCGTATTTTTAGTGAGTACGATAGAGTCGTTACCAAGCTCAAAGGCGGTCGATAAACTGGACCCCTATAAACGAGCAACAAACCTTAACAAAGACCTTATCGGGAATGGTTTAAGTACAATTTTAGCGGGCTTTATAGGTGGATTACCCGTAATAACTGTAATCGTTCGAAGCTCCTTAAATATTAACCATGGAGCGAGAACAAAGTGGTCAAATTTCTTCCATGGTTTGATTTTACTAGCCGTTGTCTTTTTCTTTATTGACGAAATACAAAAGGTGCCGCTAGCCGCGTTGGCAGCTATCCTGGTATTTACAGGAATAAAACTGGCATCACCTAAAATGTTTAAGGATACAATACGGAGTGGATATGAGCAACTGGTGATTGTGTTGTTTACCATTATTGCCACGTTACAGTTTGATCTTAAAACCGGTTTGATAGCTGGCGTATTTATCACCTTCTTAATCCATTTGGTAAAATCGCACATTCCGGTTAACCTGTTTATCAAATCCCTTAGAAATCCAGAGTATATTGTAACCGAAGACGATGGAAAAGTTGTGCTTAAAGTAAAGGGTATTTCGAACTTTACCAATGTACTTAACCTGACCAACCAATTGGATTCAATTGGTTATGGCAAGGACGTCATTATAGACTTTTCACAAGCCAGACTCGTAGACCATACCGTACTTGAAATATTAAACGAGTGGGATGACAAAAATGCACATCATGGCGGCGATTTCGATATGATCGGTTTAGACATGCACGTTACGACCTCAAAACACCCATTGAGTTTACATGTTCTACCCTTAAAATCTATGCTTTTCTTAAGCCGACGTCAGCTAAACCTAAAAGAGTTGACGGCCAAAAATGGGTGGAAATTTGATCCAAACGTGATTTGGAGCAAAAAAAGGTTTAGAAAATTCATGTTCTTCGATACGCGTCCAATTGAGTTTTCAAAGAATAGAATGATGGGTAGCTTAGACACCCTAAATCTCTCCTGGGAAATTTGCGATATCACCTTTGATGAAGGCGCTTTTTTAGCTACTGAAGTGCACCATTCAACGGTCGCATTGATTTCAATGGATGACGTGCAAATACCCAGATTTGAAATCGAAAAGGAAGTTTGGTGGAATCGAATTCTAGATATGGCCAAACGCGAGGAGATTACCTTCGACGATAAAAAATTTACAGAAGAGTTCTCCGTTAAGGGTACAAATAGTGAAGAGCTACAGGCCTTCTTTTCAAACGACCTGATTGCATACCTATCAGAAAACAAGCGTTTTCATATTGAAGGGAATGAAAATGGTCTGCTGGTGTTTATGAATTTTCGGTTTGCGAGCGCGAAAGAAGTGACCGAACTGTTGATCTTTGCCAAAGGTTTGGTCGAGATCATTAGTAAAGATCACCGAGATTTAAAGGGTTAAAGACAATCCTAAATTCCCATACCAATACACGGGTAGGCTTGGAGAAATTAACGTTTCCATACCGGTTACTTGTCCACGAAATCCAATGTTGGAGGTAAGGGGCATTTCCAGACCCAGTATGAGTGCATAGTTTCCAAAACCGCCTAACGTAGTACCCAGCTCCCAGTGCCCGCCATTTGACATGAATTGTTGTTTATACAACACCACTACCTTGGGTATGTAGCCCAAAAAATTGAGGTAGCTCAACTCCGCTTCAAGTGCAGAACGTTTATTGATTTGACGATGGAGACTGATGTTTATGTCAAATGGAAACAGAACAAAACCGTTCGCTGAATTTTCGGAGATATACGCGTCTTTAAAGGTGTCCTGTACATTAATTTCAGTTCCATTAACCACGGCCTGGGTGACGTTGATGCCGTCGTAAATAACGTTTGAGGTAACCGTATATTTAGTCATATCCCAATGCACAAAGCCAACGTTATTTAATTGTGCCTGCAACGAAGTACGTTGGTTAATTCGTTTATACCATTCATAGCTTAGGCTTAGGCCATAACCCGGAAGCGCGCCCGAATTGCTGCTAAGAAAATCCATATTCGTATTGGAGAGGACAATGGTTTCCCCAGAACTGTCTGTGTGAAGAGAACCTCCTAAAGCACCGAAAACGTTTAATTGAGATCCACCAATAATGGAGAGATGAACACGGTTATAGCTACGCTTTATGGGATCAACTTTTTCAAAACCGAAGTCCAGCGAATAGGTGTTCCACTGTTCGTATCCATGTAGCTTTTCAAAGTTGATCAAACGATTCGGTTTGTTCCCTTGCAAGGCGGTGGCCAATGCTTCGGAAGAAGCTATTAATCCAGTCAATGAAGTGTAACTCGCCCCATAAAATGTGGACCAGTTCTTTGATGTTGCTTTAGCAGAATGATAGTGAACAGAGCTGTTAATTATACTTCCAAAACGATTTCTGTCGGTGAAGGCTTCAACCTGGTCAGTGATCATTTCGGTTGTCCAGTAATTGTTAAAAACCAACGCCTTATTGACAAAGTTCGAGGCAACTCCACCTTGAGCGTTGAAGGAAACATAAGGTTCAGCCTGAAACCGATTAGAAGATATCAGATACATCGTGCTACTGTCGGTAGAGACTTGGCAAAAAACAGAAGATGTAGTAAAAGATAGGAGTAAGAGACTAAAAAGTTTGTTCATATACAAAGTCTGCGACAAGGTTAGTTTTTAGTAAATAATCACTGTATATTTTGTTCGTGCTGCCGTTAGGCGTATCCAATATAGCCCGAATACGAATCTTGGTTGCTTCACGTATCATATCCATTTGAGATTCGCTAATGTCTGCTGTTAAATACGATAACTTGGAACTCTCAGTTCTTCCTGTTGAAGAGTTCACAGGAGAGGACTCGATTTTTTGGCCATCATCGTAAAGACTCGTCAATACCTCATCCGAATCGGATAGGAATTCCATGACAAGAGTAATATCGAATGGGTAGTCATTTTCTACCTTCATCTTAAACGTACCGCTTTTAATTCGTTCCGCATTCTCAAGGGTGCTGAAATCAAATGGCTGCTTTTGTACCAGGGTGAGATTATCGGTAGAGAATTGTACCGGCATATTGATCGAAAGCGTTGCTCTTAAATAGCTGTCATCTTTCACAAAATCACGATAGTCGTTGCTTCCATTTGGTCGGCTAATGATTTTAATATTCGTTGTGATTGCGTCCGGCAATACCTCAGCAAACTCTTTAATGTTTGAGGTGGTATTGTCAAACATATATTGTCTGCGATGAGGAGTTAGCGGCGGGTTCGTTGCCCGTCGAAGCAATAATTCCTGCCCAATAAGAGAAGGATGAGTTAGAGCGACCTCTTTCTTGTTATTGGAGTTAGTCGCAACAATTGACTTCACCGTCATAAGGGCCTGAATTCCAAACGCGTTGTCCAGGAATAAATTCATTGAAATATCCTCGAGATTAATGTCACCAGAAACGTTCTGAAAAATGGGGATATCGTGGGTTTGGTTCACTTCATATTCTTTGTAGCCAAAATCCCCAAAGGCATATTCCGGAACAATGTCTACCAGTCCAAAGTCTATTTCTACATAATCGTCAAGCGACAAATTCCGTTCTATTCCTGAATAAACAGTTCGAGCGGTAAGTTCGCTGTACACCGCATTAAAAAATGGAGCAGACTTTGGGTCTTTACCCTTGTATTGCATAACAAAGCCGTCAAGGGGGAATTCACCTTCAATAACTTGAACAGTACCAGGTTCGGCGGCAGGTACCCTCCATTGTCGTTTAAAAGGCTTTGAAAAGTCACCGTTTTCTCCGCTATGCGGAAAAGAGTAGTCAATGATAATCTCTTCCTCTATGGTGCTGGCAATCCTCATGACTACCCTTCCCGATCGTGCTTTTATTTCCGTAATGGCTGGGCCACCAAATTTGTAAATTACTTCCTGTTTGTCCTCAACTAAGGTTTGTTCTGGAAATACCGCGGTTGCATACTCGGGTTCCAAATCCCGTACCTTAAGTTCTAATCGAACCCCTTTATCCGCATCAATCAGTACAGGCCCATCGCTTGCTCGGGTCTCCACCGTAACAATGCTTCCAATCATTATTCCATCCACCACTTTTCCAGCAAGATCTATCGTTTTAGATGCTGATGTGTTTGGGGCAATGTTGAGGAAGGTATCCTGAGCAACCAGGGTCCCCTTATCTTTATTCACCAATTTGAAAACGATCTTGTCGACGTAAACCGGTAAGTCGTTGTGAATGGTAATGTCTAAATAACCCTTAACAAACTTGGCTGTCTTAAAGAATTTCTCGCTGACATCAATTTCTTGTTCACCCTTTGGGTTGTCAATTTTCTGAGCATCAAATGGCAAGGTTAAACCGTCTAACAAACCAAGTGTCGGGTCCATTTGCCGAAGTGTAAATGTGTCTATGTAACTTTGGTCAGCCAGGATCAGCTTATCCAGGGTAATTCGAACATTATCAATGGTATCAGGCACATCGAGGTAAGTCGAAACACTATCAATGGCATAAATGTATTCGTAACTCAGATCATAACTCTTGTCCGAATTGGCAATAAGCATGCTGTCGGTCAAAAGATCCGAAAACCCTAACTCTGCATGAAACAAAGGTGCAATGATGTTCGTATCCCACCGTTTTTTCTCGCGGTTACACGAGAAAAGAATCAAAACAATAAAAATGGGTAATAAGGACTTTGTTCGCATAACGTCAATAAACTAATTTTGTGCAACATCTATCGAAATACTTAACAAATAAAAGGTATTAGAAACACATAGTTGTAATTGATAAGTAAAGAATGTCATCACACCACTTTGTAAGAGACAAACAAGAGCCGGCTTTGATAATTGCGAACGGCGAAGAATGTACGAATGATTTGCTCAACCAACTGCTGGAATGGAACCCGTATGTTCTTGTGCTCGATGGAGCCCTGGATCGCGTACTGTTGAAGGGTATAAAAGTAGACGCTGTGATAGGTGATTTTGATAGCATAAACGTCAATAGATTAAGTGTGGATGAAGAACAACAAATTGAATGGTTGTATGCTGAAAATCAAGAGTTTAGTGATTTGGAAAAAGGCATTCAACATTTGATTAAAGAAGGCCACAAAGCGGCTAACATCGTATGGGCCACAGGCAAGAGATTGGACCATGCGCATAATAACTTAATTACCGTGGCAAAATATAGCCACCAACTCTCTTTATGTGTGTTGGATAACTACACAAAGGCATTTTGCTTAGCGCCCAAACCGGCCGTATTTAGCAAGTTCTATTCGCAAGGAAGCCTTCTGTCACTTTTACCTATTACTGACGTAAAAGGGATTACAACGACCGGTCTGAGATACAATCTCAACAACGCGGACTTTATTTTACCAGAACGTACTGGAAGCAGTAATGAGGTAGACCAGGAAGGTATAATAGAAATTCAACTCGAAAGTGGCCATCTTTTCTTGATGGAGTGTACCGACTAGGGCAAATTTGAACGAAAACGAGTCGTTAATCGATAAAAATATTGTTTTTATAGTACTTTGTATAGCAGAGTACTATCCAAAACATATATATTTGCATTACCAATTTGATAAAGACTCAATGAAATTAGAAAACATACAGTCGCAAATGCGAAAAGGTATATTGGAATATTGCATCCTGGCGATAATTAATAAGGAGGAAATTTATGCCTCTGATATTATTAGTAGTTTAAAAGAAGCGAAACTTCTCATCGTAGAAGGGACGCTATACCCTTTATTAACCCGTCTAAAGAATGCCAGCTTTCTGAATTACAGCTGGAAGGAATCAGACCAGGGGCCACCAAGAAAATATTATACCATAACCGATGACGGGAAGAAGTTTCTTGCCGAGTTAGATAAAACGTGGGGAGAATTGAGTTTTTCCGTGCAAGAATTAACAAGCCTATAATACAAAAATGAATAAGATAGTTAGCATTAACATTGGCGGTATTGCCATTTCAATCGAAGAGGATGCGTACGATGTATTGAGAGATTATCTCAAAAACATTAGTAACCACTTTGCAAACACCGAAAACGGTGAGGAAATCGTTTCAGATATTGAACTAAGAATTGCTGAAGTTCTTCAAGGGAAACTCACCACGGGTAAGGTATCCATTAACACAACCGATGTTAAAGAGGTGGCCGAAGCTATGGGGTATCCATCCGATTTTGATGACGAGGAAACGACGAAGACGACTACCGAAGACGACAAAGGGGAAGAAAGCCAGGAAAGTCAAGAAGAACCATCAACAACGCGAAAGGCAAGACGCCGTTTGTTTCGCGATGTGGATGACCAGAAAGTGGGAGGCGTTTGTTCTGGGTTAGCCCGTTATTTCGATTTGGATGTCACCCTCCTCAGAATTCTTTGGGTTGTGTCTCTACTGGTCTTTGGTTTTGGCCTTTGGTTATATATCATTTTGTGGGCGGTTTTGCCGGAGGCAAAAACGACTGCCGAAAAATTGGAAATGATGGGAGAGGCTCCGAACATAGAAAATATAAAAAACACCATACACAAGGAAGCTTCGTCAGCATACAATCGAATTACATCTCCAGAAAATAGACGCACAGTAAGCCGTTTTTTTGAGGGGGTGATCAAATTTATGTCCAAATTGTTTGGTGGCTTTTTTAAGGTATTTGCTCTCGCGGCGTTTGTCGGTATCATCGTCTTACTCATTACCATGTTTATGGCATTTTTATTTGATGGAAACAGATTCCACATTGGCTCTGAGCACATTAATGAACAGATGTTCTAACTGGTTATCGGCGGACAAGGTGCAATGGTCTTTAAGATTGCCTTATACCTCATCTGCGCAATTCCCTTGGTCTATTTGGCCATGAAAATATTGCCCCAAATACTTTCTATACCGAAACCAACCAAACCCGTAAGACAAGGCGTACTCTCCGCATGGTTTCTAGCCATTATTGCAGCTGCTATGGGATTCTTCTACAGTGTATATCAGTTTAGAGATGAAGGATATAGTCGGATCACAAAAGACCTGAATGTTACCAGCGATACCCTGGTAATAAAAATAGATGACCTCATTGGGGATGACTATTCAACTGATGGAACTAGAATCAAGTTGGATGTCGTTCAGCAAACAGAAGAGCAGTTTCAGTTGGACGTTCGAAAAACAGCAAGAGCTAGGAACGAAAAAGCGGCTATGGCTTCTCTCGACTACATTGTAGATTCGTATAAATTGACCAACAACATATTACTTCTAAGTGAAAATGTATTGGTGAAAGATGATGGAAAGATATCTGTACCGAACATGGAACTAACGATTCGGTTGCCCATAGGCAAGACGGTGATATTTCATGAAAGCACCAAACGAGTAATTTCCGATATTAGAAACCTGCAAAATATTTATGATCCAAGAATGGCTGGCCATACCTTTTTAATGACTCACGCTGGATTAAAGTGTGTAGACTGTAATGTGCAGGACAAGTCTTCCAACATGTCTTCAGACAATGATCAGGCAGGGTTTCATAAGATTGTAATTGGAGGGGCATTGTCCGTAGAAATAATTGAAGGCGAATCACAACGTATCGTTATTCCCAAAGAAGACAATTTTGATGAACGCATAAAGATAGATATTCGCAACAATCGATTGCGTTTGAGACAAAAATCTGGAACGATGTTTCACAGCAACGGTAAGAAAACCATTAAGGTTTATTTGCCCAACTTAAAGGCGATTAAAGCAGAAGGAGCAAGTAAAGTCTTGTATAAATCATCGAGAAAAACCAAAGATTATTTCGACCTGGTTGTTGAGGGAACTGCACACGTCGAGGTTGTAAATGTCGAAACGAGTAAACTGGCTATAGATTTAGAAGGCGCAGGAAGTGCAGAAATTTCCGGAAGGGGTGATTTGCTTATTCTTGAAATGTCTGGGGCGTCAAGCTTTGATGCCAGTGATTTTGAAGTGAAGCATATTAATGTGGAGTTGGAAGGTGCAAGCAAAGCTAAAGTGCATGCAACCAAGGAGCTAAAAGGCGATGTTACCGGAGTTTCCGTAATCACGTATCGAGGTGCACCAAACCTGGACATTGAAACTACCGCGGCGGCCAAAATAAAACCAATGAACTAAGAAAGAAACAACTCTTTTTCTTCGTCGGTAGGGAGCCTACAGGTATCACGTTGGCCAAACCACGAATACCTGTTTCGCGCAATGAGATCATAAAACCAATTCCGAATAAAACGAGGAATAATAAGAAAAATGCCAGCCAAACGGTATGGAAAACCAAGCCGGGTTAGCACGAACAACGCAGCCGACGATTTTCGTTGAATTTTGCCGTCGTAATAAAGTATAAAACTGGCTGGATTATTCAAGTCGAGTGAACCGGGATCAAGGACTTCTTTAGCCGTTTGTGATTGAAGAGAGGCGTACTTAAACTGCCTTTTTTTGTCACGCTTGATGACAAAATCAATACTGGAGTTGCACAAATTGCAAATTCCATCAAAAAAAATGATGTTATCAGAGGAATGGTTGATTTTTCCTATGTTTTGATTTCCCTCATTCATATATGACTAAACGCATAAGCCCAATCTTTGTTGATAAAAATACGCTTAAAATCGTACTTTTGCACCACTCAAAGTTGGCCATTTCTTCCAACAAAATGGGTGTTTTTTTTCATTAGTTTCTAATCTAGTTGTACATGAGTCAAGTGGCGGAAAAGAGAAGTCTAAGCAAAGCGGAATTCAAAGAAGAGGTTTTAAACGACTATAAAGTGGCGTTTGAAAGCCGGCAGGCAAGCCTTTTGGGACGGAAAGAGGTTTTGACTGGAAAAGCCAAGTTTGGCATTTTTGGAGACGGTAAGGAAGTGGCTCAATTGGCGATGGCCAAAGTCTTTGAAAAAGGGGATTTTAGATCCGGATACTATCGAGATCAAACCTTTATGTTCGCTAAGGAAATGAGCAACGTTCGAGCCTTTTTTGCTCAACTTTATGCCATTACAGACATCAACGAAGAGCCAGCCAGTGCCGGTAGGAGCATGAATGGACACTTCGGCACACGATTGCTCAATGAAGATGGTAGCTGGAAAAATCAAACCGAATCCTTTAATTCGTCTGCAGACATTAGCCCAACGGCTGGCCAAATGAGTCGATTGGTTGGACTTGCCTGGGCATCAAAACTCTATCGCAATAACAATGACCTGTCCGACTTAACAGATTTTTCGGTCAATGGCAATGAAATAGCCTTTGGCACCATAGGAAATGCAAGCACGAGCGAAGGACATTTTTGGGAGTCAATTAATGCAGCTGGGGTCTTACAAATTCCAATGTTGGTTTCCATTTGGGACGACGCTTACGGAATTTCGGTTCCCGCTAAATATCAAACCACCAAAGAAAACCTAAGCTCTATCCTTAAGGGATTTAAGACCGATAAGGATGGGATAGGATTTGATATGTACACGGTTAAAGGGTGGGATTACCCTGAATTACTAAAAACATACGCTAAAGCGGCGGCTAAATGCAGAAAGACACATATGCCTGCCATCGTTCATGTAACCGAGGTAACCCAACCACAAGGGCACTCGACTTCCGGTTCTCATGAACGGTATAAATCCAAAGAACGGCTGGCCTGGGAAGTTGAATACGACTGTTTAACACAAATGAGAGAATGGATGATTCATTCCGGCCTGGCATCAGAAACGGAGTTACAGGAGTTAGAATCCGTGACAACAAACGCTGTAAAAGAAGCTAAATCACAAGCCTGGAATGCCTACATCGAACCGTTGAAAAAAGAGAAGGAAGAACTTTTACATGTTTTGACACCTATTTCCAGCGAATCCTCGAATACAGCCGTTACAGAAGCGGTGAATGAATTGAAAGCCAACAGCAGTGCTATTCGAAAAGACCTTGGGGTAACCGCATCCCGAATTTTACGACTTACCATTCAGGAAAACCCGGCTTCTAGAAATGATTTGCTTACATGGTATACGCAGTATAAAGAGGAGAACTATATACGATACAGCAGCCATTTACATAGTGAGTCCGAATGGACCGCAACAAAGGTTAACGAAATTCCAGCGGCCTATAGTGATGAAAGCGAAACATTAAATGGGTTTGAAATCTTACAGAACTGTTTTGATTTAGCCCTGACCCGAGATCCACGAATAGTAGCTTTCGGCGAAGATGTTGGACATATTGGTGATGTGAACCAGGGCTTTGCCGGTTTACAGGAAAAACACGGAATGAATCGAGTAATGGACACGGGTATTCGTGAAAACACCATTATTGGTCAGGCAGTAGGTGCAGCGTTAAGAGGTTTAAGACCCATTGCTGAAATACAGTATTTGGATTACCTGATTTATGCCATTCAAATTATGAGCGACGACATTGCAACCCTGCAATATAGAACTCGAGGTGGTCAGAAAAATCCGGTAATTATTCGAACAAGAGGACACCGTTTAGAAGGGATTTGGCACAGCGGTTCGCCCATGGCAATGATTATTAATGCCGTACGTGGTATGCATGTGTTGGTTCCAAGAAACATGGTCAAAGCGGCAGGGTTTTATAATACCTTGCTCCAATGTGATGAACCCGCAATCGTTGTTGAGTGTTTGAATGGATATCGTCTTAAGGAGAAGAAACCAGAAAATCTGGGAGATTATACGCTACCAGTTGGACAAATTGAAGTGGTTGAACAAGGAACAGATATCACCCTGGTTACCTACGGTTCTTGTGTGCGAATTGCGCAAGATGCAATCCAACAACTCAATGAACATGGCATTTCGGTTGAACTTATTGACGTTCAATCGTTACTACCCTTCGACCTCCAAAGAGACATTGTTATTTCGTTGGAGAAGACGAATAAAGTTGTTTTTCTTGATGAAGACGTCCCGGGAGGAGCAACCGCATACATGTTGCAACAGGTATTGGAAAAACAAGGGGGTTACAAATATCTTGATTCCGCACCAAAAACAATAAGTTCTCGGGCTCACCGGGCTGCTTATGGTACCGATGGCGACTATTTCTCCAAACCGAACGCTGAAGATATATTTACCGTCGTTTATAATCTTATGAACGAGTCAGACCCTACGAAGTACCCTGATTTTACCTAGAAGTTTTACGTTTCGATAACTGAAATATTTGTTTCTTAAAGCAGTATATCGCAATATTGCGATAGAGAAAATCATGGGCGCAACGAGAACAGATTTATTTACCAAAGAACAAAACGATTTGGCCATTTTGGCCAAGGCATTTGCTCATCCAGCACGTGTCGCTATAATTCAACATCTATTAGAGTCAAGCGGCTGCATTAATGGGGACTTAGTCAACGAACTTGGTTTAGCACAAGCCACGGTAAGTCAGCACTTAAGAGAGCTAAAAGATTCCGGTATTGTTCAAGGTACCATCGACGGGGTGACGGTAAGTTACTGCATTAATCCACTTCGATGGGAAGAGGTAAAACAGGGATTTGATCGAATGTTTAATGCCTATGTTAATCCAATAAATAACTGTTGTTAAAAACAAAAGAAGAATGAAATTATCAGAGGTTAAAAGCCGATTGCAGCACGTTGGAGAAGTGAGGTTCGTACTCCCAGATGGAGCGTATGTACCCAGACACTTTCATGTGACCGAAGTCGGAGAGGTTTCAAAACAGTTTATTGACTGTGGTGGTGTGGTTCGAAAAGAAAAAATTGCAAATTTCCAATTGTGGCAAGCAACGGATTTTGAACACCGTCTTGCACCTAACAAAATGATTGACATTATAGAACTCTCTCAAAACATCCTGCACATGGATGATCTTGAAGTAGAAGTGGAATATCAAGCAGGAACAATAGGTAAATTTGGATTGGATTTTAATGGAAAAGACTTTGTGCTAACCAATACGTTTACAGATTGTTTGGCTCCCGATAAATGCGGCATACCAGTACAAAAGAAAAAGGTGCAACTGGCGGAAATTGGGTCTTCGTCAAGCGATTCCAATTGCACACCCGGATCTGGTTGTTGTTAATTAATGTTTAAACACCTATGAAAGGTATCACGTACGATTTTTATCCGGAACTTAAAAAAGTTATTGAGCGATTTGACCTTGGTCAGATCTCTGAAGAACGCGGATTGATATTACAGTACTTGGTGGACTATATTCAGAGCAAAGTAATTGCTGATCAGGAAGTTAACGTAAACTTCATTTGTACGCACAATTCCAGGAGAAGTCAGTTGGCACAAATTTGGGCGCAAACGGCAGCTGATTATCATCGAATTAAAACAAGGTGTTATTCAGGAGGTGTAGAAGTTACTGCCTTCAATCAGCGAGCAGTAGAAGCGATAATGCATGCAGGATTTCATGTTTCCGAAGCATCAGGTGATAATCCAAGGTATTCAGTTTCACATTCCCCCAATAGCGAGCCAATAATTGCCTTTTCAAAAGGGTTTGATGATAAGCAAAACCAGGCAACACGTTTTGCAGCCGTTATGACCTGCGCTCATGCAGATAAAAATTGCCCAGTTATTCCAGGGGCGGAAATTCGAATTCCCATACGATACAACGATCCAAAAGAGTTTGACGGAACTCCACTCGAGACGTCAAAATATAAAGAACGATGCTTACAAATCGGGTTCGAAATGTTCTACGTATTCTCAAAAATTAAAAAGTAAAATGGCTACCACAAAAAAGAAGCTCGGTTTTCTGGATCAATACCTTACGTTGTGGATTTTTCTGGCTATGGCCATTGGTGTAGGAATTGGGTATCTCATACCATCAACCTCCAACTTTATTGATTCATTTAGTTACGGTTCAACCAATATTCCAATTGCAATTGGCCTGATTCTTATGATGTATCCTCCGTTGGCTAAGGTGGACTACAAATTACTACCCAAGGTCTTCAAAAATGTAAAAGTCCTTTCCATCTCTTTGGTTCTCAATTGGGTTATTGGCCCAATTTTGATGTTTTCACTTGCATTGATCTTTTTACCCGACAAACCTGAATATATGATCGGTTTGATTCTGATCGGATTGGCACGATGTATAGCTATGGTTTTGGTATGGAATGATCTGGCAGAGGGAAGTAAAGAATATGGTGCAGGACTGGTCGCCCTGAACAGTATTTTTCAAGTATTTGCCTATAGTTTTTATGCATGGTTGTTCATTACGAAACTGCCACCTCTTTTTGGTTTTGAAGGAGCCATAGTTGATATTTCAATTATTACCATAGCAAAGAGTGTGGCCATCTATTTAGGGGTTCCATTTTTAGCAGGTATCCTGAGCCGGATCATTTTGGTAAAAAGGAAAGGAGAGGAATGGTATCGTACTCAGTTTCTTCCAAAAATTTCTCCCATAACGTTAATCGCCCTGCTGTTTACCATTGTGGTGATGTTCTCGTTAAAAGGTCAACACATTGTTAACTTACCTATGGATGTTGTACGTATCGCAATTCCGATGCTTATTTATTTCATAATTATGTTTTTGATTGGGTTTTTTGTGAGCAAAGCGATGGGTGCGGAATACGACAAAAATGCCGCAATCGCATTTACGGCTGCTGGTAATAATTTTGAATTGGCTATTGCCGTAGCTATTGCGGTATTTGGTTTAAACTCAGGTCAGGCGTTTACCGGGGTAATCGGACCGTTGGTTGAGGTACCCGCTTTAATCTTGTTAGTACGGGTCGCTTTTTGGTTAAGGAAAAAATGGTATAAATAGAAACGAAAATGGGAAAGATGTCTTTGGCAATTCACGGTGGTGCAGGTACTCTTGTTAAGGGTATGATGACCGATGCTTTGGAAGCGGAATACAAGTCCGTTCTCAAACGAAGTCTTGAGGTGGGTTATGATGTGTTGGAAGCAGGGGGAACAGCTACGGATGCTGTTCAACGATCCGTTATGGAGTTAGAGGATTCACCATTGTTTAACGCTGGAAAAGGAAGCGTTTTTACCGCCGACGAAACCCATGAAATGGATGCGTCCATTATGGATGGTAAGACACTGCATGCCGGTGCCGTCTCCCTCATATCCGGGATTAAAAACCCAGTGAGTCTGGCACGCGATGTAATGGATAAATCGGAGCATGTATTTCTAGCGGGTGTTGGAGCTATGCGGTTTGCGAAAGACCTGGGCTATGAGCTTTTAGAGAAGGGATATTTTTATGACGAACTCCGTCATAAACAATGGCTGGAGATCAAAGACACGGATCAATTTAAACTTGACCATTCAAGCAAGAAGGATTCGAAATTCGGAACTGTTGGCGCTGTTGCGTGTGATGCAATTGGGAATGTCGCTGCGGCAACATCGACCGGTGGAATGACCAACAAGCGTTATGGACGCGTGGGTGATAGCCCTTTGATTGGTGCTGGAAATTACGCCAACAATGAGACGTGTGCCGTTTCGTGCACAGGCAGTGGAGAATACTTTATTAGAGGTGTTGTAGCCTATGATGTTGCGTCGCTTATTGAACATAAAGGATACACCATTGGGCAAGCTGCCAATGAGGTAATCGGAAAACGGATACTAAAGATTGGTGGCGATGGTGGACTCATAGCCGTTGATAATCAGGGTCATGTCGCTATGCCTTTCAACACCGAAGGAATGTATAGAGCCATTAAATCGTCGGAAGGCGACTATCTAGTGGCCATTTATAAATAACGGGT
>CAYZWM010000020.1:20949-27360 GCA_964482155.1 uncultured Chitinophagaceae bacterium | reverse complement strand
CCTATATCGGTTATTAAGGAAATTATGGTGCTTCTGGATCTAAAGGATCTAAGGGAGATAAAGGTTCTTCCGGTTATAAAGGTTCTTCTGGCGATAAAGGTTCTACTGGAGACAAAGGAGACAAAGGGTCAAAAGGAGACGCTGGTAAAAACGGCGCAGATGGAGCAAAAGGGGATACTGGATCAAACGGTAAAGATGGAAAAGATGGCTCTCAAGGGGATAAAGGGTCTACGGGAGATAAAGGTTCTGCCGGACCAAAGGGAGATAAAGGTTCCGCCGGAGATAAAGGTTCAACGGGGGACAAAGGCTCTACCGGTGATAAAGGGTCTACTGGGCCAAAAGGAGATAAAGGCTCTACCGGAACCAAAGGATCAAAAGGGGACGACGGTGATGATGGGGACGACGGAGACGACGGAGATGATGGGGATGATGGAGATGATGGAAAAGATGGCGCCAAAGGAGACAAAGGAGATAAAGGATCCACTGGTGCTAAAGGTTCTACTGGAGCTAAAGGGGCTAAAGGTGACGCCGGTACCAATGGTACTAAGGGTGCCAAAGGAGATACCGGATCTAAAGGAGATAAAGGCGATGCCGCAAGCAACGTAACGACATATCTGGTACTAACACCTCAAAAGACTGCCCCTAAAAGCCCTGCAACAGGAACCATGTATTTGAAAACCGATAACAAACTTTACATCTATGTCGGTAATAAATGGAAGAAAATTAAATTTTAAAGAATAAAGAAATTGTCTAATGAAAGCCTACGTCGAACACGTGGGCTTTTATCGTTTTAGGCCTATAATCAATGGTGTCGGGTTGGTGAAACTTTCGAACAATACCCGACCACAGTGGGGTTCAAATTTGGTTTAGTAATTTTTTATTTTTGCGGTTTTGGATTCAGATTTGTTTAATTTAGATTAATCTTATTGCCAACAACCAGTGAAACCAGCTATCATTTATTTATTCTTTAGTCTTTTGTCACCAGAGGCAATGGGACAGTCCAAACCAAGTATAGAAGAGCTGGTAAAAATTGCAATAACAGATCGTTGCCATACATCCTTTGAGATTTATATGACACGTTATGTCTTAGAGCCAAAGGATGACGAAA
Organism: uncultured Chitinophagaceae bacterium; assembly: GCA_964482155.1. Lineage (GTDB taxonomy): Bacteria > Bacteroidota > Bacteroidia > NS11-12g > UBA9320 > UBA987. The sequence continues at coordinate 26,252 of CAYZWM010000020.1, read as the reverse complement.
CGTTCAATCTTTATCGAACTTTCTCAAGTAAGAGGAGGATGAATCACGTATACATTAATGTCAACCACGATACCTCCAAGACGTTTATGAGGACAATTAAGTCTACGTTGGTTAACCAATGGCTAACAGAAATAAATAATCCAGGTTTTGATACCATTCAGTTTAAATCCTTCGGGTTTACCAAGGCTAGTTTGATTGGTCGAATCGACGAAATGGCCGTAAGAGGGGCGTACCCGCACTGGAACAAAGAGGAAATAGTTATTTACAAAGCCATGCTTCTACAGCCAAAAAACTTTGAACGGTTAGTTCCTAATTGCTTTGGTGTAAGAACAACCAGATGGCCTCCAAGTGTCGATGTCTCGATAATATACCCATTAGATACGATTTCTTTATCCTCAAACGGACAAAGCCCTATGATGCTTCCATGGCGAATTAATGACAACCGAAAAAGCAATAATCCTGCCATTTCAACCTTTATTTCAGAACTGGTTCAAGACAGTTTCTCGAATAAAGACCACCTTAGTCGGAGAGCCCTAGAGTACTGTCTGGCAGATCGTGTAGTTTTTCTGACTAGTACCATATTTGGAGAAATGCGTATTAAAAACGCCTTAAAGAAGGAATACGAATTGCTTGACTCATTATTTGAAATATCATCTCAAAAGTATTGGCTTATTTCAAGTATTGATTGGGATTCAGAAGATGGTTGGGTCGGTGAGGCCTATCTGAAGCCGAAATCGGAAACCAGAAATTTAGCTTTTCACCTGAGTTTTGGCATAGATAGTAATCAGAAAGCACAACCGATAGACTCCTTTTTTAATCAATATGAAGCCATACTTGATCGTGTGCATAATTGTTCACCTTTAATGAAACATTTGGACAGAAACACAAACCAAAAGTTAGAAATCATATTTACCGGTAACCACAGTCTATCCTCTAAGGCTAAGAAATATGTGAAGAGAAATACTAAATATGCCACGATCTCGAAAGTCAATTTGGATCGAGCCATTTTTATGACCTTACAAGAAGATACAGACAAATACTCAAGGTGGTTATTACTAACCGATGGGAAGTTGATCAATTTGATGTACTTTGGCAAGCGTCCTTTATCTGGGTTTTTTTATGCCAGATAAAACGTGGTTGGTTTTGAATATCATTATTATGGTTACGGAATATGTCAGAGTCGTATCAACGCGATACTCGATTGTTTTATCAAGAATTAATGGTAAAAAGAGCACTATGAAGAAAGAACAAAGGTTAAGTACTCCAACAGTTTGAAATGACCAAATCAAATAGGCTTTACATTGTAGTCCGTTGGCTGTTTGTCCTTTTTGTCGTAGCAGCCACGGTATTAACATTTCAAGGCAAACTCATCTTTGGTCATGGCCTGGGAGACCTGGTTTTTGTACTTGGACTCGGATTATTAGCCATTGCAACAACGATAATCAACGTGGTGATAAGCAGGATTCAAAAAACCGATGTAAAGGGACAAATAGGTAAAATTGTAGCATGGACATATGTTGTGTTAGCGCTTCTAATACTATACATGCTTACATATGGCCGAGGATCAGAACATCTTTGGAACGGGGACGTCTTTGGTTGACCAGATTTTGAAACCACGCGAAACTAAAATCAAGCATAAACAAACAAATAAAATATGGAAACAGGTATTAACGTTAAACTCAAATTCTTCCCATTAGCCTGGTTCCTATTTTTTTGCACTCCCGTAGTCGAGATCAACGGACAAAAGAATAAGCGACCCTGGGGGAAACATTATTTTGAATTGGAACCCGGAATTTATAACGTCAAAATATATTTTCCATACATCATGAAAAGAGAATGCGGAGCAAATCGTGTCGATGTAAACCTAAAAGAGGGACAAGTTCGAGACGTCTCCTTTTACATGCCTCCGTGGATGTTATCCAAAGGACGTATGAAGGTAACTTAATACCTCAAACGATTCAAATGACATGACACCCAATGAGATCAGGAATCTTTTAAAAATTAAGGCGCTATTCACTTTCTCTCCAATAGTCATTTAGTTCGTGTTCTGCTTGATGAATCCAACTGTTGTTATTGATTAATGAATCGGGATCGATCCAAACCACCTTTCCATGGGTAGCATCTGTCAATGTAAGTTCCGGTATACTTCCACCGATATACTCCCCATTGTCGCCCGCTTTAGTTACAATAGTACTAAGCCACATAAAACGTTGTTTCCCGTCGACGTTTCGAACAAAAGGACGACTTTCAGCCGGGTAGTTTTTGCTCCAGTCGTAGTTCTTTTTACTTTCAATAATCTTGGCCGAAATGGCACTACTGCCAATGTAGGTTCTCTCCGATTGACGATGATCAAGAACGTATACCTTCTCGTCATTATCGCCCGGAATTAACAAACTAAGACTCAATCCTTTTTTGTTTTCCTGATAAGGCTCCAAACCAAAGAAGTTGTACAACTTATGCTCTTTTGTAACATTAAAAAAGGTAATGAAGGGTTGTTGGTTCGCATCATTAGGGATTTCAGGAATACGGATATCTCCTTCGTGGTAAAACGGCATTGGAGCCAGAAACCCATTGGTGAAACGAAAACTCTCGGCTATAAAACGTGCAACCCGTTTAGGGATTAAATTTTGTCCCTTGAGGTAGTTGTGTTTGGTAACATCATCTTTAGCAATAAACTCACCTCTCCCCAACAATACTCTAGAGATATAGCCATGAGATTCGGACTTTTCTCCAATAACGACCACACCTCCAAATACCGGTCTTGGAAATAATAATCCTTTCCAACGAATCAATGGTACCACTTGCACCCATTTCCCCTGATCATTTTGAAGATAAATAGGCTCTGTCGGCTCATAATTGAGGTATTGCCATAGATTAAACTGCTTGATTACCGCGTTGCTGGTCTTTTTGCTGAACAACAACAACTCCCCGATGTCAAAGTCAACATCTGTTCTGTACTTACCTGAAAAAACGGGGGCAGGTAAATTGGACGGTACAAATATGACTTCATACATGTCTTTGCTCAACTGCTGAATCTTGTATTCTTTAGCTGGGCCAACAGCACAACTGTAGTAGTATTTGTTATCCTTCCCGCGAATAAACTGTGGAGGCGTAGCGTCCTCCGTTTCCGAAAGTGCTTCCTGATTAATTAACGTGCTGACCGAATTTATGGGTTGAATCCGCTCAAATCCAGTTGACGGTAATTCGTTAAGCTGAATTTTTTCCAATTTGGAATAATGACTGTATAAGCTGAGATATTTAAACAAACCAGGACCAGCGAAATACGAGAATGTGGCAAATAATACAATAAACAAAGAAGCAAACCCATTGCCTTTGTTTGTTCGACCCCGCCAGCCTCTAAAGTACCACCATAGAATAAGGATGGATAAAACGGCCAAAAGAATGTATTTACGGATCAGCAAAAAACCAGGTTGAATACTTCCACGGCCTACGAAAATCAGATAGGCCAATACCAATACGATAAGGATGCTCAGTATGGGTCTTTTTTTAAAGGAAGACTTAATCATACGACCAATTGCCGTACGAATGTTTACAACAATCCAATACAGGCGGTTACGGTTTTCTTCTGGTCTTTCTTCCATGGTTATTTATCTAAGAAATCTTTAACCCCTTTTCTCCAATCATCTCCTTTATCATCATCATTGTCACCTGATTTCGGATCGTCTTTCTTTTTTTCTGGTTCAGGAGTCGATTTTTTCGAACCACTCGATTTTAATTCTTCTTCTAGTTTGTCTAACTTCTTCAGAGCTTTGTTCGCTTCTTTCAACCCTTTTGGCAGTTTGTTCATGACCATCGGTCCCACATAAAACCCAACTAAAACACCAACCAAAGACAACATCCCGGTCAATAGAGATTGAATCGGATTTAAATCGCCCAGTAGCCAGGTTCCATAAGCAAACAGGGTAGTCAGTATAACGGCAGGAATTAGGCGTTTAGAAAACGGTTGATTGTTGATGAAACTGTATTGTCCCTCAGATTCCAAGGCGTTTTTATGGCTTAGGTTGTACCATCGTTTATACCAGGTATATCCCTTTTTGTTGTCCCAAACGAAAAATAAAATACCAATGACAAAACCGACCAGAAGAGAAAGAAAAGAGTCCATATCGCTGTTATATTAATTGATTGAAGATGTGTTTATGTTTTAAGATCAGATTGATTATCCATTGCTGTGAAGACTCGTCCCAGGCCTTATATTGTTCATAAAAGTTTGTTTTATCAAAGAGGTACGTTAATACCGGGTTTGCACCATTGATGTTACATAGCAATTGCCACAAAACAATCTTTTCCTGAGAGCTTAACGAAGGATCTGGATTTAATAAGTAATTTCTTAGGATGGTTGGAATCTTATAGGACGACAGAGTTGATTTGTCATTAATCTTATTGATCAATCGTTCAAATTCGAAGTAGGCGTCACCCAGCAAGTTCTTTTTAACCAGTTGGTTTACCACACCTTTCTTTTGACTAGAATTGAGACTTGAAAAGTCGATGGGTGTCTCCAGTTTCGCCGCTGCTTCCACCAGTAAATGCTCCTGCATCAGATCCAGTAACACGGGGTTGTCTCTATAGATCGTCAGGTCATTGGAAATCATGCCTGCATTGTAGAGGTAGCTCAATAATTCAGGGTCGTCTATGTTATATTCCATATGACCGTGCTCCGTTTCTCCCGAAAGGTTCGACTTACTGGCTTGATGAACCAACAAGGGTTTGCCATTTCTGAGCTTTTTAAACACATACAAACCGTTAAAGGCAACGGTGTAGAAATTTTCTACGTCATTGAATGGATGAGATGGGATTTCAAATTTTAAGTAGCGTAGATCTCCGTGTGTCTTACAGCTGTCAATAATTTTTTGTCGCAATTCATCGTCAGACCAGGCGTGCGGTTTGTCGTAAAAATCACGGATGAGACTTCGTTGCTCCTTAGCCGCACTCATAATCCGATCTACCGAAAAGAAATTGAGTTTGACGTAGTCTATCATCAGCAAATCCTGAGGAGAACGATACGCAGAAATCTCTTGATCGAGTTCAAACCAAAGCCCTGAACGCGACGTAATATCAGCAATCTGGCCTTCGTATTGAGCGAAGATGGTTTGATGAATATTTCGGTCAAAACTGTGATAGGGCAGGTAAATGGAGCTTTGACTCTGTTTTGGGCTAATAATAATTCCATACGGATTGGCCAAGCCGTGAGATAAATAGAACCGATCACCTTGCTCGTCAGCAATTTCTGGGCTCCAACCCCAACCATCTATATGAAACTTTTTAAGTTGGGTAGGCGCAAGACC
>CAYZWM010000020.1:0-20934 GCA_964482155.1 uncultured Chitinophagaceae bacterium | reverse complement strand
CGCTTTACCATAGATGACGTATTCACCTCGAGTAAAGAATGTCCAAACAGTCCGCTTTCTATCAGTTTAATCATTAATATTTCCGCTGCGCAATTCTTCGTTCGCTTTTTGCTGTATGTAGAGTTGTTGGGCTCGCGCTTTAATTTCTCGATTAATGCCGGTTTGGTTAATCCGAATCGAATTTTCAATGTAATTCAAGGCTTCATATAATCGAACATCTCCAAAGGAAACACCTTTCATATTTTGCTTCATCAAGTCCTTTAGAATCGCAAGCTTCTTGTTGTATGGTTGAGTAAAAAACTCCTGGGAGTTGTCCCACCAAACCTCAGGTAGGTCAAAATCAATTAAACGGGCATCGACGGCTTTTTGAATATTCCTCAAATCTCTGGAAGAGAAGAACGGATATTTCTGCAACACGCTGTTGTAAAAGGCACCAAAAAATTCGTGGGTATCGGTACCGTAGTTTTTCTTAACCCCTTCAAACAATTCTTCAACTTCCGGGTTGCCAAATGCATAGTTGGTCGTTACAAGCTCATTGATCGATTCGGGTTCTTTTTGAGCTTCCATGTATGCGTATGCCTTGGGGTCGGTATTGTCAACAAACTTCTTATCCAATTCAATGTATTTCTTCCACCATAAATAATCCTGATCCATAAAGTCGAACTTGCTGGAAGCACCTTCCATCGAAATTCGCATTTGAATTCGAGACAATACAGCTTTGTCAATTTGGTCTGGAATATTCGTAAACAGGCTTATTAATCGGTTGCCCAAATTAATGGCATAGGCACCCTCCGTGTTTCTAAGAAAAACGCCGATAAATTCACGTACACCAGCCGATACGCCTTGTCGGGTACGTTCCTCCAGATTGTTTTCAGCATCGTCAATGGGCGCAAATACAATTTTGTTAGGGTCCTGCATCGGTTTGAACCATTCCATCGCACGCTCGGCAGTCCCTCCCTGAAATGTAGAAACAATCGTTTCCGGCAAGGGCCAAAAGAGAAAGTTATAACCCAGTTGGTCGCAACGTTCCTTTAACAAGGTTGCTGTGGCCGCTATAAGCATGCTTTTACCTGTACCAGGCTTCCCATCCGCCATCGTTATGGAAGGCAGACCACCTAAATCATTGATTGGGTTTTTCTGGGCATCAAAATCGTAACACATCAATCGCTCTGCGTAGCGTTTAAACAGGTGTTTCGCCTGCTTGTTTGCCACGATATCTTCCATTTGTGTCGGGTTGAATTGCATGCCCTTAACGGTGATGGAAGAGATCGCTTCAAATCCTTGAAGAACAAATTCAGTGTTTTCCAGCTTGTAGTGATTGTCGTTAAAAACCTCAGCGTATTTCAACGCATTTTTTCTCAGCAAAATTTCTTCAATTACACGCTCGAAGTATAACAGAGTGATTTTGAGAAAGTGAAGGTCTGTGGTAACGATTCCAGATCGCTCTAAATAGGCCGCGTAGTAGTACAGAGTACATTGTATGGCTTTTGATGGTCGGGTCAAACTGATTTGTGGAATACCGCCAAAATCAATTTGAATCGACGATACCTCATCGGCCATATAATCCTGCAGAGCATATTTGATGTAAGACGCAGCGCTAAAGATTAAAACGGCACTTTGAGTTTGACTTTTATCATGAAACTCGGGTAGCTCAGATTGGTGAAGATTACCAATTTTATTTTTTTGTTGAAGTAATTCCAGGCCACTGGCTTCGGCATATAAATCAGCCAAATGTTTACCCAGGCAATATCCTTTTCGTATGGAGTTTAATATTTGATTACTCGTATTGGAGAGAATAACCCGGTCGTCGCTTATCCGAATCGCCTCTTTGAGAATCGAGATGTTGTCCTCTTGATGGAGGCTCAGAGCTTTACTTACATCCGTTAGGAAATTGAGTTCAATGGAACTTGAGGATGCCTTACTATCCGGCAACCAGCTTACCTGTTTTAAATAAGCCGTAATTTCTTCCTTGTATTGATTTAAGTCGTCTTCTTTTATTTTTAGTAATGATGATTCTTGTTTTTCCATATCAGTTGTAGATGTAAACGGGTGCTGATAGCTTCTTTAATAATTCAGGGTCGGTATCATTCAAGTATTGCGAAACTTCGTGAGACGTAATCAGGTATGAATTGATATCGGAGACCATTTTCTCCATACATTCTTTATTCGATTCGTCGATATAAAATACCTGTCGTAATTCCCCTTTAGATAGAAATGATTTGGTTCGTTTTTCTCCAGTAGAAAACACAATTTCTGTGTTGTAGGAGAAGACAAAATCTTTGTCTGTGAAGTTCTTTTTTAGCATAAGCGTAAACGGATGTTTGTCTCGGGCATACTTGCCAAAAACGGGTCCAATTTCAATGCGCTTTAATACCTTAGGCATCACACCCTCATAAGCATTGTCAATATCTGAGGCAATCACTTTGAGTGGAGAACTGTTGTGTGTTACACGTTTAATCGTTTCAACAAACAACGGGTCTTTATCTACATCAGTTTGGTTTTTTTTCGTATTCGATCGATTGTCGAACACCATGGTGTAAATAAAGGGTTTGTTGGTCACACTGTCGTACGACGCCCAGGAATAGAAATACGTTCGGGTTTTTGCCTTGTCGGTGTGTTGATTAAGCAATTTAAGAGTCCCCGGAGTAAATTCCGTAAACAAGTTGCTCCATTGCAGTCTGATGTAATAGCTCGATCGACTTAGCTGTCTCAACAATTGCCTGGGGTCTTCCTTTTTTCGAATCAGGTGATCGAGAATGCTCTGTTTCAACGAATCTTGCGTTGGAAGTTTTGCCAATTCTTTGTCTTTTTTGGCAATGTCGTCATTCAACTTTTTGAATTCCATGAAATTGGGGAAACCACTTTCGGTCACGTCGATCAACATAGATCGGTCGTCTTCATACGCATATTTTAAACGCAGGGCCTCTATGGTATTGAGAAACTTTTGAGAGAAACTCTTTAATACCTTGATTTCAAGAGAGCTTTGTGTTGAAATATTGTCAAACGAACTCAGCAGTATGTTGAGGTTATTTCTTACGTAATCAAAATAATCGGAATAGGCATTTTCTCCTTCGAGAATACTGCGGTCCAGTTCCGTAAAATGATTGTTTATGTCAATTGTCTTCAAACTACAACTAGTCCATCAAATTGTTAAGCGAGTTGTCTTTTGGTTCGTCGGATGGAGCATCGTTGTTGGATGATTTTCCATCGCTTTCATGTCGATGTGAGAATGTCTCACTAATATCTATACCAAATTTCTTGCTGTGTTGCTCCATTATCTTGGCGTCTTCTTCCTTGTATTTTGCTGTAGCTTCAGCCATCGCAACCAATACCTTGTGCAGTTCGGTCATACGCTGAGGGTGCTTTTTAACACGTTCGATTCGATCTTTTTCAGAACCCACCAATACCTTGGCAGCAATTTCTGTTATTTTTTGATCCGTTTTTACGCCCGCTTCTTCATACATCGATGCCGCTTCCTGAGCTGTTGCAGATTGAATCAATTGAAGTCCCGATTCATACGTAGTAACTCGTTCCTCCGTGTCACTTCTAAGTTGGCCAATCAACTGTTTTAAGTTGTTTTTAGTAATCGTTTGGGCTTCCAGGTGAACCACGATTTGGTCTACGAAACGTTCTTTGGATTGGAAAATACCCAGTGCAATATTGAATTTGCCCTTTATATCGGCACGAAGTTCCTTCAAATCCGCTACTTTTTTCTGCTGTTCGGTATACTCTGGGCTGTTATTTGGAAGTTCGACAAGCTCATTTTCTGAGGTTTTTAGTCTGGATTCAACATCTTCCAGGTCAACCTTTCGGTCAGCCATAATATGAGCCGCTTTTTCTTTGGTTTCAAAGGCCAACTCTTTTCTATTTTTAAGCGCAACAATTTGTTTGTCGACGTCCAGAATCATGTCTTCAACAATACCAACCATTCCCTGAACCTGGCTAATGATTCGATTGAGGCTTTCGCCGATGTCAGCATTTTTTAGACGGTCGCGGTATCTTTTTTGAGCTTCAACTTCTGCCGCTTTTAAATCTTCAATTCTTAAATTGAGATCCGTTTTTGTCTTTCTGACTTTACTGTTTTTATAGCCAAACAATATATTCCAGGCATTGGACATGCCTTCAGCATCCTTGGCCTCTTGCTCAGCTTCTTCACGTTCTTTAGTCGCGTTTTCAATGAGTTTTTGCTCAGAATCATTCAGTTCCTGAAGTTTGGCAAATTCCCCACCGCAGCTGTCTAACATGGATCGCAAATGGAGCATAAGCTCTTGCAAATCTTCTTCGGTGGCTTCAACATCGCCATTAAGACTGTCAAAGTTAGAGTCAATAATGCTGCTAACGATGTCTTCTGAAGATCGATTTTCGCTAACAGCTTTTTCGATTTCAGCTTCTATTTTATCCAGTTTCGATGCAATATCTCCACCGGCTTTTTTTTCAATTTTTGCTTTTAGGTTTTCGACTTTTTTCTGGCCACCTAATTGATCTAACAAATCAAAGGAATCGGACATAGATTATGTTTTAAGTTTTAAGTTGCCCAAATTTAATAATAAAGGGCGGAAATTAGCTAGTTAGTTGGTTGCAGGCCATCTTTTTTAAGATGAAAGAAATGCGGTTTACATCAGTGATATTCGATTAGGTAATAGGGTATATGTATGACGCTGGTCTTCACTAAAAGTTACACGGAATTACATTAAAAGTCTTTTCTTTGAACCATGATATCTGTGGTTATCCCGATTTTTAATGAAGAGGACAACATTGTTCCCATGCACGAACGTCTTTCCAGGGTGTTGGATAAACTCAATGTACAGCGAGAGTTCATATTTGTAAACGATGGGAGCACAGATTCAAGCGGTCAAATTCTGACCGACCTGTCCAAAGAACATCGCGAGGTTAAGTACATCCACTTTAGCCGAAATTTTGGGCATCAAATTGCCGTAAGTGCTGGATTGGATTTTTCAAAAGGCGAAAAAGTAGTGATTATTGATGCCGATGGTCAGGATCCACCAGAGATCATAGAGAAGCTGTATTTAAAGAGCCTGGAAGGCTTCGAAGTGGTTTATGCTCGTCGAGAGCAACGAAAAGGGGAGTCGATAATGAAAAAAGCAACCGCCAAGTTGTTTTATCGAATCTTAAACAAAATTACCAAGATTGATATTCCATTAGATACCGGCGATTTCAGAATTATTGACCGGAAAGTGGTTGACCAACTCAAAAAAATGCCTGAGAGAAGGAAGTTTCTACGAGGCCAAATCTCCTGGATTGGATTTAATCAAACCTTTGTTACCTACAAAAGGGAAGAGCGAATGAGTGGCGAAACAGGGTATAGTTATGCTAAAATGATTCGGTTTGCATTAGACGGAATCACTTCGTTTAGCAACTGGCCACTTCGCATTGCAACGATCTCAGGTTTTGTATTTTCGTTTATCGGATTTTTGTTAATCCTGTATACATTGTATTCGAGGTATGTTTTAGAAAATTATCAACCCGGTTGGGCGTCTCAAATGATCACCATGATTTTTATTGGTGGCATCCAATTAATCGGAATTGGCATTATCGGAGAATATATAAGTCGAATAAATGAAAACATTAAGGAGCGTCCATTGTATGTAATAAAAGATTCGAATATTAACGATGCATCAGATTGAACCCCATTATCTGTGGAGACATCTTTACAAAGCGAGTAACGACGTCGATAGTCCATTTTATAAAACTCAACACAGCCAGTTTGAGTTTACAAACAAGATATATAATTATCTCGTCCATCCACAATGGGACTACTTTGGCAGCGACACCCTGTTAGTCAAAGTATTGTACGTCGATTATGGCAAAGGGTACGCCATTATGGAACTCATTGGCGAATGGAACGATTGCATCAACAACGACATTGCCACCTTGAAACGAGAAGTCATTGACAAAATGTTGGATTGCGGCATCGAAAAATTCATTGTGCTCGGAGAGAATATTCTCAATTTTCATTCCAGCGACGATGCATATTATCAGGAATGGTGGGAGGATACCCCGGGAGGTTGGGTAGCCTTTTTACACTTTAGAGATCATATTTTAACCGATATGGAAGAAACCGGAATCCACAACTATGTTCGTTTAGAAGAAGAAGACGAAACGACGTGGAATTGGAAGGCCAGGAAACCAGAACAAATCTTTGAAGCCGTTGACCAAATGGTTGGCAGAATGTTACAATAATTAGTACTTAATCACTTTTCCAGTGAGCCCATTGTCCAATCGGATGATGTAGGTGCCTGGTACGCAATTTCCGAGGTCTAATATTAGCGGATACGAACAAACATGTAACATCTGCTGTATTTGTCTTCCAGCGATATCAAAAACAGTAACCGTGTGTGAATCTCCTGGAGTCAGCGCATCAGAGGACAACTGAACAGTTTGTTTTGCTGGATTAGGGAAGACGACGAGTTGCTCTTTTTTGTAATCTGGACTTTCTACATTTATAAAAAATATTTCGCGACCAACGTCCCTACGAAAAGCGGTGAAAAATAATTGGTCTCCAACGAGAGTGAGGAATCGAGGAAAGGAATAATACGGACCTGGATTTAAATCTTGAACCATGACCGTTCCCACGGGAGTCCCATCACTTTTCCATAATTCGGTACCAAACTCTTCAGTATTAGCAGCAAAATAGAGGGTTCCGTTAGCATTAAAGAGCCCATAGGGCTTTCCAGATACATTTCGTGTCCTAAAATCTTTTATAATCACCGTTCCATATTCAGTGCCGTCGCTTTTCCAAAGAGAATAGTGACTCATTCCAGATGAGGTTGTGAAATACAATTTGTCGTTCATTGAGGTTAAGTTATCAATTTCACGAATCGTTAATCCGTCGTTCATGTCCTTAACGAGGACTGTTCCTGCGCTCGTTCCATCGCTCTTCCAAAGTGTATTGAATTGAACATTTTCATTATGTGTAAAATACAGGGTGCCATTAACTTCAATTAGTGAACTCGGTCTGTATGTCGATGGTATTTTAGGGAGTATTTTAATTCGAGTTGTACCTTGTTTTGTACCATCGCTTTTCCAGAGTTCCTCGTTATTAACAGTATAATAAACGAAGCCATTCACGACGCACAAATCACTAAGGTTTGACAAACAGTTCTGATTACAATAGTTTATTAGCCTTACGGTGCCGTTAGCAGTTCCATTACTTTTCCATATTTCAGATCCATCTTGTCGGGAATTCATCGAGTAGATCACCCCGTCTTTAAATGGGACCATGCCTGACAACAAAAAATTGATGGGATTTTTTGCGTTCATTTTTAGCGGTTGTGACGTCCCGTTTGCCGTGCCATCAGTGGTCCAAAGAAGCATCCCACTTCCTTCTGTACTTGTAGTAAAAAAAAGTAAATTGTTCGATACAACGCTATAACTCATAACAATGCCTTCCGATCCTGGACCTATATCTTTTAAGAGGACGGTGCCTTTTTTTGTACCATCAGATGCCCATAATTCGTCTCCCAGATTACGAGTACCGGCGTTTAGAATAAGCCTTCCATTAGCAACACCAATAATCACAGGAAACGAGCCTTCAAACGCCTCTTTATTAATGTTCTTGACCAATTGAGTGGTTTGATTCGTCCCTTGGCTCTTCCATAACTCTACACCATTTAACCCTTCTTCCGAAGCGAAATACAAATCTCCACAGAAATTGGTCAAATGGAATGGGAACCCATTTCTTTCTCCAAATAGACTGTCTGGGTTAATGTCTTTTAGTAATTCGATCTGTTGACCATAAACGTCAAATGAAAACGTTGAGAGTAGACAAAAGAATACCACTGGAAGAATTCGAATAGGTCGGATAAGATGGTTCATTGCGTTCTGGTTCATGCGGTAGGTGTTCGTTGAGTGGTTTGCTCTATTGAATAATTACATCCATGCAATATACCATTTGTCTAGTAATGACATGATGCAATGAGGGGCTAAATACGATTAGATTTTAACCACCTTGCCAACAAACCGGTTGTCTGTAAAGATCAAATACAGGCCATTTCTCAAAGGAGATAAATCGATTTCCAGGTTGTCTCTTATCCGTTTTTGGATCAGTTTTCGGCCGGTCAGGTCATAAACAAGTATATCTTCTGGAGATACAGCCGGTTCTATGTCAAACCGCAGTCTCAATAGGTCGCTTGTCGGATTCGGATACAAAGTCACCCCATACTCGCTGTCTAATGGAACATCCTCTATATAATATAACTCGTTTCCATATTCGGGTGTAGAAGCACTGAAATACAAACGGTTGTTAACGACGGTTAAATCTGCCGGCCTGGATGTTTCCTGCCCAGGGTATAAGTCTTCAACCAGTGTCGTGCCTTCTTTGGTTCCGTCCGATCTCCAAACTTCTACGCCGTACTCAGCATTGCCCGCCACAAAGTACAGAGTCCCGTTAAAATTGGTAAGGAATCTTGGGTTGGAATGCCCAGGTCCTGGGGCTATGTCCTTTACCAGTTGGCTTCCTTCAACCGTGCCATCTGTTTTCCAGAGTTCAGTTCCATGGGCAATACTCGTGGCGACAAAGTAAATTATACCATCAATCGGGGTATATTGATTTGGGCCTTGAATTGCTGGAACATCAAGTTTAAAGGTGCCATCATAACTGCCGTCAGTTATCCAGATGGAATATTGCTTTGTTTCGTCTTTGGCTGTAAAGTACAATTGATTGGATACCTCAGTTAAGTGGAAAGGATTTGACGATCCGTTGGGATAGATGTCCTTAACAATTTGAGTACCTGATTCTGTACCATCCGAGGTCCAGATTTCAGAATTTCCTGAATTGCTAGATGTTGTGAAAAACAAGCGTCCATTCGCAGAAGTTAATTCACCGGGCAAAGGGCCAACATCCTTAATTCTATAGGTGCCGTTATGGGTTCCATTGGTATGCCATAAATCGTAATTTACGAATGTTTCATTTTGTGCAAAGAAATAAATACCGCCTTGATATTCCGTAAACGAGTATGGACTAGACCCTACCCGTCCTGGAATAATATCTTTTATCATTTTGGTGCCCAGGTCACTTCCATCACTCATCCAAATCTCAGGACCATGGGCAGAGTCGGCAGCCGAAAAAATTAAATTTCCATTGAAATCAATGCCTTTCACGTTGTCCGTATGCAGGGCTTCTGTGGTTATGTTTTTGACCAGTTGTGTGCCAAACTGTGAGCCGTCAGATCGCCATAAATCAGTGCCGTTCAGCTTGTTGTAAGCCGCAAAATACAAGGTGCTTCCGATGGCTTGAACCGGACTCGAATATGAGCTTGAAAAGGGCTCTGGATGTATGTCCTTAAGCATGTGTGTTACCCGACTAGAAGTGGCCCATAGTTCTCGTCCATTAGAGCGGTTGTCGGCAGTGAAAAATAATACGTCTCCCACGGTTTTTAATTTTAGTGGGAAGGACCCACCAATATTTCCAACGTTAATATTTTTTAATAATACCGTCTCTTGATCGCTGCCTTTGCTTATCCATAGTTCCATCCCAAAGTAGTAATCATTTGCTGCAAACAGGACACCATGATTCGATCCTGTTAAGTAACTTGGGCTAGAAGATGGCGTTCCGGTAATAATGTCACTGACCAGAACTGTGCCGGATTCACTACCATCCGATTTCCATATTTCATGTCCAAATTTTGGACTATATGCCACAAAATAGACATGATCCGTGTAGACCGTTAATGTCGGGAAAGGGTAATCGTAAAGTGAAGAAGCGGGGCCAGGGTTAATGTCTGAAAGTCTTTGGGTTCCGCCAGTTTTGCCGTTAGACATCCACAGTTCGTTTCCATGCAAACTGTCTGTAGCCATAAAGAATAGATTTCCTTGATGTTCCGTGATATGTGAGGGAGATGAGCTTGATTTACCCGAATAAATATCCGAGACCATAAACGTACCTGTTTCCGTTCCGTCTGTGGTCCAAAGTTCAAAACCATGTATTCCGTCGTCAGCAGAAAAGTATAACGTATCGTTAATATTGGTAAGGTTTCTAGGTTGATTACTTGTCGATGAAAATGGGTTGATGTCTTTGACTTTGATCGTTCCAGATTCACTGCCATCGGTAATCCAAAGTTCTGCACCTCCAGAGCCATCATAGGCTACGAAATAGAGCTTGTCTTTTACCGCAATTAACGATTGAGGGCTTGCATTCCCATTGCCAACCTGCATAATGTTTTTAACCAGAGATGTTCCTGATAAGGTTCCGTCGCTCTTCCAAATCTCCGATCCGGAAGGAAAAGACTGGCCTTCAATAGCAGCGAAATACAAGCTGCCGTTCACATCGGTCAGGTGTTGAGGGTAAGCACTTCCCGTACCTGGGTGAAGATCTAAAGCTATTTTAGTGCCCGATTGTGTTCCGTCACTCCGCCAAATTTCAAACCCGTTCGTACCATCGTCTGCTACAAAAAAGAGCTCATTCTGGTAAACCATTAGGTCAGTTGCCCTGCTGGTATTACTGCCGGGATAAATGTCACGCACCAGAACCGTTCCGTTAGACGTGCCATCACTCTGCCAAAGCTCAGAACCGTGCTCAGGGTCACGAGCCATAAAATACAAGGTTCCATCAACATTGATGAGCTGCTCAGGATTTGAACCGATAGAACCAGGGAATATATCTTTAAGGAATCGGGTACCATCTGTCGTACCATCCGTTACCCACAGCTCATGGCCCGAAGAGTCGTGCAGCGCAGCAAAGAACGTGAGGTCACCCACATTCACAAAGTTTTTAGGAGTGGAGGATTTGTTCCTGTCTTCCCCATCAAGTATATCTTTTACGAGGTGGATTTCCTGACACCAACCAGATGGGGTACAAAGTGCATACAATAGGATGAAAAGAATTCCTGGTAATTTAGATTTGAGCATGTCCATTTCAGCATGGAAGTTAAGAATAAATGTGAGAATGGTTTTCCGTGTTGAGTAGAAGGTAGCGGTGAACCTGGCTCTACTTATTTGTGTCAATCCGCAAATGAACCGTTTCAATTCGATGGTTCATCGAGCTGACAATGGAGAATACAAACCTTCCCAGGTCAATGGTATCCCCTTGCTCAGGAATACTTTCGTATTCGTTGATGATGTAACCTCCTAAAGTCTCATAATCACCATCGGGTAATTTCAGGTTGTACTTCTCGTTCAAATAGTCAACTTCAAGAGAAGCGGAGAACTCGTATTCCAAATCACTGATTTTACGATCAACAATGCCTTCATTGTCATCGTGCTCATCTTCGATTTCACCAAAAATCTCTTCAATAATGTCTTCAGCGGTCACTATTCCAGCCGTGCCACCAAATTCATCCACCACAACAGCAATGCTTTTTCGGTTTATCGTAAAGTCGTTTAACAGATCATTGGCCAATTTAGATTCATTGGTAATGAGAATAGGAATGAGTATAGAGCTAATCGTTTTGGGTTCCTTAAACAAATCAATGTGGTGAACGTATCCAATAATGTTATCTATCGTATCGCGGTAAACCAAAATTTTACTGTGTCCACTATCCATAAATGTAGCCAGCAATTCGTCCACACTGCTGGTAAAGGGAATGGCAACAATCGCCGTTCGGGGTACCATGCAATCTCGAATTTGAACAGAGCCGAAATCCAATGCATTTTTTAAGATATCGGTGTCTACGTCTCTTTCGTCTTCATGTTTGTTTTTTTGACTCTCAGTAATGTAATGGTCCAGGTCTAACCGACTGAAAGTTGGGCTCTCCTCGGTAAATTCCTTTTTTAAGATCAGCTTTAGAATACGTTTTGCAAGCCAAAGAGTCAATCGTACGATCGGGTATAGCAGTTTGGCAAAAAATTGAAATGGGTAAATCAGTATACGTAATATTCCCGTTGGGTTGATTCGAAATAGGGCTTTAGGCATAAATTCAGCCACCACCAAAACAATTAACGTCGAGATAAAAGTGATCAGGAGCATTTTTCCTATTCCATCGATATTCAAACCTATGTTAGGGAAAAAGTTTTGATCAAGGAGTTCTTCCATGGCCAGGCCATAAATAACAATAGCAATATTGTTTCCAACCAGAATGGTGCTGATAAACTTTGACGGGGTTTTAATGTATTGGGCACAAATTTGAGCCCATCGTACCCCCTGGTTACTTTTTAATTCAATACGCAGTTTATTGGCAGAAAGAAACGCAATCTCCAAGCCCGAGAAAAAGGCGGATAAAAGCAATGTTAAGAATATAACCAAAAAGGGAGTTTCCATAGAAGGGTTAACCAAAACAAAGGTATAAAATTAATCTGGTTTACGGAGCGAAATGCTTGTCTGAGACTCGTTCAAAGCATTATCTTTGCCGCTATTTTAAGCATGGAAAGAAAAGTACGAGTTCGATTTGCTCCGAGTCCCACTGGGCCTTTACATATTGGTGGTGTAAGAACTGCCCTTTACAATTACCTTTTTGCCAAAAAACACGGAGGTGACTTTATTCTTCGTATCGAAGATACAGACCAAAAACGGTTTGTAGATGGTGCAGAAGACTACGTTAACGAAGCGTTGAGTTGGTTAGGCATTTCTCCAGATGAAGGCGTTCGCGAAGGCGGTGAGTTTGCACCCTACCGGCAAAGTGAACGAATGGATATCTACAAGCAATATTCAGATCAATTAATTGCTGGAGGCTTTGCGTATTACGCATTTGATACACCAGAAGAATTGAACGAAATGCGAACCAAACTTGAGGCTGCTCGAATGTCAGCCAAGTATGATGCAAGTTCTAGAATGGGTATGAAAAACTCATTAAACATGAGCGAAGACGAAGTTCAAAAACGTTTGGACAACGGAGATCCTTTTGTGGTTCGAATTAAGCTCCCAAGAAAAGAAGAAGTTCGGTTTTACGATGAGGTTAGAGGTTGGGTCGTTGTTCATACCAGCCAAATGGACGATAAGGTTTTGTTAAAACAAGACGGCTTACCAACCTATCACCTGGCCAATGTGGTTGACGATCACATTATGCAAATTACCCATGTGATCAGAGGAGAAGAATGGTTGCCTTCTGCACCACTACATGTACTGTTATACAGATATTTAGGATGGAAAGAAACCATGCCTAAGTTTGCCCATTTGTCCTTGTTGCTAAAGCCTGATGGGAAAGGAAAGTTAAGTAAACGAGATGGAGACCGATTGGGTTTTCCAGTGTTTCCATTGCAGTGGACTGATCCCGCATCCGGAGATGTAAGTTCGGGTTACCGCGAAAGTGGATATTTACCAGAGGCGGTTCTCAACATGCTGTCTTTGCTGGGTTGGCATCCGACAGACAATCAGGAACTATTTACTCTGGATGAGTTAGTCAATGCATTTAGCCTTGAAAAGGTGTCTAAGAGCGGTGCGAAATTCGATGCAGACAAAGCACGATGGTTTAACAACCGATATCTTCAGGCAAAAGATAACGATATGCTGGCCACAGATATACAGCCCTTATTGGACGAGAAATCCTGGTCTGCGACCACTGAATATACCGCTCGGGTTATAGGCCTGATGAAAGAGAAAGTGAACTTTACTCCCGAAATATTGGAAGCCGGCGATTTCTTTTTTACAGAACCTACTTCGTATGATGAAAAAGTGGTTCGGAAGAAGTGGAAAGGAGATGTGCCTGGTTTGATTTTGGAATTGGCAGCCATTTGGGAGTCAATGGACGTGTTTGATGCGGAGAGTCTCGAAAAGAGTTTTAGTGAATTTGCCGACAGCAAAGAAGTTTCGCCTGGTTCGATGATGCAGCCTTTAAGGTTATCTGTAAGTGGAAAGGCTGGAGGCCCTCCAATTTTTGAGATGCTGGAATTACTTGGCCAGGAAACGGTTGTCCGCCGAATGAAGGCTTCAGAGGCCACCATCGTTTCGACTCAATAGGACAGTTTAGTTAAACTGTTTATTGCAAGAAATTTCTGACTGTATACAATGTATTAGTTTTGTTCTATGTCTCGACCGTGGTATAAAAATCGATATTTGATTGTCTTTGTGGCATTAACCGTATGGTTGACCTTTTTTGATCAGAATAATTTTGTCTATCAGCATAAACTTGGTAAGCAAATAAATGAACTGGAAACAGAAAAGGAGTTTTATAAGCTGGAAATCCTACAACTTAAAGAACAAAAAGAATCGTTGAGTACGGATGAGGATATGTTGGAGAAATATGCTCGAGAGCAATTCCTAATGAAACGTACCGATGAAGACTTGTTTCTGTTGAAGGAGTCTGACTAGGTCAAGCACCTTGCTAGCTGGACTTCAAATCAGTGATGGAGTTGCCAAGAATAAACCAAATATCATTACTCGACTGGCCTATGCATAAAATAGAAATAAAAGACCGCACACGAGTTCTGGAAATCCTTGCCGTTGTATTGACTGGAATGGGTAAGTTCATTCTCATGGATTGGCTCGATCTCCGATTCGTATATATCTCTGGGGCGTGTCTGTTTTGGATGACTTACGTGTTTTTACGGACACGACAAACCAAAGGCATTCTGTCGTACTGGGGCTTTGCGAAAACAAAATTTAGAAAAACCTTCATTGAGTTATTGCCAATTGTGGCCATCGGAATTGGTGCTTTTTTGTGGATAGCAAACCGACAGGATACCAATGTAGTGAATTGGTCCATCCTTCCCATTCTTTTGATCTATCCCATTTGGGGTATTGTTCAACAGTTCATTATCGTGGGATTAATATCTCGAAACCTAAAAGACCTTAAGAAATACAAAATTCCACAGGGGGTTATAGTCCTCTTCACCTCCGTCATTTTTGCTGTTGTTCATTATCCGCACCTCGATCTTGTTTTTGGTACATTTCTTCTGGCTATACTCTATTCTTCGCTTTACCTCAGAGGACGAAACCTTATTGTTTTGGGAATCTATCACGGTTGGCTAGGAGCCTTTTTCTTTTATACCGTAATGGGTAGAGATGCCTGGCAAGAGGTGTTTGGGAAGATGTTTTGATAACTAGATGTTTTGACGGTAGACGTATTGACCTGGACAAAAACGTTATGATGTGCTGATACGATTGAGGTGAATTAAATCATGCATATTGGCAATTTATGTGATTGCCATTAATGTTCAACTTCACCCTGTTAACTCACACCACTCACAGGCATCCCACGATCAATCTTCTTAACCATGCCTTGCAATGCTCTTCCCGGGCCAACTTCAATAAATTCAGTGGCACCATTGGCCATCATATTCTGTACACTTTGATTCCACTTAACAGGAGCCGTCAGTTGGGCAATAAGATTGTTTTTTATGGTCTGTGGGTCCGTTTCTCCAACCGTCGATACATTCTGATACACTGGGCAAATGGGTGCAACAAAGGTTGCATTCGCTATTGCATTGGCTAATTCCTCACGTGCAGGTTCCATTAAAGGAGAGTGGAAAGCGCCACCTACCGGTAGAGGCAATGCTCTTTTAGCGCCTTTTTCCAGCAACTGCTCACAAGCGATTTGAACGCCAGCATTACTACCAGAAATAACCAATTGTCCAGGGCAGTTGTAATTGGCGGCAACCACAACTTCTGAGATGCCATTACAGACGTCTTCAACAATCTGGTCTTCTAACCCTATAATAGCAGCCATGGTTGACGGGTTTTGCTCACAAGCCTTTTGCATGGCGGTTGCACGAAGACTAACCAGGGTAAGGCCTTCTTCAAAACTCAACGCACCAGCAGCTACCAAAGCGGATATTTCACCCAACGAATGTCCAGCAACCATGGATGGGGTAAAGTCTTCCATAGTCTTTGCAAGAATTGCCGAGTGAAGAAAAACAGCAGGTTGAGTAATTTTCGTTTCTTTTAAGTCGTCTGCCGACCCATTAAACATCACCTCAGTAATGTCAAACCCCAATATATCATTGGCCTGGTCGAAAAGTGCTTTAGCACTGGAATTTGAATCATATAGATCCTTGCCCATTCCACTGAATTGAGCCCCTTGTCCGGGAAACATATACGCTTTTGTCATTCTACTTTATTTAATAGTGCCATTAATTATTTGTGTGGTAGTACTGCCCGATCAGATGGTAATTCTCGTCGCCCAGTACCTTGGTTTTTCGATTCCCGATTAGACTGTAACCCATGTGTTTGGTGAGGCTAATGCGTTGATTGGACGTAGTCAGTTTGTTTTGGTCTCTTATCTCAGCGTCAAATTGAACTATGCTGTCCGAACTGGTGGTAATTTCTATCCGTCGGATGCGTTGTCGTTCATTGGTGGTTTTAAAGGTCCGAATCGTATTACCTTTTAAAATAACGGAGTCGGTTAGTTCAAAATCGGTTTTCCAGATCGCCTGTTTGATATCGATCTCTAGAAAAGCATACAATTCCTTTTCCCAGTCGACTTTGGAAGATGTATCCAAATCAAACTGATCTTGCCATGTAGTATGCTTAATGAGTTGCGAATGGCTTTTATTCAACCAGTCAATTTCAGCTTTTACAAAGGCGTTAATGTCGCTATACTCAGATGTGTTGACCTCGAGACGGTCTGTCTGAGCACAACCCAGAAATAAGGTAATCGCGAGAATGGTGATAAGGGTTTTCAAGTCGTCAAAAATACTATAGAACCGTGACATCTATTGAATACGTTCCAATCCATTTTTAGCACGATGTTCGATGCTTTTTCGGTATTCTTTGTTGTCAGAAAATGAAGTGGCGCGTTGGAAATAGACTTTGGCTTTGCTTGGGTTTTGGTTCCGTTCATGTATTTCGGCGAGGTATAAGGCAGAATAGGACGCATAATAGGTGCTGAGATGTTCTCCTTGCTCCATAGCTTCAAGGTAAAAAGCCTCGGCCAGTTCAACGTCTTCCAAAGCGTCGTATATTCTTCCTTTTCGGTAGAGATATTCCGTTTTAAGTAAGTCGGAATCAAAGTCTCTTGAATTAAATGGGCGAATAATGAACAGGGCATTTTTGTAATACCCCCCGTCAAACAACAATCGAGTTTTTAGTAAATCTGGATGCGGTGATAAACCGGAGTTGGAAGCTTTTAAGGCCTGAGCGTCTTCCTCAAGGTGGTCGTTGCCATGCTCCTTAATCTTGTCAAAATACGTGTTCGACCCTTTTTCGTCGCCAAGAATAAGGGCGTGCCAGGCCAGCTTTTGATAACAACTCTTTACATAGCTAGAACCCTCATGGGTTTCAATATACTTTAACAAATACGCGCTTGCATCCGGATCGAGACGTTGCAACTTGGCTTTTCCCAACATAAACCATAAAAATGGGATGTCCTCATGCTCTTCATCCTTCATGAGTTCTTCGATAGTGGATATAACCACTTCATTTTTTTTGCATTTATCGGCAAAATTTACTCGGGCAAATGCACTTAATGGGTTGGTCTTATAATCAACGGTTAGCTCAGCGATCATTTCCCAGGCTTTTGGTTTGTCGTTTTTAAGATAAAGGTGGATAGACGCCAGATAGAACGCAGCCTCTTTTTGCAAGAGTATCCACTCAGGTTTGATGTCTTCGTGTTTGATAAACTCCTCAAGCATAGAAACGCCTTTATCCATACTTGTTTCATACCCCAAAAAACGAACCAGTTTCTGGTAGGTATTCGGTAGGCTTCCAAAACCAGAATTGAGCAAGCCTATGGTCTTTAATGCGGCCTTAAATTGAGGATGATCCTCAATCACTCTGTTTCCGTACTTGTACGAATTTCTTACATCGTTGGCAGCAGAGAGTGTATACCCTCGCTTTCCATTAACGACAGAGGAATAGAAGTATATTTCTTCTAAAAGGAAATCTCGGTAGCCATCAGATTCATCACACTTGGCAATACGTTTTACCGCACGGTTTTTTACAGAAATAAAACTGTCAAAATCACTACTCCTTTCAGAGGTGATATATCCCAGCATGAATGCATTCGCTTTTAAATAATCAACCAGAACATTGCCTGGCTTGGCGTATGACTCTGCAGTAAGCAGGCTGTGGGCCTCAGTAAGTCTTAATTGATAGATATGTTCCTGAGCCTGTAAACAATTATCTGAGAACGCAATAGACCATTGCTGGCCAGAAGCAACAGTTGACCATCCGATCATAAGCAGACCAATAACCGTACGTGCTCTAAACAAGTGCATTAGGACAAAAATATCATTTGTCCATTAGGAATGAGAAGGAAAAGTAAACGATTCTGCCTAATTAGGCTTTTTTTCTTCGTCTTGATTTTGGTTTTTCTTCAACCACTTCTTCAACGATACCTGCCATTTCCGCATCTACGTTGATTCGACCGCAATGTTCGCAAATAACGATTTTCTTTCGTTGACGAATGTCAGACTGTAATTGTGGTGGAATTTTCGCAAAGCAACCTCCACACGAACCTCTAAGAACCGGAGCAACACCTAATCCGTTAAAAACACTTTTACGAATTCTTTCGTAGGCTTTAAGCAGTTTATCGTCTGCTACTTTAAGTGCCTTATCACGTTCCTTACCGATTTTACCTTCTTCTTTTTCAGTTTCAGAGGTAATATCTTCAAGTTCTTTTTTCTTGTTTTCCAGGTCAATTTTTCGGCCTTCAAGACGTTGCTTAACCTCTTCAATCAACTCTTTTTTAAGCTGAATGCTGTTTTGCAATTCTCCAATTTTTTTCTCAGCGGCTAAAACTTCCAGGCCTTGAATTTCGATCTCCTTATTAAGAGCATCATATTCCCGGTTGTTTTTTACTTTGTTTAGCTGCTCATTGTATCGTCTACTAAGCGTCTGAGCCTGGCTAATTTTCTCTTTTTTGCCAGTGATCGTCGAGTCGAAGTCGCTGATTTCCTGTTCGAAGTTGTCCAAACGGGTTTGTAAACCTGCAATTTCATCTTCCAAATCGGCTACTTCCATTGGTAGCTCACCACGTACTGCTTGTAGGTTGTCTAGTCTCTTGTCGATGGTTTGGAGATTCCACAAACCTTGAAGTTTTTCTTCTATTGATGCCATGAATTACTGTTAATAAAAATATCGAACCGGATTTGTCACCGTTTTCGTGAAAATGACTGCAAAATTAGGAATTTTTTCCAATAAAAAGTTGCCCAAAAGCTCAATTGTAAACTGCTCGCTTTCGTAATGGCCAATGTCGCATATCATTAAGTCATTTTCACCGTCAAAAAACTCGTGATATTTGATGTCAGAAGTTATGTAAACATCTGCCCCTGAGTCTTTTGCGTTTGGAATTAAAAAACTGCCTGACCCACCACATATTGCTACTTTTTTTATTTTATTTCTTTCGGTATGTGTGTATTTTATCACATTTACCGCCATAGATAATTTAAGGTGGCTTAGGAATTCGTCTATTTCCATGCCTTCAGAAAGTTCTCCAACGATACCTGCACCCGTTAAATTTGATTTGTTTTTAAGCTCGAATAGGTCATAAGCAACCTCCTCATACGGATGAGCTTTAACCATTGCATTAACCACTGAAACCTGTTTGTGTCTTGGAAGGACTACCTCTAAACGTGCTTCAGCTTCCTCGTGCATGCTTCCTTTGTTTCCCACGTGTGGATTGGCATTCGTTCCCGCTCTAAACGTTCCAGAACCCTGGCTGGAAAAACTGCACTTATCATAGTTGCCTATATGTCCTGCACCTGAATCAAATACGGCTTCCCTAACCTCATCCAGATTCTTTTTGGGTACATAAGTCACCATTTTGAGGAGGTCGCTTGATCGTTTCTGCAGAATTTCTAGATTCTGTAGTCCCAGTTTCTCGGCAATTTTTTGATTTACGCCATTCTCCAAAATATTATCCAAATTGGTGTGAATAGCATATATGGCGATATCGTTTTTGATCGCCTTAATAACCACGCGTTCTACATAGTTTTTGCCATTAAATTGCTTAAGCCCTTTAAACACAATAGGATGATGAGCAACAACCAGGTTGCAACCAGCATCAATTGCTTCGTCTATGACGTCTTCAGTGGCATCCAAACAAACGATTATGCCTGTTATCTCCCAATTGTTTTTTCCAACGATAAGCCCTGCGTTATCATAAGATTCCTGCAAGCTTAAAGGAGCTATGTCGGTTAGAAGCTGTGTAATCTTTCGAAGTTTCATCCTGTGTGTTTTGGTAGTTTTCGGCAAGTAAGGTCGAACAAAACAACGCAAAATATATGGATTATGTAAATCTAATAATTTGGAGTGTGAAGAGATTTGATGGGTTGAAATCCGTTGGATGAGTAAAAAAATGCAAATTTGCATACCTTGAAAGTACTGAGATGGATATGGTGGCCTTTTTCGATTCTATATGGAGTCGTGATGGAGTTCCGAAACATGATGTTTCGGTGGAAGGTTCTTAAATCTGTTGAATTTGAAATTCCAGTAATCAGTGTAGGAAATCTATCGGTAGGCGGGTCAGGAAAAACACCTATGGTTAAGTTCTTGATACAACGCCTTTCTCCGGATTATAACGTCGCGGTTTTGAGCCGGGGGTACGGACGAAGAACAAAAGGGTTCCTGGAAGTGGAGGCAACTGGCTCTGCACAGGAATTTGGTGATGAGCCGTTAGAAATTAAACGAGAGTTTGGCCATATACCTGTTGCGGTTTGTGAAGATCGTGTCATTGGAATACCTGAACTTTTAAGTACAGATGCGACTATTGATCTGATTATTTTGGATGATGGGTATCAGCACCAATATGTAAAACCAGGGGTTTCTATTTTATTAAGCCCATTTGACTCTCCTTATTTTAGGGATTTTGTCATGCCTATGGGGCGTTTAAGGGAATTTAGACACAACGTGAATCGATCGGATTTAGTCATATTTAGCAAAAGCCCCGAACAAAGGGCAACTGATTTTTTAATCAATGGGAAGCCAACATTTCATTCCCGAATTGACTATATGGAGATGGAATTGGTTTACGGTCAAGAGGCCAAAAAGAGCGATCATTGCCTTGGTGTAAGCGGTTTGGCAGACAATAAAAAATTTGAAGACCAGGTAAAGAAAAAATTCCCAAAAGGTGAATTTCTGGGATTTCTAGATCACTATCGATACAA
>CAYZWM010000019.1:5908-27377 GCA_964482155.1 uncultured Chitinophagaceae bacterium | reverse complement strand
TCTCTTTTTTGGTATATTTCGATTTTGGCAATTGCCAATCGCTTTGCAAATACGTGTTTACGTCTTTATCCAGGTCTAAACTTCCGTTGGCCACCAATCGTAAAATACCTAACGCGGCAATGGGTTTACTTATGGACCCTGCCTGGAACAACGTTTTCGAATTCACCGCTGTATTTCGCTCACTGTCTGCGATACCATACCCTTTAGCCCAATCGATTTTGCCTCTTCGAACCACGGCTATACTTATTCCAGGGATGTTATAGTAGTTCATTCGATCGGCTATCGTAAACCGCTGATTCTCACCATTAATGAGTTCAAATGGGTAGCGCAAACCCTGTTCAGCCTCCTGTATTTGTTCGTCTTGCGCCTGAAGCGCCGTAATGGGTATAAACAGATATAGACAAAGGACCAATAGGTGAGCGTGTTTCATAGATTCTAATATGTTTCGATAATAACGTATTGATATTAATAATCCGAAGCTCAACTCACTTTGGTAGCTGTACTGCGGAGCACGGTGAGCGAAGAATAAAATAAATACCTTTACCGACACCAATATTCGATCGAATCAACCTGATGAAACAACAGTCATACGTGTACTATAGCCCACCAAAAGGTAGCGTCTACGGGCACTTTGTGCGAAGTAAAAATCATCAAAAAACGGCTTTGCAATTACAACATGTGGTTAAACACCTGGGTAATCACAAGGACGATGATCACGGTCAGCTGGTTAATTTAAGGCTTCATGAAATAGTCCCAACTTCAGATTTAACACAACGAAAAAAATGTATTGATGACATTACCGATCGATTTGGATCAAGAGATCTGAAATTTGCGCGGAATTCAGAAGATGTTTTCGCGTTGCATGATTGGAATATACCCTTTAACAAACTCATGGAACTGATTGACTACCAGACCAAAAACAAGTTTCCAAACCTTCATGTTTCCTATAGTTATTATTTCCATTGGAAAACGAAAGGCATGGCTGAGAGTGTCATTATGGTGCAGTTTTTTGACAACCGTTTCCTAGCGACGACAATACTCCATTTTCCATATTATATGGACCAAAGAAAGCTCATACCGTTTCTTAAAGAACTCAATGAAGCTCTACCGTTCAAGCTAAGCCCAAAGCACTTTCGTTATGCCATACCCAACAAATCCAACGAGGGGTTTAGTATCCGCAAAATTGATTCTAAATTTGCCGAAATGCTGTTGACGACATGACGATTCCAGAATCTAACTTAGACCATTCGCTAAACGAATTAAACCATCAGGGTTTTCGCATTTTGAATGATGTTTATTCGGCAAATCAGACGTCAATAATCAAAGAAGAACTGCAGCGCTACTTTGCCAAAAGCAATGAAACTCCCTTTGGTAAAAGGCGGCTTTTGTTAGACATTCCGGCACTCATACCTCTTTTGTTTACCAACGAACTGGTGAATTTGGTCAAGTCAATTGATCGTAAAGCTTTTTTGACCAAGGCCATCTATTTCGACAAACCTGAAGGGGCGAATTGGTATGTGACCTGGCACCAGGATGTTCCAATAAACGTGACTACTAAGGTTGAAATGGATGGATATGCGGGATGGACCCAAAAACAAGATGTAGTTAGTGTCCGCCCACCCATTGAGATTTCAAAGAACATTTTCACCATACGAATTCATTTGGATGATACGACTGCCCAAAACGGGGCGTTAAGCGTTATACCTGCGTCGCACACGAAACGACTATTGAGTAATGAGATCAATGATCTGGTTAATAGCGTTGAGTCCATACCCTGTGAAGTACGCACTGGTGGCGTGCACCTGATGAAACCCCTCTTACTCCACTCCTCTTCAAAGTCGAAACAGCAAACCCCACGCAGAGTCATTCATCTTGAATTTGCCTCCCTGGCTCTTCCTTCGGGTTTAGACTGGCTTGAGCGGTTGGATTTATAGATTCGTTGATGTTTAGATGTTGAGACAAACGGGTGACCTGGGTTAATTATTGTTCTCGCTACATCCAGGCAATGCTGTTTTTACAAGCGGTTCTCGATACAATCAAAGACGAAGATGTCTTGATCACTCGAACTGACATTTTGTGTGTTTTATAAAACACTGACCAACCCCACAACCCATTTGTCACTTCGACTTGTAAAGACAACATCGTCTTTAGTGATTCTGAAGGCTGCAAGCCGAAGAATTGCATCGAGAAGTTTTGGTCTTGACAAGTCGAGAAGCATCTGCTACGCGTGTCCGCTTCGACAGAGCAAAGCATTGATCATTGTTACATTGGTACATGAGATTCTTGTGCCTCCGCTGAAGCTTCAGCGACACGCGGACGCCATGCTGCGCAATGGCTCTGAATGACGTTGCGGGAGAACCAAGAACTCCCAACTAAGAACTATCAACTAAGAACTAACAACTAAGAACTAAGAACTATCAACTAAGAACTATCAACTAAGAACTATCGACTAAGAACTAACAACTAGAGCCTACCAACTAAAAAGCAACCAATTAAAAATCAAACATTAAAAATTAAACATTAAAAGCCGAAGGCATAAGACTACCATAACGAACCCAACCTCCCCGTTGCCTAAGTGGTCATTGCGCTCAGAAGAACTTCAACCTAGATTCGTTTTGATCAAATGGTTGAATTATGAATACACATTACACAAAACACAGACACTCCTTAGTTTCTCGCCTAGCAATTATCCTTGGCATTTTTGTACTCGTTGGCTTTAACACAGCAGATAGGAAGTTTTCGGAATACCAATTTGTCGACAATCTAAACGACAGAATGGATATTCATTTGCTTACGTCTCCAGAAGATCGCATCTATCTACACTTTGATAAAACCATGTACCAGCCCGGCGACGACATCTGGTTTAGTGCCTATGTTCGAAACGGTCAGGACTTCTCTGCCTCCGACCGAAGTGAGGTTTTACATGTTGAATTGATTGCACCGAATGGCAACGCGATCAAAATGGGTAAGCTCATTACTAAAAATGGCCGCGTTTCAGGTGATTTTAAACTCGATGAAGATGCACCTGGAGGCGACTACAAGGTGAAAGCCTATACCGTCTGGCAAAATCACGAATCGAAACCGTTTTTGTTTGAAAAAGCGATACATGTACAGGATGTTGATCTACCCGATCTAAAAATGAGGTTGGATTTTGATCGAAAAGGATACAGTCCAGGAGAAGATGTGCAGATTCGTCTCGAACTGATGTCAAACCATCAAGGGCCGTTAGTAGGCCACATATATGATATAGCCGTAAAACTGGGTCAGAAAGTAGTTTATAAACAACAAGGGATAACAGGAGCCACTGGGAAGGCATCTATTGAATTTACCCTACCGGAAGATGCACGGGTCGAAGACGGCCTTGTGAATGCAGAAATTAATTACAGAGGATTAAAAGAGTCCATATCGCGGTCTCTTCCGTTTCACAGCAAAACCATCGACTTTAAAATGTATCCCGAAGGCGGCGACTTAGTGGAGGGCCTGACTAGCCGCGTGGCATTTCAAGCCAATAACGACAAAGGAAAACCCGCTGATGTCTCGGGACGGGTGGTCAATAAGGCGACCAATGAAATTATCACCGAATTCAAAAGCTTCCATCATGGTATGGGACATTTTGAAATTACCCCAAAAACGAATCAACAGTACCGGGTAGAAATTACCAAGCCTTCGCACCTAAAGCATCACTTTGACCTACCGCTTACTACCCGTAAAAACCAGGTTTTAAAAGTAACTTCAGTCACCGCAAAACGCGTAAAGATTAAGATATATTCCAAAACCGCGGAACCAGCGTATGTGGTTCTCTCGGTACGCGACAAGCTGTATTATGGCGACAGTTTAAACCTGGAGAAAGGAATTAATATCATATCCATTCCCACCAACGACATGCCTATTGGCGTAGCTCGAATCACCTTGTTCAACAGCCAGGAAATCCCTGTTGCAGAACGACTTGCCTTTATCAGTCGTGAGAAGCAAATGCATATTGATATACAAACAGACAAAGACGTTTACCTACCCAGAGAACGTGTCACAGCCAAAATAACTGTCAAAGATGATCGTGGAAACCCCATGGCGGCTAACTTATCCCTATCGGTGGTAGACGACAAGCTCCTTTCGTTTGCGGACGATCGATCCGCTCACATTCTGTCCAAAATGTTATTGGAATACGATTTAAGACGAAAAGTGGAAGAGCCTCAAATATATTTTAGACGAGATAAAGAATCGCTACGGAAACTCGATTACCTTATGCTGACTGCAGGTTGGCGACGTTTTGAGTGGAACCAAATCCAACAATTAATGTCGGTAATTCCAAATCGCGCATTTGGTGAACTGGTTAGCGAAGCGGCTCAATTTAAATTACAGAATCAGTTGGAGAATATCAGTGATTACAAAATTTCTCAATGGAACAATTCGAATACAAAAACGGACGTCGCTAATCAGGCGTTTCTTATACCTGCCAATGATCTAAGTTGGAATGTAAAACGCAACAATGTTAATGTTTTTGAGGAAATAAATCTCAACAACAAAAACTTCATTAACCTGAACATCAATAACAACGTCGTGTTCGTGCAACACGATTTGATGGGCGTATCATTTACAGCCGATATTTCTCCGACCGTTGTCAATTTATCCAACTACACCTCGGGTTCCAATTGTTTCCTTACCACGGCCAATTTTGTGGGTATGGAGACCCTTGATTTTCGTAATTTCTCCTTAGCTGAAAACCTTAACCTTAAAAAGAAATTGGCCGATGTTGATTTTGCCATGGCCGACCGACGAGGTGTACGAAGACCGGGAAGAATGGAACTTGGAAAAGCCATTGCCAAACGTGATAAGAACATCCAACACTTACCGGCTGCCGTAGAGGAAGTCCTAATGGTAGCACGACAGTTTGAAGCACCTACTTATACCGAAGAGCAATGGACAGCATCGTCGTCTATCAATCGGTCAGATTTTAGATCTACGGTTTATTGGAATGGTGAGGTAGCCATTGACGAATCTGGAGAAACGGAAGTAATTTTTTACAATAATGATGATATTTCCTCTTTTCGAATCACCGCAGAGGGAATTGGAAACTCGGGTTTGATCGGCAGATCAACGAAGTTGTTTGCCACACAGATTCCATTGTCGGTCAATGTCCGCATTCCAGTTCATATTGCCGTTGGAGATAGCATTAAACTACCCATCGTCTTAGCCAACAACACCAAAGACAGTTTAACGGGTTGGTTGAGCCTGAATATTCCAAGAGGTTTAAAACGACTAACCAAACTACCTCATGATCATGTAATTGCACCCAATGAAACGAAAACACTTTGGATACAGATGGTCGCCAAATCAACGGTCAACAACAAGGCTTTAAAGATTGGTTTTTCATCAATGGATTACAGCGATGTTATCGAAGAAAATTTAAACATCCGATCAAAGGGAATTCCCCTGAATAAGTCGTTTTCCAGCAGTCAGTTATCCTCTAAACATCAATTGGCTTTAACATCGGTTGAAAAAAGGTCCATCAAGGCAAAACTGACCCTCTACCCTTCCCTTATGGCGGATATCATGAGAGGTGTAGAGTCCATTTTACGAGAACCAAGCGGTTGTTTTGAACAAACTGCTGCAACCAGTTATCCCAATGTGATGGTGATGCAGTACATGAAGGAATCTAACCTAACCGATACAGCGATTATGGCGCGTGCATCGGGTTTAATCGATCGAGGTTATAAGAAACTTGTCAGTTTTGAAACCAATTCAAAAGGATACGAGTGGTTTGGCAATTCCCCTGGGCACGAAGGTCTTACAGCATACGGATTGATGCAATTTAACGATATGAAAGAGGTCTATGACGGTGTAGACC
Source organism: uncultured Chitinophagaceae bacterium (assembly GCA_964482155.1). Classification (GTDB taxonomy): domain Bacteria; phylum Bacteroidota; class Bacteroidia; order NS11-12g; family UBA9320; genus UBA987. Next base: position 21,532 of record CAYZWM010000019.1, on the reverse strand, counting down.
AGCGAATGATTCAGCGAACGAGACAATGGTTGTTGTCAAAACGTGACGGCAAGGGCGGATTTAAACGAAACTCTTACGCCCTCCACGACTTTGGACAGATAAGCGAAAAAGTACTCAATGGATATATCGTTTATGCCTTATCCGAAGCGGATGAAACAACCATCGTTTTAGAGGCCAACAAAGCCAATGTAGAGGCTCTTGCCAGCAATGATCAATACCTGTTGGCTTTGAGCGCAAGCTGTCTGTTTAATTTGAAGCAAAACGTCAAAGCTCAAATCACCCTGGACCAATTGATTGAAAACCAACACATCGACGGACATTTTGTAGGCAATACCCACTCCATTACACATTCTACAGGCAAGTCTCTTGTGGTAGAAACGACGGCATTGGCTGTGTTAGCCATGTTAAAAGCAAAAGAAGTTGGTCATAAGGCACTAAGCAAAGCCATTGAATACCTAACCATTAGTCGATCTGGAAACGGAGGTTTTGGATCAACTCAAGCCACTATTCTAGCGTTAAAAGCAATGACCAGCTACTCCAAACATTCCAGACAAATTCAGTCTGATGGTGTTGCTCAGGTGTATATCGATGGTAAACTTCGTGGCGAGTTGCCGTTTACTAAAGGATCCAAAGATGCCATCGTACTATCCGGATTAGAAACATACATTAAGGCCAACAGCACCTTAGAGGTCAAGTTTATAGGAACGGAATCGGCTCTTCCGTATACCCTGTCAATTGATTACTCGGCTACAAAAGCACCTGCATCTTCCAAAAAGTGTAAGGTTGAGGTACAGTCGACCATCGAAAAGAGTAATGTTACTTTAGGAAGCACCATACGAATGAGTACAACGTTCCGGAACAACACAAATTCTGGACTACCATCTACCATGTGCATTATTGGTATACCTGGTGGGTGTTCCGTACAGCCATGGCAACTCAAGGAGTTGGTAAAAAACGAGGTTTTCGATTTCTATGAACTAAAGGGTAATCAGCTGATATGCTATTACCGCGCAATGGCTCCAAACGAGACAAAGACCATTAACCTGGATCTAAAAACAGAAGTTCCTGGTACGTTTGATGTCCCACCATCATCAGCCTATTTGTACTATACCAACGAATTTAAGTCATGGACCAGTGCTAAAACCATCGTGATTCGCTAGGTATAGACCTGTCTGACAAAACCGAAACCCTTAATTCAATACATACGTGATAAAACAGATAATTATAAGTGCCTTTCTCTTTGTTACCGGATTGATCGTTGCCTTTTACGCAGAGTCGTTTCTTCGTGGACAGATATTAAACATCTACACCGTGTCCACGCAAGAACGCATCCAATTCGTTGGGAAGAACTTCTACGTATTTACGATACCGCTTTACTACCTCTCGGTTGGAACGTCATTTATGGTATTCTACCTCGCCAATAGGCAGTCAAAGCCACAAATTGTTGCGGGCAATGCACTTGTATTTGTGGCGATTGTTATTGGGTCGGTAATCGTTATTAGTTACCTTGATGCCACTATGAAAGTGATGAAATATGCCAACCGAGAAACGGGTTTGTTCCAAATGAGTTACGGAAAAATAAAACACGGCAGCATATTGACTGTGAGCGTCATAACAGGCATGCTTCCAGGCATCGTTTCCGTAATGAGGCCAGGAAAGATCAGACAACTCGCATTTCAGGCAACTTAATATACTGATGGTAACAGGTTGCCTATGTTAGGCAATCAACGACTACCCTTTTATTTCCTCAACACCGTTGGCATGTTTTGCAAACCGCCCTACGTTTCGACCGTGATTTTGCTCCTGTTCTGGCCAGGGCCATCCGCCAAATTGTGTACGTTGATAATCCATAATGGCCTGATTAATTTCTTCATACGTATTCATCACAAATGGGCCGTGTTGTGCGACAGGTTCTCCAATGGGTTGTCCCTGTAACATCAGAAAATAGGCATCTTCACTCCCGTTTTCTATAACCACATCTGCCGAAAGTTGAAGCTGTATGGAGTGGTTCGGAGAAATTCGTTCACCGCCAATTTGTATGTCACTTCCTTTATAAAAGTACAGTACTCGATTGGCCTGACCCTGGACACCCTTAAACGTCCATTTCGCATTCGCCTCCATTTTTACGGTTAAAACGGACACCAAATGATCCGGATTAGCTGCCCACGAGTCTGGAGTAGGTTCAAGGGCATTTATGCCGTTATACGAACCAGCTATGACGTCTATTACAGTCGAATTTCCTTGATCATCCGTATCGGTGACTACAGGAATGTCTTCCTTCCACAACATCTTAAAATGCGGTTCTACAAACTTGCTTTTCTTGGGCAAATTGAGCCAGACCTGAAATATTTCTAATGGATTCGCTTTGTCTTCATAAAGCAACGGGAACATTTCCGAATGCTGAACACCTTTTCCTGCCGTCATCCATTGTACATCACCGGCTCCAAATCGGCCAGATGCACCCAATGAATCTGAATGGTCAACAAATCCTTCTTTATTGATGGTTATGGTCTCAAAACCACGGTGCGGGTGATACGGAAAACCCGGCATCGACTGGCCATGGTACATTCTCCACCCCTCTTTTATGGTAAAATCCTGTCCCATGTTTCTGCCGATTAAGTGGTTGGCTTCCGGCCCCATTTTATCGTTTCCTTTTGGATATTCATCTCGGTGGTATGCACAAAACAAAAAGGGATCCTGGGTCTGCCATGGAAAATCCATCGGCTCGATGGCGATTATTTTATCTGTGTTCATTGTTCTTGATTTTAAAACGGGTCACCTCTACCAACTTAGGTCCCATGGGTATTAATTGGGAGTTGCGTGTTGAAATGTAACCATATACATGCCAAAATGTTCGCCTATTAATCTAGAAATCAAATCATGGGTACTTAGTAGTGTGTATCTGCCTTCATTTGTAGGTTCGGAAAAATAATGAACGAGGGGATAACACCCGTTCATATTAAAAATAAATACGGCCAAATATCGATGTATTTCAAGTTTGAACACTAACCTTGCACCATGATTAAAACGTTTCGAATTATTGCGTTATTAGAAGGTGTTTCATTCATCTTACTGCTTTTTATAGCCACACCGATTAAGTACATTGGTGAGGATCCTAGTTATGTTAAAATGTTGGGTATGCCTCATGGATTACTGTTTATCGGTTACGTCATTTTGGCTATGGTAATACGTTCCGAACAGAAATGGGATGGCAAAAAGACGTTTATCATCCTCCTGGCAGCCATTATCCCTTTTGGCACTTTTTATGTCGACAAGAAGTATCTGCGTTAGTTGGTAGTTCTTTAGCCTTCGGCTTTTAATGTTTAATGTTTAATTTTTAATGTTTAATTGGTCGCCTGTAGTTGGTAGTTCTTAGTTCTCCAACAACGTCATTCAGAGCCATTGCGCAGCATGGCGTGGAATCTGATGTACCAATGTGTCAATGCTTTCCTATATCGAAGCGGCTATGCGTAGCAGATGATTCTCGACTTGTCAAGACCAAAGCTTCTCGATACAATTCTTCGGCTTGCAGCCTTCAGAATCACTAAAGACGATGTTGTCTTTACAAGTCGAAGTGACAAATGGTTTTTGGGTTGATCAGTGTTTTAAAAAACACACAAAATGTCAGTTCGAGTGATCAAGACATCTTCGTCTTGATTGTATCGAGAACCGCTTGTCAGTTCTTCATAGTCTGGATTGTATATAGAACAATATGGAGCTAAAATCAAATGTCAACCTGTTTCATCCATTCGTTAGAAATCAAAACACCTAAAAGTCTAAAAGCCCATCGAATTTGGGCTTTTGATAGTTAATACTTCCTAGTCTATAGTTCTTATCTCGCGATGCACGGAAATTTAAACACGTCGTGTGTATATTGGCCATAACAACGATACACAATGGGTGTAGTTAATTAAATGAGCAAGTCAACTTTAGACTATAATGAAAGCATTTACAAAACATAAATACGGAGGTCCTGAAGTTCTTGGTTTGGAAGAAGTAGAAAAGCCAACGGTAAAAGAAAACCATTTGCTGATTAATGTCAAAGCAAATTCTGCAAACCCAGCTGACTGGCATACCTTAAGAGGCAAACCTTTCTTTGCCAGGCTTGTCTTTGGTTTGTTTAAACCAAAAGATCAAATTCTTGGTGCTGACTTTGCTGGTATTGTTGAAGAAGTAGGACAAGGGGTTACACGATTTAAAGTTGGTGATCGTGTATTTGGAGAAAACCTAAAAGGAGGGTCTTTTGCAGAATACACGTGTGCACCTGAAACCGTTTGTGGGTTCATGCCAGACGGAGCTGATTACACCGAAATGGCATGCGTCCCAATTGCAGGATTAACAGCCCTACAGGCCTTAATAACACATGGAAAACTTAAAGAAGGAGAATCAGTCTTGATTAACGGCTCTTCGGGAGGAGTTGGGCATTTTGCCGTTCAGATTGCAAAAGCATATGGGGCTCATGTTACGGCTGTTTGTTCTAGTAGAAATATAGAATTTGTAAAATCCATTGGTGCTGACAAGGCCATTGCCTATGATAAAGAGAACATTCACCAGCACAAAGAAGAACATGATTTGGTTGTAGATACAAATGGGAATCTAAATCATGCCGATTTTAAACGGATGGGACGTCGGGGTGTTGTGGTTGGGTTTACCACCATGGGACATATGATGTCCGTATTACTACAAAATGGATTTAGTAAGTTTCGTCTTAAGCAGTTTACGGCTGAAGCCAATAACGACGATCTAAATACGTTAGCAAACCTTATAAAAGAAGGTAAGGTTACTCCACATATTGAAAAGATATATCCATATTCGAAAATCCCAGAAGCCATTGGACATATAGAATCAATGAGAACAAGGGGAAAGGTTGCTATGTCGTGGGATTTGTAATTTATCAAGAAGGAAAACCGAACTGCAACAGGGGCTAAAATACATGCTCTAGCCGACCTAACGTTGCAAGTAAAATGACCAGGAACGTTCTTTAGTTTGTAGTTCTAAAAGCCCGTCTTTCAGAGGGCACTGCCCATGGGATCTGGGCTTTAGAGTTCGTAGTTGTTGGTCTTTAATGTTTAGTTTTTAATGTTTATTGATTAATTGGTCGCCTTGTATTTATACAACATGCTGTCCATTTGAACACTCCGTTTCGTCCAATATCTTATCCATCGCTAAAGCTTCGGATTATGAAGGTAATAATTTGACGTTTGGTAACGAATACAATACGTCAACCCGATTGTCTAAACATCTAACTATCTAAACATCTAGATTCTTCGCCATGCTGTGCAATGGCTCTGAAAGACGTCGTTGGGTTCCTAGTTGCTAGTATCCTAGTACAGGAATTTAAACACATAGTCCGTATATTGGCAACTACGTTTGCACACCATTATTGAGGTGAAATTGAGAAATGCCAAATAGACTGATTAATAGAATATTTGAATCGCCATTAGGACAAGTCACATGTAGCCTTGATTCTACTTTTGCGAGTATAGAATCTATAGCAACTAATACATATGAAAACGGACATTCCGAGACATTCAGAATAGGTGGATGCCAAATCGAATTAGTTGAATTCAAAATTAGACAACCACTTTATAACCGAGAATCAGTAGCGGATTCCCAAGGATGGATCTGGAGAATCAAAAAAATGGAAGAATCAAATATTGATTTAACGTTAGTCTGTGAATTAACAAATTTCTCTGAAGAAATTGATTTTGACACGGCAACTGGCGAACATTTAGACGCAATTGAAGCATACAACATCAACTGGAAGCTCCATATTGGAACCGAAGATGGTGACGTAATGAATTCCAGGGCAGGAACGAATGACTGGTTTCCAACTCGTCTTAAAAATAAAGTGGACTTTTATCAATCAATTACCAAAATGAATAAAGAAGGGTTTGAAACTAAAATTCCTGATTTAATAGTTGGTGAAAAAATCCATATTCATTTTTTGACTGCCTATGGTAAATCAAATTCTGACTCAATAAATACTTGGTTAGCTGTTGATGAATACAAACGAAAATTAGAAAATTGGGTAGGAATATTTTAATAAACAAAAACGCCTAAAACTTTGGCTAAATTGCATGCCAACCAGCCTAACTATTGGAAGACATTCTACCAGGAACGTTAGACACAATAAAAAACACACATGGAGAATGAAAATCTGGATAAACACCTTATTGGAACTTCGAACGAATTAACAGGAAAGCAATTAGTTGCCGTAGGCGTTTTTCTGTACCTATCGATTGTAAGTTTTGTTTACTTGATAGATCTAATTCTAAAAGATCTACTCATAAATTTTCAATTGGAGTATTCTCTGTCGTTCTGGTCTAGAGAATTAGTTGGCATTCTAGTAGTTGTTATACTGATGACTATTTTCCTAAAGAAATCAAAGGGAAGTAAAATACAAGAGTCGTCTACTAAAATTATATGGATTTTAATTGTGGCCTTAGTTTTAATTCATTTGTTGCAATTTGTATATACACTTTACCAATTCGAAATTTGGCCTAAGAACTTTGCAGAAAAACTAACTGATTATTACGATGGGAGGAGTCATAATGCCACCCTATCATTGGTTCAATCAATTTTAGACTATTTGAAATATATAATTATTGGTGTTTTTTTGATTAGAAAATAAACAACCGAGTAAAACAGAACGAATGAAGAAAAACCCAAAACTGTTTTCAATCTTAATTACGTTAATTGTTTCAGCAATTTTAGGATTTATTGCAATCGCACTTTTTGAAGTATATGGTTGGACTGTTTTTTTGATTATCCCTTTTATTATCGGATTTCTTCCTCCTTTTATATATGGTAAACAGACAGAAATCAAAAAGGAAGTGGGCTACCAATTAAGTTTTCTGACACTCGGAATTGTTTTGGTGGGACTATTAGTTTTCGCGCTTGAAGGAGTGATTTGTATAGCCATGTCTTTGCCAATAGTTGCTCTATTAGTTTGGCTTGGTTCTTATGTTGGATTCAAAGCAAATTCAGGAAAGTGGATTAATCCAACAAATACAACCATCGGTCTTGTCTTGATTTGTGCGAGCACAATGAGTTTTGATTATTATAATAAGGCGGAAAATTTAATACCAGTAAAAACCGTAATAATCGTAAACGCCCCCATTGATGAAGTATGGAAAAATGTAGTCACGTTTAATAAGATTGACGAACCAACAGATTGGATTTTTAATACTGGAATATCATATCCGACAGACGCAACGATAGTAGGCACTGGCGTTGGAGCTATTAGATATTGTAATTTTTCTACTGGAAGTTTTGTAGAGCCAATTACAACCTGGGATGAACCAAACTTGTTACAATTTGATGTAAAAGAACAACCCATTCCAATGAATGAGTTTAATCCGTTTTGGGATATTCACCCTCCTCATTTGGATGGCTATTTCAAATCTTATAAAGGACAGTTCAAATTAACTAAAATAGGAGAAAGCCAAACCGAACTTGAGGGAACAACCTGGTATATGGTGGACATAACACCAGAAATCTATTGGAAGACCTGGTCTGACTTTATTATTCACAGGATTCATAAACGAGTATTGAACCATATAAAAATTGAAACAGAGAATTCTTTAATGCCCAATAAGTGACTATGAGAATTCTAGCGTCCTTAACTCTTCTAGTAATTGCATTGTGCTCATTTGGACAAACAAAAACCAAATCAAATGAACACAAACTGACTATAAACAAGGACTTGGTAACTCAAATAGATATTACAAACCATTGTTATCCTCTCGATTCTTGTCAAATGTTTACGTACAATCTGAGTGATTCAATGATTGAAGACCTAATTGATAGATTAAATAAATCTCATTCAATGGGTCCGTGTAAATATATCAACTTGTATGTGATCAACATTTATCTCACGGATGGTACTAAACGAATGTTTAGGATTAACGGCCCTTCAATCAAAGAAAATAGTGATTGGTGCTTCGACATTAAAGACCCAGACTACGCGCAAAACGTATGGGCAGAATTAAATAGAAAATAATAAAACACTTGCCCAACATTAGGCATGAACCTAGCCAACCCTATCAGAGACCTTATCTAACCCATAAATGAAACTTAAAAAACTAATTAAATACATATTGTTTATTGGGTTATTAATCGTTATTGGTTATTTCTTTATTTTATTTCAATACGGTTCAATAGATATTAGAAGTAGTTTACGTACTAATTATCATCCAATTGAAAATTCTACTGACCAAATTATTGAAACTGATTTCTTTGAACTTAGAGCGCCCAAAAATTGGACTCATCTATTTGGCGGATATGGAGATGAAGGAGATCCATATGGCAATTTCCAAACCCGTAAAGGAGTAATTCATTATGAATATGGGAATTGTGGACCTGATTACAGTGAAGACGATGATATTTATGAATATATAGTTGAGCAAAAAACTATAAATCGATTCCAAATTAATATCGCAAGAAACAAAAAGGGAGAAATTGGCATTTGCATTCCAAAACAAAATGAGATGAAGACGTCTCTAACTTTTTACATGGACAAATCTGTCGCCAACAACTTTGAGAATATAATTCGAGGAATAAAAGAACTCAAATTCAAACAAGATATGCCTGGTATCAATGCATATAGAAAATGGGATATTCAGTGATTCACGAACGTCTAATGCTATTTACATAGCACCTCCAATCTCGATACCCAGCAAAAAAAATCATTAAAAAAGGGAGAACGTATAAACATTCTCCCTTTCTACATAAAACGGCAAGGCCTATTCAACCGAATGAATGCCTACGTTGTTTCCTTCGGTATCCATAATAAATGCAATATTACCGTGGTCGCCGATGCTCATTTTGGGTACCAATATCTTTCCACCTGCAGCTTCTACCTTAGCCATAACCGCATCCATGTTGGGGTTTGCATTAAGATAAACGATGCTGCCTTCCATACTCGGTTTGTGGTTGTCGCTTTGCACAACCGCTCCGGTTGCTTTGCCAGAACCACCTTGCCATGGAAAGAAAGCCATTATCGAATCCCCCATAACGTTATCTTCCATCTCAATACCAAATATGGTTTCGTAGAAAGCCTTACTTCTATTGATGTCTGTTGCTGGTATTTCAAACCAGTTTAATGAATTTGTTGTATTGTCCATTTTTATATTTATTGAATGTTAAAGGTTAGTTGAATAGTTCAAAAGCTGCCCCTACAAGGCTCATGGTGTTCTGTTTTGGTGGCGAAACAGGCCCACTCTCTTTCAATTCTTTTCTAAATTTGGCAAACGACGGGATGTCGTTTAATAACTGAGCGGTTTCTTCATCCGGATATTGAGCAAAGTGCATAAAGGTGACACCGTCTTCTTCCAGGTAGGATGCATACTTTGTATTTGTGTTATTTAATGCCTTTAAATCAGTCATTACCTGAGTAATGTTGGCCTGGTTTTGTTCGACATATTCCGGTCTTACCGTATACATCACTCGTACTATTTTCATATCGTAAACTTCGTTGAACTTAAAAGCAAATATATGGCACAAACCACATAGCTATGGTGTGTGTTTCTGACATCCTTAGGGGTTGTTTGTGCCACGACAATGAAATATCTTTGTCTATTATTTAATGTTATGAAACACGTCAGCATCCTCGTCCCTACGGGTGAGTCTATTCTCAGCTCTATTGTGGGGTCGCTCAAGGTTTTTAGTGCGGTCAATAAGTTTCTGATTCAATCTGGCAAAAGAACGGATGACTACTTTAAGATTGATTTGGTTGGATTGACAGCCGAAACGTCTCTGTATAATGGTGCATTTACCATACACCCAACCAAGCACATCAGCGAGGTAGTCAACACTGACCTGATCATTATAGCGACATTAACTGGTGACATAGAAAAAGAAGTTTCGGCCAATGCCGAATTCGTGCCCTGGATAACTCAACAACGGATTGAAAACAACGCGGAAATCGCCAGTTTGTGCACCGGTGCTTTTTTGTTGGCAGAAACCGGTTTGTTAAACGGTAAGTCGTGTGCTACCCACTGGATAGCAGCAGATTCTTTTAAGCGAATGTACCCCCAGGTAAACCTGTTAGGAGACAAGATAATCAGTGAAGATAACGGGATATATTCCAGTGGCGGTGCGTATTCGTTTTTGAATTTACTATTGCACCTGGTTGAAAAATATACAGGCAGGGAAGCCGCAATTTGGTGCTCTAAGCTGTTGGAAATTGACTTTGACCGAAGCAATCAAAGCCAGTTTATGATATTCAATGGTCAAAAGGAACATACGGATGAATCCATAAAAATGGCGCAAGAGTTTATTGAAACTAACTTTAGTGAAAAAATCAGTGTCGAAGCCCTTGCGAATAAATACGCAATAAGCCGTAGGAACTTTGTCAGACGATTTAAAAAGGCGACTATGAATACGCCCATCGAATATATTCAACGTGTTAAGATTGAGGCTGCTAAAAAAAGTTTAGAATCATCGACACATTCCATTGGTGAGGTTATGACTGATGTTGGATATAACGACAACAAAGCGTTTCGAACCGTATTTCGCAAGTACACCGGACTATCGCCCATTGACTATCGAAATAAGTACAACCGCGAAATGGCTCTGGTATAAACTTCTGAGAACCGTTAGTCGATCAATTCGTTGAGCATCGTTTCCGGTAGACGTCCGGACGCGGAATCAAAAATCTTAGATTTTAAGGTATTGAGTACCGTAAATTTTTGTTTTTGAGATTGTCCAGAAATTTTCAAACTCTTGGAAAGTACATTGTTAAGCCATTTCTTATAATCGTTAATGACGACCAAATCCCTGGTTTGTAAAGAGTTTATTCCGTTAATACCAATGGCCAATAACTGACTGCACTTGGTATTCACATAAAAGGAATTGTTGTTTAACGCCAGTTCATAGTAATGGAACGTCATACTGCCATGGTTCTCTCCATAAACCAGATCGTCGACCAAATCGACCAAATTTTGATATAACAACTTGAGAGATTCAACCCCATCCATCAATCCACTGTCAAAATAGTACTCAATTTGATTAAGCGTACCGTTAAGGGTATCGCTCGACCATATTTCATGTACCTCCATGGAGTTATATAACTCATGAATTGCATCACTCGTCGGATGTTTCATCTCTGGATAGTATTGAAACAGTTCATTTTTATCTGACGCATCTGATCGAACTAAATTCTTCCAATAAAAGTCCTTGAATTGGGTCAAACATGAATAACCAAAGAATCGAAATAAAGGAATGTCCGAAGCCAGGCAATATAAGGTGCAGCTTTCTTCTTTTGACAAGCTAAGAAGATTCTTGTAGATCGTTGAAAGATAGGATTTTACAATAAATGGTTGATCATAAAGGGCCGAGAATTGTACTACAATCTTACCGTTGTTCCCAAACAGTTCGTCAACCGAAATATCCCATTTGTTTCGTAAAATCCAGACTTCATTGAGCGTAAACGATGTTTCACCTCTAAATCGTCTGTAAATACTTTCCTGCGACAGATTCAGCAGCTCAGCTAATTCTCGAGCTAAGTTTCGATGTGGGCCAATGACCCGATAAAGCGCTTTTTCCAAATTACGCAAAATAGTTTTTGGCATTATTTCATCGCTGGCAAGATTTGCTTTTCTCATTGCAACAAATATGACAAAAAGTTCAACCCGATTTTCACCTTTTACGTAAGTGCAATAAGGAAGTTTCCATGTGTGTCAATGTTAATTCTAAATGCTCATATATTGACTTATTCGCTAACTCAAAACGATCTTTTTTTGAAGAAAATATGGTAAATCATGACCCAATTCTTCCCAAATCGGACAGCTTTATTCGTCTATGCCTTAAACCTGTCCTATGTGTACGCTCAAATACGAACCGTTTATAAGATGACTTACCGAGTAAATAACCTGTGAATTTCAAACCAATCTTTGTTGTCGTGCTATCCGTTGTGATTATTAATACAGCCAAAGGGCAAATAACCAACAACCAAAAAGCTTCAATAGACCAAATAGAAGCACACTTGATACGAACCATGTCAAGTACAAACATATAATTATGCCGGATAGTGCGGAAAACAATGTTTGGAAACCAATATCGTGGTATGGCAAAATCGACTGCAATCGAGAATTTGAACCGTACGTGACTGCTTTCTGCTCAAAGACTAATCGTTTTTCTTTATTGCTCTTTTCAAACGATCATCTAAACTGGCAGTTGCTCTGGCAACTGCCGACCTGGATGTTTAATCATCGGATTCATCTTCCGATGGCCCCAGTTCTAAAGCCTGGATGCTCCCGATCGAGTTACCCGCAATGCCTTTAATCGAGCCATACATGTCAATGGTGTTATTGGTAACACGTTCAATTTGCTTTTCACGACTCTTCCATATCCGTTGCATAGACCGTTTTTCCGAGTCCAAATCGCTTTGCATCTGAGTAAAGCCTTCTACAATACCTTCAATCTGTAATTTAAATGCGTTGCTGGTTAAAAAGTCATACAACATGCCCATTTTATCCCCTTTATTGGCTTGAGTTTCTACACTCATATCCAACATAACAATGGTTTGTCTCAACACCTTACAAAGCCCTTTAAACTCTTCAAAATTACAAATCCAAATACCGTCTTTTAAACCCAATCGGGGCATGTCGGATGGCATTACTTCCGTGACCAAAACCCCCACATTGGCATTCCTGTCTCGGATGTCGTCTTTAAATTTTTCAATCCAGGAAGGTTGAAATTCCTTTGTTCGCTTGCTCTCGTAATATATTTTACCGCAATTCTGACGCATTCGGGTATGGACTATTTGAATACAATCGCCACCACGAGCACCTTTCTTAATCTCTTCAATGGTATCTAATGGGAACTCAGACATCAACCACTCTTCGATGGCCAACTCCTGAACTTCGCCTTGAAGCTGCATAGAGCCTTGCTCCTGCTTACGTTTCATTTCTTCTGTAAGCTTTTTCTGATCCTCGAGTTTTTTCTCCAGCTCTTTATGTTTGAGCTCATTTTGCTCTTCTACAAGCCGTTGAATTTTGATACGCTCCTCGCCCATTTGTTGGGTCATTTTTTTCTCCAACTCGATTTGAATAAGCTCACGTTGTTCTTCGTTCTGCCTTTTTAGACGCTCAATTTCTGCCTTGGTTCGGTTGAGTTCCTTTATTTGCTCCGTTTTTTCATTTAATTCCTTCTGAATCAATGAAAACCGTTCGGATTGTTCCTCGTCAATCTTTGCTTTTAATCGGGTTTCAATGCGCTGTTTTTCGTGTTTTAATTCAGTATTTAGCTTATCCTGAAAAAGTTCATTTTCACGCCTTTTCTTTTCATCAAATTCCTTTTTCTGCTCATCCAGCTGCTTTACCCGGTCGTCTAATACCTGACGGTCCTTCATTCGCTGTGTATCATACTTCGATTTTAGGCCTTCTTCCAGTTGGTGCGCCAGCAATGTGTTTACATCAATATCTTCCCCGCAATTCGGGCACGTGACTTGTGCAGCTTTATCCATATCACGAAAATACAAAGCCCAATGAACAAATGATTTTACAAGAACCAGATGTGGATAACACGTTTTGGGATCAATGGCTTTGATCTAAACGGTATCCATGTTTAAATTCTCTAATAAAAGTCATGTTGCCAGGATCTACCTCTTCATCGTCCTTCAGTCAAATACAACGGACACATCTTATAGGCCTGAATTCTAGACAAAATTATGAACCGCATCGGTTCAAGAACTTCAGTAAAACCTTACTTTCGCGGCATGGCTTTTCTCCATGGATTAGGATTCGGTTTGGCAATGATGGTTTTCATTGGGCCTGTGTTTTTTTACCTTCTCAAAACCAGCCTACAACATGGGTCAAGAAGTGGTATGGCAGCAGCCATTGGCATATTTGTTAGCGACGTTACTGCTGTAGTTTTATGTTATTTCTTTGCTCGCCGTTTGTTTGAAGGTGGCCAGAACGAGTTTTGGCTGTCTATAATTGGTGGTACCATCCTGATTGTATTCGGCCTGGGTTACATTTTTAAACCCAAATTGCCTTCAACAAAAGCAATAAAAATTAATAAATCAGATTACGCCACGTTTTTCACAAAGGCATTTCTTGTCAACTTCGTCAACCCGTTTGTTTTCCTGATTTGGATATCCATTATTGGTGTCGGACAAAACAAATACGACACCGAACATGAAGTGGTTGTTTTCCTTGCTGCGGCACTCATTGGCGTCATCACAACGGATACATTAAAGGTGTTGGGTTGTCGCTATTTGCGAAAAGTCATTGAACCTGCTTTTTTGATTAAGGTTTACCGCGTTATCGGTCTATTTATTGTCGGATTTAGTCTTCGTCTCTATTGGCATGCAGCCACTCTCTAGTATTTTTTTCTAAAAAAGGTATATTTGGATTGAACAAAAATTAAAATTATGGTAATGAATTTTCCTATTTTATTGTTAGCCGCACTTATTCCTATGGTGATGGGCTTCATTTGGTACAATCCAAAGGTTTTAGGAACTGTTTGGATGGAAGCCGCTAACATGACAGAAGAAAAAATGAAAGGGGGCAACATGGCTCTTATTTTCGGGTTAAGCTTTGTATTGGCCATTTTATTAGCAATGATGCTCAACTTCATTGTGATACACCAATCTCATCTTTATTCTATTTTTCATGGACAACCAGAACAATTGGAGGCCACTTTAACCTGGTTAAACAAAAATGCACCCGGATGGGACGGTAACTTTAGAACATTTAAAGCCGGCGCATTTCACGGGCTAATAGCAGGCATTATGTTTGTTTTACCGATTATGGCTACCAATGCCATGTTTGAGAGAAAAGGTTTTAAGTATATCGCTGTAAATACGGGATACTGGATTATTACCATTACCCTTATGGGTGGTGTTATTTGCCAGTTCGCCTAATTTATTTAATCGAAAAATATATATTCAATCCCGATCGCTTTGAAGCGATCGGGATTTTTTTATTCCTTTTTACCGAGCATTCGAACAAAAAGTGGTTTCAGGTAAACCCACATATCAGTTACTTCAAAATCCGGTTCTACAGAATGAACCTGCCACTCATCTCCCACTTTTTTAAGTTCATGGGTAAACACAAATCGCCCGGTACTATTAAACATTTCGCCAAACCTAAGATCGCATAAGTACTGTTTACCCTCTTTCTCCTGAATCAAATACCAACCCTTGGTAATGTATATTAAGCGTTTAATTTGAGGTTCGTCTCGTATCGCGTCTATCTTAAACTGATCTTTAGCAAAGCCAGAGAACTTGATGTTTTTATCTGAATCCAATAGCGAATAATATCCGATCAAAAACGAATCCTTTGTTTCCACATTGGCCGTCCATAATATGTTATTGAACATGGTAGGCCTATTCGATATTTGCTCATACTCAATACCCTGTTCAACCAAACTGGATTTAAAAGCATGGTATGTATATGACTTAATACCAAAAGTGATTAACATATATGCACTGCTTACAATAAGCCCTAATCTGTTGTATTTTATCCTCTTATCAGACCCTCTCCTAGTAAACAAGGCCATAAGTACCAAAACCAGAAAAGGTAGGGTATATAACGGGTCTACTACGTTAATGTTATTAAACGCGATTCTTAAATCAAAAGGCCAAAAGAACTGAGTTCCCCAGGTGGTATGGCA
>CAYZWM010000019.1:0-5879 GCA_964482155.1 uncultured Chitinophagaceae bacterium | reverse complement strand
AAACTCATAAACATCAGCCACCTCCATTGTTTTACAGTTGCCTCGTTCTTCTTCTTGTATATCTTATGGACCAACCAACCGAGTATGAGAGCCATGAATACACTGAAAAATAGGCTGTGCGAGAAACCTCTATGCCACTCTAATGCGGTTAGGTCATCCAGAAAGGAACGACCAAGAACATCCAGGTCGGGAATGGTTCCAGCAATGGCTCCCCACAACATGGCTTTATTTCCAACCTTTTTACCAAGCGTTGCCTCTCCGACCGCCGCTCCTAAAACAATCTGTGTTAATGAATCCATTAATTTTGCTGGTATACTTCCGCTTTAAACGGTTTGCGAATTTCGAATTTGCTTGGCGATATGTGATGAATTACATGTTTTACCAATTTGTTCGTAATGGAATTGCGATGTTTTACCAATAGTTTCATCCCAACAGGTTCTGCTCCAAAGCAACTTTTCATCTCTTCGGCTGTTCTTCCGAGTCTAAGTTCGGTAACTCCACGATCAATGGCGAGCTTCGTTAAATCGCATAGAATACGCTGATAAAGGGCTAAATCGTAGTTGTACTGATAGTTGATTCCCACAAAATTAGCGTCAATCACGTGACCCGAATGAAAACTGGAGCTAAACCCAACCAATTCTTCTTTTAGGAAGTAGCCAATAAAAATAAAACGTTCAGGAAATTCCTTTGCGAATCGGTACAACGTACTTCCTTTGAGCGCACCAAAACGGTAGTCTGCTTTCATTAGAACATTATCGTACAACTGATCTATGTTTTCTGTGAGTTCGAGAATCTCTGGTGCTGAAAGCCTCCGATCCGAAATTTCACTTGATTTTTTGTAAACACTTTTGACCTTGGTTCTAAACTTTGTAACCAGGTCTTGTAGATAGTCATCGTAAGTCTTCCAATTATCCCGAATACGGATAACCATGTTTACATCGATCTCAAACGCACTATAATCTTCTTGCTCAAGTACAGTTAAGCTATCAAACGATTCTGGCCAAAAATCTTTAAGCAAAATGATTGAAACTCCTTTATTTGCCTTCTTCTCATCTCTTTTTAGACGAAAGAGAGCTTTACTCACATGGAGTTTTGCGCTTTCATCTGATATGGATTCAATAAACAAAAAACCATTCTCCCCTGTTGAGAATGCGTTTCCGCAAAGCATTACACGAGCATCCAATTTTGCGATCATTTTTTCAGAAATCAGGTGGCCAAATCGCTGTTTGATGTCTTCAATGTCTAGCTCTTTGTTGGTAAAATGTAACAACTGGACAATGGCCACGCCAACCGGAACGTATTGAGGGTCGTAAAACAATACATATCTAAAGTCGATGACATCGTGTAGGCTGTCTTCCAAAGAAGCTAGGTATGCCGCGGACAAATAAACGTTTCGATCGCCTACAACCTGGTTCCAATCGGTCGTATTTAAAAATCGAACAGAATCCGATATGCTTAATTTAAGCTTGGCCGCTTTGTGTGCCGCATCATGGTTGTTCATGCGTACATTCTATTAATTTCTCATTTTTTTTAGTTCCTGTATTTTGCTGTCAAGCGATCCAAAGAGGTGGTTCGACCCATCAGACACCTCAAAAACGATCTTAAAATTTTCATCTAATATGACGTTTTGAGGATACGTTTTAACCATTCTGGTTTGAAGTTTAGAAGAATACTGGGAGGCATTCGACACCTGAGGATATAAGAAATCGAACCGACATAAGACCTTATCCATATCAGACGCATTGTTGTCGCAAAGAGCCAAAAATACGATGGACGTATCGGACTCATATTTAGTATACAGTTTATTGAGTTCCGGCATTTCCCGGATGCATGTACCGCACCAGGTGGCCCACACGTTCAAAACAATGATCTTTCCACTGAGATTTTGGGAAGACACTTCGGTCCCTTTCAGAGTCGTAAACCTGAAGTCTGGGGCTTGCTCACCTAGTTTCGAACAGGCCGAAACTAAGGCTGTAATCAAGAAAAGGTATATCCCCATCTTTAACTTCATTGTTATAGTAAACAGCTTGTTTTAAAGATTGTTTTAACCACAGATCCTGGACAGTTTACAGTGCTAAACATAAAACATTAAATAGTTCCTTATTGGACGATTTAGCTCCGTTCTCCATCATTCCAAAAATCTCTAGTTCTCTTGGTTTGGTATACCCCTTGGTTTTGGTATATACGTCTATGGTGTTTCCCAGATCTCGAACCCGACTAAAATCCGTCATCGTAGTAAAATCAATTCCATCTGTATCGGTAGATAAACCCACCAAGACTATTTGATCAGGTTGACAATAAAAACACATGACTTCTTTTGGCAAAACAATCTCTAGGTAATCGATGCTCCTCAACCATCCCTCATACATGACATCACTAAAACTGTCTATCATTTTTGAAGCGTTTTGTCGATCACTGTCCTTGAGTTTAACCCAATCATCAGCCGTAATGCCATTGAGAACCAGAAAATCCACAAATTTATCTTTAAGAACCTCAAGTTCTTTATCGGTTAACCGTTTGTACTTCATGAAAACCCTTGTAAGTCTACTAATTTTTTGTAATGTCCGTTTTGTTCGATTAGATGGTTATGTGTTCCTTGCTCAACAATTCTACCATCAGCAATGACTAAAATGTTATCTGCATGTTTTATGGTAGATAGGCGGTGTGCAATGACTAAAGAGGTTCGTCCTTTCATTAGGTTTTCTATGGCTTCCTGAACCAATTTTTCAGACTCTGTATCAAGTGCGGATGTTGCTTCATCGAGAATTAATATTTCTGGATTTTTGAGCACCGCACGTGCAATGGCAATACGTTGTCGCTGGCCACCACTTAACTTATTACCCCGGTCACCAATGTTGGTTTCGTATCCATTCTCCAGGGCTGTAATGAACTCGTCTGCATTGGCTATTCGAGCAGCCTTTTCTACATCTTGCGCCGATGCCCACTGGTTTCCAAGTCGGATATTTTCTAAAACCGAGTCGTTAAACAAAATGGGCTCTTGCGTTACAATACCCATTAATGAACGTAAACTGGTAATTGAAACACCTTTTATATCGTTTCCATCAATCGAGATTGAACCGGATTTTACATCATAAAATCTTGGTAATAAATCCGCCAGGGTCGACTTCCCACCTCCACTTGCTCCAACCAGGGCCACAGTCTCTCCTTTTTTAACTTCAAACGACATGTTTGAGATCACTTCTTTATCGGCATAACTAAAGGAGATATTTGTGTACGTTACCGAATTCGACAACCCATCGAGTTGAAGTGGGTCAGAGACTTCAACAATTGAATTTGGAGTTTCTAATATCTCGGATAATCGGTCAAAACTTGCTGATGCCTTTTGAACACGGAAATACGATTCTGTAAGCGATTTTGCCGGGGTAATGAGTTGAGCAAAAATGGCGATATAGGCTATAAAGTACTTCCCGTCAATTCCAGCTGTCTCGTTAAGAACCATGGCACCTCCAAACATGAGGATGGCACTGATAACAACCGAACCTAGGAATTCACTAACAGGTGAAGCAGCCAGTTCTTTCCGGTGTAATTTGAGCATCAACCCAAAATGTTGCTCATTTCTTTTATTAAAAAAACCTTTAATCTGATTTTCGGCGTTAAACCCTTTAATAATCTTTAAACCACCCAAAGTTTCCTCAATAACGTTTATAACCTCTCCTAGTTTTTTCTGTCCTTTCTGAGCCGTGCTTTTTAACCGTTTTGCAATGCGACTTATTATATATCCACTAACCGGCAATATGAAAATCGAGAACAGAGTAAGCTCCCAGCTAATTAATAAAAGACTGGTTACGTATATGAGAATATAAAACGGGTGTTTAAACAGCATTTCAATTGCCCCTACAACGCCCCATTCCACTTCTTTGACATCGTTGGTCAACCTTGAAATAATATCGCCTTTACGCTCATCTGAATAAAACGATACAGGCAGGTCAACGAGCTTGTGGTATACCCTTTTTCTCAAATCACGCACCACCCCACTTCGGGTATACGCAATGGTATAGAACGACAGGTAGTTGAATATGTTTTTGAGTAAGAACAAAATGATGATGGCCACACTGAAGTAATACAGACTGGTTAAACTCCCTTTTTCAAGTATAAAACTGCTTAACCGAAAGTCGAGATATTTCAACAGTTGATCCGGCTGCCACGAAAACAGAACTGGATCAACCACCTGGTTTGGGTTATTATTAAAAACCACTTCCAAAAAGGGAATCAAAGCCGCGATCGAAAAAACGGAAAATATGGACGCCAGGGCATTAAACAATATGTATTGCCACTGCCGTGATCGATACCCACGAACAATTTTTAATATACTTCTTAACTGATTCAAAAGCGATGCAAATGTAATTGTCTAACAGAATATTATGTCAATTGTTTACCGTAACAATTGATCTTTTCCACAAGAGGTAATCAGATTAAATTATTTGCATGTCCGGTGCCTGGTTCCTGATCAATAAAACTCAAGCTATGAGCTCATTTTCGTTAATACTGCCATCGTCTAGAGACTGAATTGTAAAAGTCGATTCCAAACTTAAATCCACTATTAAATCCATCTAAGGAATTTTCAGACACCGCATAATAGGCTCCAAAACGAAACATTTGTTTCCACAGTCGTACAGGTCGCTCTATTCCAGCAATAATTTCACCATGACTGATAGCTCCCTGCGTGCTTTGAGCACCCTGGGTCAGATAACCACCTTCCAATAACATACCAAACGCGCCACCTGCCAATTGAAGTCCGGTTCTTTTAAGAACAGGTACTTTTCGCAACAAAAGACCATTAAAGTGATGCATCATGCCTACCTGGGCAAACCCTTTGGCTGTTTGATAACCTACGGATTGAATTAATTGCGGGGTTTGCAGCGGATTTGAGAAGAAATATTTGTCCGAACCTCTAATGTACTTAAGACCTGACAGTCTTACTTCCCGGTCGTTTATGAATCGACCCGCTTGAAACTGCATTCGAGTCGTGCCGATTTTAAAAAGTTTAAAGGTATAACGTGTTCCAATTTCCAAATAATCATAATTAACATCGCTCTTTAAAAACGGCTTAATTCCTTTGTTGTACGTCACGTTTAACACGGGGTACTTAGACCCTGTAATTACCTTTTTATGTGGCCGAAGTTCATATTTCTGTTTAAATGTTATTCGTGCTCTTATACTCAACACCAATTCTTCAAACGCATCAAAATCCTGTGCCTCGTTAAAACTGGGGAATACGTCCCATAATTGGTCTAATTTTTCCCCTTGAAATGGAGCATATTGATTGTAATCTAGGTATGCCCTTACAAAAAATCCGTTGATCCATTCCCGTTCATGACCAATACCGTAGCCTTTGTTCTCCGCATAGTTTGACGGACTCAAGGTACCAACAATACTCGCCCGGTCGTTTATCATTTTATATTGATTCGCATAGTAAATACGTACCCGACTAAAGGTTTTGGGATCATACATATATCGGGCTTGAACACGGCCTCTAAAGTTTTCATTAACCAATCCATAGCTGAGTCCACCGTTGAGTCTTAGGTCTTTCTCATTTTTCCATCGTTTTGTAAATGATCCTCCAATGGTATGTCTGTATCCATCTATATTATTTATTTGGATTTGTTGTATTAAAGGGAGTAAGTGATAACGTGTTCCTTTCTTATGATTTCTATGGACAATTCCGTTTAGTATAAAATCCCAAATATTAAGATCATTGTATGTGCTGTCTTGCAAATCCAAATATTCATCACTGAAATGATACTCGTGAATACTATCCTGAACTCGAATAAACTCCTGTTCAATTTTCTTTAACCCAGCAGGTCGAACGGTTTTCCAAAAATTGATATCGGCATCGTAGCTGTCATCTTCATAAACAA
>CAYZWM010000018.1:27850-28090 GCA_964482155.1 uncultured Chitinophagaceae bacterium | reverse complement strand
TAGATTCTTTAAGTTTTTCTTTATCAATTTTAGACAAATCCCATCCACCTGCTTCCATGGACTTTTTGAATTCGTCACCGTAGTTGATGATACCAGATTCGATCATCTCTCTCATCAAATCGTTTCCTTCACGAGTTCGTTCACCAACACCAGCAAATACAGATAATCCGTCGTACGCTTTGGCAATGTTGTTAATCAACTCTTGAATTAGAACAGTTTTACCAACACCAGCACCACCAA
>CAYZWM010000018.1:21045-27817 GCA_964482155.1 uncultured Chitinophagaceae bacterium | reverse complement strand
ATAACCTTGATTCCGGTGAAAAGTATTTCAGAAGATGTAGATAGGTCTTCATATTTAGGAGCATCCGCATGGATAGGTCGACCATTCGTATTATCAACTGGACCAATACCATCAATAGCTTCACCTACTACGTTAAATAGACGTCCTTTAATTGCGTCGCCAATAGGCATTTTAATCGCGTCGCCTGAGTCTACAACTTCCATACCTCGTACAAGACCTTCTGTAGAATCCATCGCAATCGTTCGTACTCGGTTTTCACCAAGGTGTTGCTGAGTTTCTAAGATAAGTGTACCGCCGTTTTCCAGCTTTACCTGAAGAGAGTTAAGAATTTTTGGAGGAGTAGAACCCTCACCTTCAAAACTAACATCGACAACCGGCCCAATAATCTGAGCAATTTTACCTGTGTTTGCCATTATAAATTACGTTGTATTATATGCCTCTAAATTTGCCGCAAAAGTATGCTTACGTGGGGGAAAAAACGAATGGTTCTGAAAAAAAAAATATGGTGTAATATAGAGTGTATTCATTTCGTGGTATTTGGGTGTAAAATCACACGGTTTATGACACAACGGGGTAGTGTCTAAAAATGAGTAATGGTAGTTTTTTATGAGAAAATTTCCCTTTTTGGGAATTTTTATATATATTTGTCCTTTGTAAAGCAATAAACTACTATTATGGCTGAAGAATTTAAGATTTTCATCGTAGAAGATGATGTTTGGTATGGTGAAGTAATTGAGTACCATTTATCTCTTAACCCAGACGTTACCGTCAAGAAATTTACCACTGGTAAAGACTTTCTAAAGAGTCTGGATGAACAACCCTCATTAATTACATTGGATTACTCACTACCTGATATATCAGGAGAAGAAGTCCTTAAACGTATTCGGGAATTTAACCCCGAAATTCCAGTTGTAATTATTTCAGGTCAGGAAGACATTGGAACAGCAATTAAACTTCTAAAAGACGGAGCTTATGATTACATCATTAAAGATGACGAGACGAAAGATCGTATCTGGAATGTAATTAAGAATATTCGTGAGAAGGAAGACCTGAAGGAAGAAATTTCTCAGTTGAAAAAACAGATCGTTCAGAAATACGACTTCAGCAAGTCTATTATTGGAACCAGTTCTCCAATGAAACGAATCTTTAGCTTAATACAGAAGGCAATTGGTAGCAACATTACCGTATCTATTACGGGTGAAACCGGAACAGGTAAAGAAGTTGTCGCCAAAGCGATTCACTACAACAGTAATAGAGCCAAAAACCCATTTGTTGCTGTAAATATTACCGCTATTCCGTCTGAACTTATAGAAAGCGAGTTATTTGGGCATGAGAAAGGTTCATTTACTGGAGCCATTGCCCGACGAATTGGAAAATTTGAAGAAGCCACTGGTGGTACTATCTTTTTGGATGAGATCGGAGAGATGGATATCAATATGCAATCCAAATTGCTCCGCGTTCTTCAAGAAAAGGAACTTACCCGGGTAGGTGGTTCAGGAGTCGTCAAGTTGAACTGTCGAATATTGGTTGCGACACACAAAGACCTTGCAGAGGAAGTGCGAAAAGGGAACTTTAGAGAGGATTTATATTATCGTTTACTCGGTTTGCCTATTAGCCTGCCGGCTTTGCGAGAGAGGAGCAACGATATCTTGCTTCTGGCAAAACATTTTATTGATGAATACTGTACCGAGAACGATATCGGGAAATTATCCTTATCGCCTTCAGCTCAGAATAAATTACTAAAATATCCATGGCCTGGAAATATTCGGGAACTTAAAGCTGTAATGGAATTGTCGTGTGTAATGACAGACGCTGCTTTGGTTGAAGATGAGCATATTACCTTTAATTCGTCCGGTTCAATCGACACGTTGTTGCAGTCGGAGATGCCATTACGGGATTACACGAACCGAATTGTGAAATATTACCTGGACAAGTATAATCAGGACGTTGTAACCGTATCAAAGAAACTGAACATCGGAAAATCGACAATTTATAGGATGCTACAAGAAGAGGCTGAAGAATTAATCAGTAATTAACACAACCCCAGAAACACGTACTTATGATTATGGAAGATAAATTATATAGCCTGGATCAATTAGAGTCCTTGGCTTCGGGAGATACGGCCTTTGTAAATAAGATGGTCGATATGTTTATTCAAATGGCACCGGAATCCGTAGATAGAATGGTCACTGCCCTGGCAGAAAATGATCTGGAGGACTTGGGAGCGGCTGCGCACAAAGTGAAACCGTCCATTGATATGATGGGGATTGTGAGTCTCAAGCAAAAGATCAGAAATCTGGAACAATGGGGAAAGAATCGGACCAATATGGACATGATTTCGCCTCTCCTGGATGATGTAATAAATACCCTGAACGACGTTGTTCAACAACTTAAAACCAGGTAGCTTTACTACTTCTTAAGCAGGTTTAGGTAGGCGACAATAGCGTTGTGAAGACCGAGATTTAAAGCATCACATACCAACGCGTGCCCAATACTTACCTCAAGAAGGTCGACAACGTTTTGCTGGAAATAGGCAAGATTATAGAGGTCTAAATCATGGCCAGCATTGAGGCCAATGTTTTGAAGACTGGCTTCCTCAGATGCGTTTACAAAAGGAGCAATGGCTTCTTCTATTTTACCCAGTTGAAATATCGTGGCATACGATTCTGTATAAAGTTCAACTCGATCCGTTCCAGTCTGTTTGGCGGCTTTAATTTGATCAACTATCGGGTCAATGAAAATTGAAGTTCGAATACCAGCGGATTGAAACTGAGCAATAACATCCACTAAAAAGGTTTCATTCGTTACACAATCCCATCCTGCATTCGACGTAAGAGTATCTGGTGCATCAGGGACAAGAGTTACTTGAGTAGGTCTAAATTCCAGAACCAGGTCAACAAAAGATTTTGTGGGGTTTCCTTCAATATTAAATTCTGTGGTAACCCGGGGAGACAAATCCCTGACATCCTGATATCGGATATGACGTTCATCAGGTCTAGGGTGTACCGTAATGCCCTCAGCACCATACAATTCGCAATGTTTTACGGTTTGAATTAAGTCCGGATTATTTCCTCCACGTGCATTTCTTATGGTTGCAAATTTGTTGATGTTTACACTTAATTTCGTCATCGCTATAACTGAATTTTTATCTGAAATTTTACGTTGGATCGATGATTTCCAGCAATGTGATCTAAACCACTACCAAAACCATCCGATGTGCTTTTGTAATCGTACGCAAATCTCCACCAAAAATCAACATTTCGGTTCATTCTGTATGAAATTAATACATAGACACGCATCATATCGTGTTGGTAGAAAGGAATTGAATAGGATAGAGGTACGTCATTTTCGTAGGTATAAATTCGATTGTTAAAGTGATCGATGTTTGAAATAGCCAGGCGTAGGGTGTACTTAATCGGAATATGATCCAGTTTGTGGGTCATGTCCTGAAAGAGGATGCTGCCAAAGGTCTTTTTGCCAGTGCCAATTTGATAAGTATTGTATTCTACCCGTGTTCGAAATCGAAGATGTTTGTCCGGTTTTAAGTCGATGTTAAATCGGTAGCGTTTGGACATGTGGTCGATGAGTTTTCGTTGCGGTAAATCAATATCCTCATGCTGGCCCTTTGATTCCCATTTTATTCGGAAATACATAGAAAGTTTTTTAGTGGGCGTGTAACGTGTTTCTATCAGAAGGTCTTTGCCCAAACCTGCCGATTGGCCATTGTGCCGAAACCAGGGGAAACGATAAAAATCAGCGTATCCGACGATTTCGAAAATTTTGACCGGCTTGATTCGAATTCCAGAATACAGGCCTTTTTCATTGCGTGCAGAACTCGACTCAGAAAACACCTGACTTTGGTAATGGATAAATCCGGGCGACAGACTCCTATAAAATAATGTGGCATCTATAGACTTACTTAAGCTGACCATAAAACCTTCAACATAAGAGATGGTGTAATTGCTTGCGTAACTCAATTCGCCAAAGAACAATGCATTTTGCCAGTAGAAATGATGGTCAAGCCCTATTTTATAGAACTGTTTGCCTGAGAATTCGACCGTTTTGTGGGCTTGGTTTGAAGGTGATATTAGGCCGTTAAATCGAACAATCGACGTGGTTTGGCCAAGGGAAAAACGGTTAAACGAACGACGAATGTGATAACCTGTTTGATCAGCTCTCAACACATTTTTGTCTTCCCATTCATTAACACGTCTGTGGTTTCCAGAGGTTTGTAAAGAAGTGAAAGCGATGGTGTTGTTGTGAATTGTTTTGTTCGCATCGAGTGCATTTCGGCTAACAAAAATGGTTAAATCCGTTTTGCCAAGCGTCATATTGCCAGCAATTCCACGTAGAAAATTGTTTTCGTTCAACGAGCGATAGGGAGTCAGTTTCTTCCCGTTCTTTTTAGTTTGAAGAACCAACGATGATTTGCCAAAACTTAAGCCACTGCCAAGAGTCAATCCCTGGCCGAAACCAAGTTGGTAATCGCCAAGAATAAGCGTGTTAAACCAACCAAAGCTTCGCATTTCAACATAACCAGAATTGAAATCAAATCCATGTCGATTTGGGTATTTGAAAAACGGTTCGCCCTCATCTTTTTCAGCCGTAATGCCAAATCGGATTTTTTTGGATATCCGTGAGCGGTATCGAAGTATGTGTTTAATCCGGTTTCCTATATACAACTTGCCATTTGAGTCGGTAGAAACAAACCCCATTTTTTTAGGACTGTGGGTTTGGAAGGTGAGATAGATTTGATGTTTTATATCTGAATGGTCAAGTTGGGGGTTCCACGATTGTTTAATGGACACGAATAAAAGTAGATCCTGAATTTTTGCTGGATCAAGATCACAACACTGCAACTCCAATAGGTCAAGAAAAGGGCCATGTTTATTGCGATGGTCAATAAGTGACTGAGCCTCGCGAAGCGTCAGGATTTGAAGCGAGATTAGATCATGTACGTTGCACTTGTTAAGGTCGAGCGGGTTGAGCTTGAGATCGTTCCAATGAGCAATGAGTCGTTCGTCTTCGCCCTGTTCTTCCTGAGCCTCTATCAAACGTTCAAATTGGTCAGACTCATGCTGGCCATGGGTCATAATCCTACATAGGGTTAATGTGCCTATAAGTATCCACCTCATTTCTCAATAAGAGCTGTGACGGAAGGCGAAAACCCCAATATGGGATGGTGTGAAAAGGCGGTTTGGAACTCAAAGGTGGACAAACTCAGTCCAAGTCCAAAGCTAAATAAGCTGGGGTTGCTGCCCATTCCAATGGCTATAAACCACTTGTCATCCGGTTTGTGCATCAGCCCAAAATTAAATGCTGTGCGATTGTTTAGACCAACGGTAACCTGTGCAAAACAGGTGCTCTGGTCGCTAAGAAGAAACTTCCCTCCAAGAACAAAGTATGGCGATATTGAATTAAACCCGTAGGTTGGATTAAATGCAATAAAGTCCAAAACAAAATGCTCGGTTATGTCGCTATTAAGGGCGAGGGAAAAAGCAAACGTCCGTTGGTCCTTAAATTCATCTCCTGAGAGATGTTCTTGCAAGAAATGAATAGATATTCCTGCGTTAATAGTTGATCTTAAACGTTGGGCAAACGATGTCGTAATGACCAGTTGATTTGAGACGCTGTATCCCTGCATGTTGGTATATAAACCAATAGCAGAATTTTTTCGAGAAAATAGGCCACTCGCCGAAACCGAATTGAGCTCATTGATTAGGTAATTATTGGAATAGGAAAGACCGCCAAGCCATGTGTTATTGGAAATCATGTTAGCGGGTTGATTGTACGTGTTCCAGGCATTGTTTTGGCCTATACGAACACCTCCCGTTGCCATAGATTGGCTACCTGCATATTTTGGAGGAATAAATGCTTGTGATTGATAAAAAAGGGAAAAAAGAAGAATACAAAGAAAAGACCTGTTCATGGTTTAGAGTGTTTGGTTGGTTCACTCCAAAGATAGAGGAAAACTACAAACTGTCTTTTAGGTCCAGCAGGAATCCCCTGATTTTGAGTAGAGACTCTTTGGCGTCTACTTGGCTTTTAACCTTCTTTTTTTGTGTTTTTAGCTGAGTTCGGGCACCGTCAAGAGTATGCCCTTTCTTTTTAACCAAATGATAGATGAGTCGAATTTGTTCAACGTCTTGATTTGAGTAAAATCGTGTACCTTTCTTATTGCGTTTTGGGTGAATGCTTTCAAATTCCTTTTCCCAATATCTTAGCAAAGATTTAGCTACACCAAAGTGATCCGATAGCTCCGTAATGGAATAATAAATTTTGTCGGGAAGTAAGGGCTGAGACATTAGTCAAACGACTGGTTTGGATGACTTGAAAGTTCAATCATCTCCTCGTATTGCTCGTCTGATAAATCATTGTAATAGTAATTCGCCGGGTTTTGTCGTTTGTCGTTAAAACTTACCTCGTAGTGCAGGTGTGGTGCAGTAGACTTACCCGTGCTACCTACCAGGCCTATAATCTGGCCCCGTGTTACTTTGTCACCTCGCTTTACTTTGAATTTGCTCAAGTGGGCATATCTCGTTTTGTAACCAAATCCATGGTTAACGATAATGTTTTTGCCATAACCCCATCGTTTAACTTCGATCTTTTCGACAACTCCGTCTCCGGTTGCGTATACTTCTGTACCAGAAGGTGCAGTGAAATCCATTCCACCATGAAATTTACGCGTTTTGTAAAATGGGTCAATTCGATATCCATAACCTGAAGCCATACGCTTAAGGTTTTTATTTTGGATGGGCATAACTGCGGGTAC
>CAYZWM010000018.1:16471-21024 GCA_964482155.1 uncultured Chitinophagaceae bacterium | reverse complement strand
AGTCTTCTTTTTGGCCAACTCAATAAGTTGATCGTACGAAATTCCCTGCATTCTTACCTTGGCAGACAGTCGATCAAGTTTGGAATGTAATCCGTTGATTGATCGTCCATAAGTTAAGTTGTGAAGACTGCCGTATTTGTCAGTACCACCAGTTCCTGCCACCTTTAAGGCTTCCGGCATGGGGGCATCGAATATTTCTCTATAAATCTGACCATCCTTCTTTTCCAATGTGTTAATCGATTGGGAAAGATCGGTAAGTCGATTCTCAAGTAAATCTATCTGCATTTTGTTCTCAGCAAGTTCCTTCCTCAATTTTCTCTCATTCGGAGAATCAAAGACTTTGTACGAAGCTGAAATCACGAGCGTAGAAAAAATCGCTACAGCGCATAAAAAACCAAATAGCTTTACACCAATAACCCAAAGCGGAGTCTTAACCGTCTCGTATCTAAGGGTTTCAGGGTTGTATTTATATCTGTTTTTTGCCATTTAATCGATTTGTGGGATGTATTTTTGTCACCCTAATTTCGCACCGCGAATATATACAAAAAACGGAGTAGATTTTAAAGACGTTTTTGACATTAATTAACATTTCGATAAATGACATCTAGAGAGGTACGGAGCACATTTTTAGAATTCTTTAAGGATAAGGGACATAGGATTGTTCCATCAGCGCCAATCGTCCTAAAAGACGATCCAACTTTAATGTTTACAAACGCCGGAATGAATCAATTCAAGGATTATTTTCTGGGTAATAAAAAGGCGACAGACCTTCGAGTGGTTGATACGCAGAAATGTTTACGAGTTTCTGGCAAACACAATGATCTTGAGGAAGTTGGAGTCGATACGTACCACCACACCATGTTTGAAATGTTAGGCAATTGGAGCTTTGGAGATTATTTCAAACAAGAAGCTATTGAATGGGCCTGGCAGTTATTAACCGAAGTATATAAGTTAGACAAATCGAGGTTGTATGTGACCGTATTTGAGGGCGATCCATCTGATGGATTGGAGCCTGACATAGAAGCAGAAAACATTTGGAAAAAATACATGGATGCCAATCATATTCTTCGATGCGATAAGAAGGATAATTTTTGGGAAATGGGCGAAGTTGGCCCGTGTGGTGCATGCTCGGAGATACACATAGATTTACGTCCAGAAAGTGAGCGCAAACAGTTGGATGGTAAGAGGTTGGTGAATGCCGATCATCCACAAGTTATAGAACTGTGGAATTTGGTGTTTATGGAGTATGAACGTGTTTGGGTAGGGGGCGGTTCGAAAATGCACCATAATTTCAAGATTGAAAATCATGAAGCGACCAAAGAAGAGGTAGAAGCCAATAGAGTGCTTCATACGAAGTTAAGTCATCTGAGTGCTAAGCACGTCGATACAGGCATGGGATTAGAGCGTGTGGTACGAGCCATCAAACAACAACACTCAAATTACGATACCGATTTGTTTATGGATACCATTGGTAAACTGGAACAAATCAGTGGCAAGAAATACGGCGAACAAGAACAAACGGATGTTGCCTTTCGAGTCATTGCCGATCATTTAAGAGCGTTGGCGTTTTGTATAGCCGATGGGCAGCTGCCGAGTAATACTGGAGCTGGTTACGTGATACGCAGAATTCTTAGACGCGCTGTCCGATACGGATATAGTTTTCTGGACTTGAATAAACCTTTCTTGCACCAAATGATTGGTGGTTTAGCGAAGCAATTTGAAGGCGTCTTCGACGAGCTAGTTGCTCAAAAGGACTTTGTAACCAAAGTGATTGAGCAGGAGGAGATATCGTTTTTTAGAACCTTATTCTCCGGACTGGAACGGTTGGATTCATATTGTAGCAAAGAAAAAATTAATGAGATAAAAGGGACGACGGCTTTCGAACTGTACGATACCTTTGGGTTTCCAATTGACCTGACCCAATTGATTGCCTCTGAAAAAGGCATGACCGTAGACATGGTTGGCTTTGATGCCGCATTGGCACAGCAAAAGAAACGTTCCAAGGCCGACGCAGCCAAAGAAACAGGTGACTGGCACGTATTATTAGACGATGAAAATGAAGAATTTGTTGGTTTTGACTTTACAGAAACAACGGTCAACATAACCCGTCACCGAACGCTCACAGTAAAAGGGAAGGAGAAATTTCAATTAGCGTTTAACCTTACTCCGTTTTATGCTGAAAGTGGAGGGCAAGTAGGAGATACAGGTTTTATAAAAGGATCTGGAAACAACGAGGTCATTAAGGTATTGGACACCCAAAAAGAAAACGACTTAATTGTGCATGTAGTGGATCAACTGCCACTAGACAGCACGCAAAATTTTACAGCACAAGTTAATGTGGCGAATCGAAACAGCACGATGAAGAACCACAGTGCTACCCACTTGTTGCATGCCGCATTGAAACAGGTTTTGGGTGACCATGTAAACCAAAAAGGCAGTTTGGTAGACCCATATAAACTGCGGTTTGACTTTTCGCATTTTGCCAAAGTTTCTGATGAAGAAATGGCGGAGATAGAACACGTTGTAAATACTAAAATTGGAGAATCCATTGAACTCAATGAGCAACGAAAGGTGCCCTATGACATTGCAATAAATAGCGGTGTGACAGCCCTGTTCGGTGAAAAGTATGGTGATGTAGTTCGGGTTATTACGTTTGATGAAGGATTCAGCAAAGAATTGTGTGGAGGAACCCACGTATCGAATACGTCCCATATTGGTCGGTTTAAGGTGGTGCACGAATCAAGTGTGGCTGCTGGAGTTCGACGGATAGAGGCTATATCAGGAGAGGTATCAGAACAATACTTCAACAACCGTTTAGCATTGCTGGACCAAATTGAAGAAGTATTGAGCCATCCGAAAGACGTGTTAAAACAAGTGAACCAGTTGGTTAACGAGCACAAAGAAGCTGCCAAAAAGGTGGAGCAATTGGAGAAGCTACAACTGGGATTGTTGAAAAACGAGTTACGGGAAAAAGTGGTGTACCAAAACGGTGTTCACGTGTTAATTGAACAAGTGGAAATAGGAAATTCTGCTGGGGCAAAGGATATGTTATTCCAGCTTCGCAACGAAATAGATGATCTATTTGCTGTTCTTGTGGCAAATATCAACGACAAACCAAGCATTTCGATTATGATAGCCGACAGTGTTGTAAAGGAAAAAGACTGGAACGCAGGACAACTGATTCGCGAATGGGCGAAAGCCGTTAAAGGTGGTGGAGGCGGTCAGCCTTTCTTTGCTCAGGCCGGTGGTTCAGATGTTTCTGGATTGCCTCAGGTATTGGAGTTCGCAAGAGCCTTCGTTGGGTAATGATCAATGAGAACCGTGTTCTCATTTAAATAATCAATAAGGGAATCGTTCTTATTGGCTTATAATTTTCTTCTTTAAAGGCACCTAATATTGTATATCAAATTGACTACAAGAAAGGACTTTGTTGCGTGAAATTAAGAACTTCATTGTTTCGTTCTCCCACCCATCGATTCACGTTTAGCACACCTGTCGAACGATTAGTCGAAAGCTCTTCAATCTGAATCCAACTGAGCAACCATCGGTTGATCACATCTCCTGTACAACTAAAGTCACCATTATTCATGCTAATGGTAAATTCGATGAGGTTACCTATGTCAGAATGGGTAATAGTAAAATAGTCGTTCGCATTTGGTTGAAAATCGTTAAATCCAATGTTATCCAAATGCATACGCAAAGTCCCTTGATCACCGACCAATGTGATGAGAATTTCCTCGCAAGTACCTGCATGTTGATCGCTTCCGGTATGTGTCGTTATTCGATATTTTATCATACAAGGTGGACACACTCCTCCACCACAGTCTATTCCTGTTTCCAAACCATTTTTAATCCCATCATCGCAAGTCGGCTCGACGGATATGATGTATGGTAAAACGTCAATGGGTAATTCTTCAATGATTAACTCTATTGTTGAATCATTCGTTAAATAAATGGTTGTATCAATCAGTGGTGGCTTAGTATCAATCGGACTAGTATCTATTACTGAAACGGAATCGATATTGTCTTCGAGGACAGCAGTCTCGCGATTAAGGCCATGGTAGGCCAACAATAGACCAGCGACAGCCGTCACCAAGCCAGCTAAAGCCTTTAAAATACCAGGTAAGGAGTTCCACCAACTTAGTTTCTGCTGTTCTGCCATTGTTTAAATTCTCTTTCTGAAGAAAACGCATACAATTTAATAGTAGAATAAGTTTATTACAATAGTCACATTTAGCTATTTTTTGGATTAAAGATCAATTCCTGCCTATCAAGTAAAAACAGGTTTATAATAGTTCCGTCCCTACGGGACTCAGCCATAGCACAAGCCAGTGTTTATAGATGTGCTGTCCCTCTGGGACAATGTGTGAAATTGTACTTTGAGGATAACGATGAAAGCCTCTTTAGAGGCGAAACGTTTATAACAACGAGTCCGAATTGTGTGAGAATCCCTTAGGGATGACACCTAGACCATGACAACTTTTTATAGTGCCGTCCCTACGGGACTCGTCCATCGCACAAGCCAGTGTTTATAGATGTGTTGCCCCTCTGGG
>CAYZWM010000018.1:816-16371 GCA_964482155.1 uncultured Chitinophagaceae bacterium | reverse complement strand
TACGGGACTCGTCCATCGCACAAGCCAGTGTTTATAGATGTGTTGCCCCTCTGGGGCAAAGTGAAAAAGGTGCTTTGAGGATCACGATGAAAGCCTCATTAGAGGCGAAACGATAATAACCACATGTCCCGAATGTGGATGAATCCCGTAGGGATGACACCTAGACCACAGGACAATTTGTTATAGTGGTGTCCCTAGGGGACCCGGCCATCGCACAAGCCAGTGTTTATAGATGTGTTGCCCCTCTGGGGCAAAGTGAAAAAGGTGCTTTGAGGATCACGATGAAAGCCTCATTAGAGGCGAAACGATAATAACCACATGTCCCGAATGTGGATGAATCCCGTAGGGATGACACAAAAAAATGCCCTTCGGATTCCGAAGGGCTTTACAATAATATGTCTAAATATGATTTACGGATTTCAATTCGAACCAGCTGTTGAATTCATAATTTCTTCGATCTCATCCACCTCAATCGGCATGTTGATTTCGTCCATTAAATCGGTGTAACCATTTTCTTCAATAATGATGTTGTTTTCAATTCGTACGCCAATACCCTCTTCTGGAATATAGATACCCGGTTCACAGGTAAACAAGTTGCCGGCTTGCATTGGTTCATACCGCATTCCGCTGTCGTGTACGTCAATACCTAAAAAATGCGATGTGCCATGCATAAAGTACTTTTTGTATGCTGGCCAGTTCGGATCCTGGTTTTTAATGTCGTCCATGGTCAACAGGCCAAGATCAACCAGTTCCTTCTCCATGATGGTTCCCACAACGGTATGGTAATCCATAAGCAGGGTGCCTGGAGTTAGTAGATCACGTGCGTCTTTCATTACCCGTAAGGTTGCATTATATACATCTTTTTGACGGTCAGAGAACCGGCCATTGGCTGGAAGACATCGGGTCATGTCACTTGCAAAATTGCCATAGTCTACACCACAGTCGACCAAAATGAGGTCACCATCTTTTACAATCTTGTTATTTTCGACGTAGTGCAACACACAAGCACTATCACCACTTGCAATAATGGGATCAAACGAAAATCCATTTCCTCGATTACGGATAAATTCGTGAATTAACTCAGCTTCAATTTCCTGTTCCCACACACCTGGTTTGGTGAACTTCAGGATTCGCTCCCAACCCATTTTGCTAATGGAAACGGCTGTGCGGACCATTTCAATCTCAACAGGATGTTTTACGGATCGAAGACGTTGCAATATATTTCCTGCACGCACGTAATTATGCAACGGGAACTTTTCCTTTAATTCCAGGGCAAAATCCAGATTTTTGTAGGGCGACTTAAACGGATAGCGATCATTCTCATTAAGGGGCAAATAGATGTTATCTGCCATGTTAATGACACTTCTAAGTTTATCCAGGTAGTTGTCGTTCCATAGAACGCTTTGTATACCTGATGCTTCAGTTGCTTCTTCCTTGGTGTATTTATGACCTTCCCAAACGGCAATGTGTTCGTTGGTTTCGGTAAGGAACAGACATTCCTGATATTCCTTGATTGGACAGTCTGGAAATAGGACCAGCACCGAATCTTCCTGGTCGATTCCAGACAAGTAAATAAGGTCAGAGTTTTGTTTGAATTTATGAAACGCGTCGCCATTCCATGTATATTGGTAATTGCTATGGAAAATTGCAATGCTACCGGGCTGCATTTCTGCAACAAATCGTTTACGGTTATCTATAAAAAGTTGATTGTCAATCGTTGGATATTTCATATGAATAAATTGAACGGCAAGTTTAACCAAATTTTGCCATTCTAGATATGATAATCCGTTTGAGAACGGTGGTTGTATTATTTTTTTAGACCGAGAAGTCTAAGGGCATCTGTCCAAAATGATTTGAACTCTTTTCGAGAGCTGAGCATTTTGCGTAGTTCGCTTGTAATGGTGGTTTTTTTCTTGATTACGGGTGCTACCGTTTCAGGGGTGGAATCCGTAAAATATTTATTGGTTATGTGATCTATGCCAATAAGTTTGTCTGCTTTTAGGAATCGGTCTCGTGCTTTTTTGGTATACCCAAGTTTCTCTTCAGCCAACCCTAAATTGTTAAGGGTTATTTCATTTTCAGGATCTAAGTCATACGATTTTGAATAGTCTTCAATAGCACCTTCGATGTCACCTATCTTGTCTTTCACATAAGCTCTACATGCATATCGGTAACCATTTTCAGGATCCAACTCCACGGCTCTGTTTAGATCATCAAGTGATGACTTAAAACGTAAATGAAATTTACATACCCCACGTTCAGCGTAGAAATCAGCTTCTTCTCCAAAGTTTGCAATAGCCACATTCCATGCTTTCATAGCTTCGTCATAATGATTAAGGCGCTGTAAACATTCTGCTTTCAGGCAAATCTCTTCTCTAGAAAGCGATCCGGTAATACTATTTAATTCACGAAGGCAAGAGTCAAAGTCACCTTCGTTATAGATAGAAACAATTTTTGAAAACTCATACATAATTACAAATACAAAGTTATAACGAAATGTTTACTATATGTAAGTGACTTACATTTGCATTTACATTGAGATGTAAATGACTTGAATAAATGAAAAACAAGTACCTTGACCTGATAGAACAAACCTTTGAATTTCCCCAACAGGAGTTTGAAGTAGACGATAATTTTGAATTAAGTTTTCATGGCGTGGCTCTAATGGATTTAGTAAAGCAATATGGAACCCCGTTGAAATTTACGTACTTGCCTCGAATATCCGAAAACATAAAACGAGCTAAAACCTGGTTTAACGTAGCCATGGCAAAAGTGGATTATCAAGGGGATTACAACTATTGTTATTGTACAAAAAGCTCTCATTTCAAGTTCGTGATGGAAGAGGCATTGGGAAACGATATACATGTAGAAACCTCGTCATCCTTTGATTTAGAGATTGTTAAGTCACTTTTTGAGGATAAACTTCTGACAAAGGATCGATTTATTATTTGCAATGGCTATAAAACGGAAGCTTATGTTGAACGAATTGCAGAACTGGTTGCAGATGGTTTTAAACAGTGCCATTCCATTTTAGACAACGTTGATGAAATTGATCATTTAGCAAATAAAATTTCAGGCGATTTTAATGTTGGAATACGAATTGCGTCGGAAGAAGAGCCCAAGTTTGAGTTTTATACAAGTCGTTTGGGTATTGGTTACAAAGACATTGTTCCTTTTTATTTAAGTAAGGTAAAGCCAATAAACAGAGCAAAAGTAAACATGTTGCATTTCTTCATTAACACCGGTATTAGCGATAATGCATACTACTGGAATGAGTTGCACAAGTGCCTTAAAGTGTATTGTGACCTCAAAAAAGTATGTCCAGAGCTGACAGCCTTGAATATTGGTGGTGGGTTTCCGATTAAAAGATCGTTGAATTTCGACTACAATTATGAGTATATGGCTGAAGAAATTGTAGCCCAAATCAAACAGGTTTGCATGCATGAAGGTGTCCCGGAACCTAATATATTTACCGAGTTTGGTTCGTTTACCGTTGGCGAAAGCGGCGGCACCATTTATGACATCATACATCAGAAGCAACAAAATGATCGAGAGCGCTGGAATATGATTGACGGCAGTTTTATGACTACGTTACCCGATGCATGGGCAATAAATCAACGTTTTGTGATGTTACCCTTAAATAATTGGAACCGAAGATATGAACGTATCTTACTTGGCGGATTGACCTGCGACAGCGATGATTATTACAATTCTGAGCAACATGTCAATGCCATTTATTTACCCGAGTATGATCCAGATAATTCGGTATACATAGGATTTTTTAATACGGGATCGTATCAGGAAGCCTTAAGTGGGTTTGGTGGTATACAACACTGTTTAATACCGTCTCCTAAACATATTGTTATAGATCGTGATGAAGAAGGGGAGATTACGACGCGTATTTTCAGTAAGGAGCAAAGCCATAAGAGTATGTTGAAAATATTGGGCTATTAAACTCTCCATTTTGAGCACAAATGAGAAAATTAAATCAATACATGAAAAGTATCCTAACAACTATTCTAATAATTACGTGTGCGATTGGTGTGAATGCACAGGTTGACTCCACTACACCCAAACATAAACCCTTCATTTCCTTCAATGCAGGAAGAGTGGAATACGATGATATGGGTCAAAATTTTCGATATGAGAATGAATTTGGGTATCAATTTAGCCGTTTTTTTGCTTCCTCGGTTGTTTTTGGATTTGAATACGGAAATGGTAAAAAAGTGTACACATTTAATGGTTCAGCAATTGGTGCCGACTTTAACCTGTTTGTGGTACCGACTGGGCACAGCCATACGTATATGCTAAAATTAGGCGGAGGTCTTGGTTATCAGTCTCAAAAGTATGAACGAAGAATTTGGACAACCACCGAGTTTGTTTTTGTTCAAGGCCCAACAGTGAATTTTATCGTTGAGAACAGTTATAATATCACACCTCGAATTAATCTTGGCCTCAAAGTAAATTATCGAGTGTTCGACGTAGACGCAACGTATATGGCATTGGCCAAACTTCAGTATACAATCTAATTTGAAATCGCAGTAGAACCGCGTGCAGTTCGTGTTTCTTTTTATGAATTCACAATTCCCTGTATTTTTATGAAACAGGTCATTTACTTTTGAAGAAAAAAGTTGTGAATAGCATAGGTGATTTTATTGATAGGTACTTTCTTCACTTTAATGCCGCGTCGCTTGTTGATGCTGCTGATGGATATAGAAAACATTTAGACGAGGGAGGTAAAATGATGATTTCTCTAGCCGGTGCGATGAGTACAGCTGAAATAGGTAAGATTCTAGCCGAAATGATTCGCCAGGATAAAGTGGCCATTATATCTTGTACAGGTGCAAATCTTGAAGAGGATATCATGAACCTGGTAGCACATTCACATTATATAAGGGTGCCAAACTATCGTGATCTTACACCCAAAGAGGAATGGGCATTAATGGAAAAAGGGCTTAATCGGGTAACAGACACCTGTATTCCAGAAGAAGAGGCTTTTCGCAGAATTCAGGATAAAATTTTCAAACAGTGGAAGCAAGCTGAAAAGGATGGAGAGCGTTACTTGCCTCATGAATTCATGTATAAAATGTTATTAAGCGGCGATTTAAAACAGCATTACGAAATTGATCCCAAAGACAGTTGGATGCTGGCAGCCGCCGAAAAGAATCTACCAATTATTGTTCCTGGTTGGGAGGACAGTACAATGGGAAACATTTTTACCAGTTATTGCATTAAACAAGAGCTAAAAACAAATACCATGAAATCCGGAATAGAATACATGATGTATTTAACCGAATGGTATCGAGCCAACTCAGAAGGAAAAGGGGTCGGTTTTTTTCAGATCGGAGGAGGTATTGCTGGGGATTTCCCAATATGTGTGGTTCCAATGATGTACCAGGACCTGGAATGGAAAGAGGTGCCATTTTGGAGTTACTTCTGCCAAATTTCAGATTCCACTACAAGTTATGGGTCATATTCAGGAGCGGTGCCAAACGAAAAGATAACCTGGGGTAAATTAGACATTGATACACCCAAATACATTATTGAATCTGACGCGACTATTGTGGCACCCTTAATCTTTGCCAAGGTTTTAGGATGGTAAGAGAGGCTGAATAGATCTAATGGAACGGGGCTTTACGGAAATTTTTGTGCTATTGCTCTCCGTACGTATGTTGGTTAACAGATACGGTTTTAGTGATTCAAAAGTTCAGCTGGTTTGAATGTTTTACAAGGAGTCCAGTAGTTTCTTTACGATGTCAGACTTATTTGTTTGAGAAGCTTTACCATAACTAAAGGCAAGATTTCTAAGTACCCGTTTTATAATATCGACATTCGAACAGATAGAGAAGTATTCAGGTCTGGGATCAATTTTTAATTGTTTTAGAAACGACCTCAAACTCTCTCCATTGAGAATCAAACCATCTGTAAATGGGTTGATGTAGAACATGATTTCATTGTCATCATCGTTTTGAGGAATGGAACTATCCTCATTAAAGCTCTTTATTATCTCTAAGCCATCAAGACTTTTATATCCCAACACAAAATGTTGTGGGAGATTAACGCCAAATACGGGAATATTTAATCTCTGAGCAATAAGAGAGTAAATAATACCCATAGACACAGGGTTGCCGGTTTTGTTTTCCAGCACCTTACTTAGAAAGGAATTGTTTATATCGTGGTAGCTTTCTGAATTTCCTTTGAACTTATGTACCTTAAAGAGAACGTAATTCAGAACCTTAATTTGTTCAAAAGAGGTCAGATCATTATTAAACTCTAACCAGACATCCAGTCGTATTTTGTCGAGTTGGTTGTGAATTGCCTGTTCATCTGTGTAGGGGAATTCAAGTCGTTCGAGTATGAGCAACCCTTTTAGCAAGTCTTCACTTTCTGTGAGTGTCCATTGCACAAGATCACGAACGATTTCGGTCTTTTTTAGTTCACGAATAATGTTTTGGACGCGTTCAAGTCGTATAACTTCATTCTCAGTTAGGGAAACTTCCTCTAAATAAGCAATAGCTTCATGTCCAAACGAAAGAATTTTGGACTCTACCTGTTCAACAACTTCTTCATCGGAGTCGTCAAGAAGATAAATAAGACTGGATAATTCCTTTTTGTCAATCATGAAAAGGCGTTACTTCTTTTTTGCTCTGGTTTTTTTCTTCGGAGTTTTCTCCTCGATCATTTTTTGAACTTCCTCTAAGGACAGCTTCTCCACTTTAAATGTTTTAGGGAGTTCTATTTTTAGCTTGCCTTTGATAATATGAAATCTACCCCACCGGGCTTTTTGAACAGAAATTCCTTCCTCGTCCCATCGGTGGATGTACTTATCAATCTCTTTTTGTTTCTTAAGTTCAATCAACTCAACGATTTCATCATATGATAAATTATCAAAGTCGTATTTTTTGCTCACATTGATGAACATATTGTTCCACTTGATGAAAGGACCAAAACGGCCAACACCTTTTTGCACGGGTAACGATTCGTACTCAGCAACAGGTGCATCAGCTTCTTGTTTCTCTTTGATTAATTCAATAGCACGGGGTAGATCAACGGAGCCAATTTCTTCCTCTTTAGGAATAGAAACGAACAGTTTGTCGAACTTCACATATGGGCCAAACCTTCCCTGGGCAACAAGCAATTCATGACCTTCATACTCCCCAATGACTTTTGGAAATTTAAAGAGTTCCAATGCATCACTTAAGTTAACCTTGCTTAAGGTTTGTCCAGCCTGTAGGCTTGCAAACTTAGGTTTCTCGTCATCTTCAATTTTTCCAATTTGAACCATAGGGCCAAATTTGCCCAGTCGAACAATCACCGGTTTACCCGTTTCTGGATCATCACCAAGAAAACGCTCTCCGCTTGCACGTTCGGCGGTCTCCATCGCATTGTCGACAGTCTTATTAAATGGATTGTAAAAATCGTCGATCATCGTAGACCATTGCTTCAACCCATTGGCTATTTCGTCAAATTCCTTTTCGACTTTTGCGGTAAAATTGTAGTCCATGATTTGATCAAAATGTTTGATCAGGAATTCGGTTACCACTTTGCCAATATCGCTCGGAATCAGTTTGTTTTTATCACTTCCGGTAGTCTCTGACTTTTTCGCCGAGGTTATTTCATTATCAGACAGGGTAAGCACATTGAAAATGCGTTCTTCCCCATCGCTGCTTCCTTTTTCGACGTATTCTCTTTTCTGAATAGTCGAAATAGTTGGTGCGTATGTACTCGGACGTCCAATGCCCAATTCTTCAAGTTTTCTTACCAAACTAGCTTCCGTATAGCGTGCTGGTGGTCTGGAGAATCGTTGGGTTGCCAAAATTTGAATACAATCGGGTCGGTTTCCAACGGCTAATGGCGGAAGAAGACCTGCTGTTTCCTGGTCGTCTTCGTCTGAACCTTCTAGATAAACTTTTAGGAATCCTTCAAATTTTAGGACTTCACCTGTGGCTGTAAACAACGTCTCGTTATTGTTGTTTTCAATTTTGACCACGGTTTTCTCTAAACGTGCGTCACTCATTTGTGAGGCAATTGCTCTTCTCCAAATTAATTGATACAGACGTTCTTCACTTTCGTTAGACCCTGCTTTAAGTTTGTTAAAGTAGGTCGGCCGTATAGCTTCGTGAGCTTCTTGCGCTCCAGCAGACTTTGTGGTATATTTTCTAGAATTCGAATAGGCTGATCCATAGTGACCTTCAATGGCTTCTTTTGCCGCACCAACAGCGAGTTCCGAAAGATTTAAACTGTCCGTTCTCATATAGGTGATGTGCCCATTTTCGTACAGCTTCTGAGCAACCATCATGGTTCTTGAAACAGAAAATCCAAGTTTTCGACTGGCCTCTTGTTGCAGTGTACTTGTCGTAAACGGGGGGGAAGGTTTTTTGATTCCGGGTTTTACGTCTACGTTTCGAACCGTATATGTTGCGCCTTTACATGACTCCAAAAAGGCGTAAGCCTCTTCTTCGGTTTTAAACTTTGTGCCAGCTTCTGCCTTAAATCGTTTACCATCTTGTTTGAACTGACCTACAACCTTATAGGTTATCACACTATTAAAGTCGACAATCTCCTGTTCACGTTCAACCACTAATCGCACCGCCACACTCTGAACACGTCCAGCCGATAATGAGGGTTTAACCTTTTTCCATAATACCGGTGAAAGTTTAAAACCAACGAGCCGATCAAGAATACGTCTTGCCTGTTGTGCATCAACCAAATGTTCGTCTATTTGTCTTGGGCTTTCAATCGCCTTTAGAATGGCTGGTTTTGTGATTTCATGGAACACAATACGTTTTGTCTTCTCCTTGGTCAAACCTAATACTTCGGATAAGTGCCAGCTAATGGCTTCTCCTTCTCGGTCCTCATCCGATGCCAACCAGACCATGTCTGATTTTTTCGCAAGCCTTTTTAAGTCGTTAACGACGTTTTGCTTATCTGCGGGTACTTCGTATTGAGGTATGTATCCACCATCAACGTCGATGGCTTTGTCCCCTTTAACTAAATCCCGAATGTGTCCGTAACAGGATTTTACCGTAAAATCTGCTCCCAGAAACTTTTCTATTGTTTTAGCTTTTGCCGGTGACTCGACAATAACAAGATTTTTGGCCATATCTGTTAACTATATTTATTCTGAAATTACGATTCGTTTTGTATAATCTATTGAGGAGTTATATACCCGAACAAGATACAATCCCATTTTTTCTATTAAAATGGGCTGCTTTATTTGTCCAGTATTTGATCCTGTTATCTCCAAAGTTTGTATTTTTTGTCCAAGAACATCAATCACATCGATGTGAATTGGTTCCGAAATGTTTTCTAGCTGTACGTCAAATTTTCCTGAAGATGGGTTAGGCACTAAGGAAAATGAAAACGTGTTATTCATTAAATCCCCTGTTGATAAAACGTTGCGGTCTACGTTGATGTCGTCGAGATAAATCGAATTTCCGGCATTACTCGTTACTTCGAACCGAAGAAGGAGGTTCGTAATGCTATCAAATCCATATTGATTCAGGTTTACAGTTTGAAGTTTCCAATCGTTGGTTGATGAGGGTTTCCAACCGGGGTTAAACCCGTCTTTGGATTTCAATGATGTGATACCTATAAACGATTTCAGTACCCTCCATGAATTACCACAATCATCAGAGCCGTAAACAACAATACGCTCTCCAGCAGAACCCGATTCTCTCATGGAATAAGCGGTTCGGAAACTGAGGATCGGAGAAAGATCTTTATGTAAACTCAAATCAAAATTAGGTGAGTATAAATCGTATTTAGTGCCAACAGGTGTTTCATTGTTAATAATGCACACGGCACCAAAACCATGATCAAAGCCCTCATTGTCTAGTCTTTTCCATCCATACTTCTCATCACCTTCCTTAATCCATGTAAATTCTGAGAACGGACTTTCGAAGGTTTCAATAAATGGACTGGACCAATCGGCAACCGCCTTTTGAACAGTTATGAATTCTGTTTTAGTAATTTCAGTAGAGCCTTTTGAATTGGACACTTTTAACGTAACCTTAAACGTGCCACTTTGATTGTATTTGACCGTTGGATTGGGAAATGTAGAGGTGCTTGGAGAACCACCCTCAAACGTCCAAATGCGATCAACGACATCTCCATTCCACGATAAATCTTCAAAATCAATCGAATTTTGCTGACATGTAGTCGTAATTCTACTGACTACATGAAAATCCGCTCTCGGAGCACAGGGGTTTGATATGTTAATCCCTGTCGAACTGGCTGTCGCAGCCGTAACCCTATTACCTCGATAGTCCTTTCTTGAAAGGTAAAATGCCATGACGCTTTTTTGCCCCTTTGTAAACATATTGGTACACCTGCCATCCGTGTAATCCATGTAATTTTCGGTTTGGTCTGGCAAGTCTGGTGAGTCATTGGTACATGAGTTTGTATTCGTAGGACAACCATATGTAGCTTCGAGTACTGGAGGTGTGTCACAAACACGGTCACCACTTGTCTGGCAGTTGGAATTTCCGCAATCTGGATTTGCACCTGAGTCTTGAAATGGATGTCTTAATCCTAACCAATGCCCGATTTCATGAACCAGAGTTCTTCCAGCAGATTTAGTGCTACTGGTACCAATGCTACCAACAAACATTTGATTGATAACAATACCATCTTCGGATTCGCTGGTTTGATATGGGAAACGGGAATATCCGGCAATAATGCCTCCGTTAGAGCCCGATCGGCCAATATTATTAATTACCCATATATTAAGGTATCGTCTATAATCCCATCGGATTAGTTTCTTCACTTCTTCGTCTCCACCAAACGTTAAGTCACTAACTGTTCTGGTTATTCCATCCGTACAATTCCCATCTGGGTCTTTGGTGGCAAGTTTAAATTCAATCTCCGTATCGGTTGCTATTGATTTGAACGTAGCACGGGTATTCGTTGTATCGGCGTTTAATCTTCTAAAATCCTCATTGACGGTTCGCATTTGATCCATAATCTGATCCACACTAATATTCTCAGGACCATAGGCATGAATAATATGGAATACTACTGGAATCGTAACCACGGCTTTTTTACCATGAGACTGTTTAGAGGTGTGTTGGGCAATGAAAGTCAGTTCATTTAAATAAGCCTCATAGGCAGTTTTGTAAACTGGGTTGTTATCCATTAACTCCGTATGATACTCATCTGTGCCGCATGTAGTCTGCTGCGAGAACGCCAAACCTGACCATAGAAAAGCAGTAATAAGAAGAGTTATCTTTCTCATAAGATTCAAATAAAACGGCGAATATGCATTTTTTAATGTCAAAAAAGGTACCGTTCGCCCTTTTTTAACAAAACACTTGCATTAAGATTCTGTTTGTGAATCTTTAGAGACAATCACCGAAACGGTTGCATCACCCGTTACGTTGACAACTGTTCTGCACATATCTAATATACGATCGACCGGGAGAATAATTGCAATCCATGCTGGATTTAAACCAACTGACTCCAGAACCAGGATCATCAAAACCAGCCCTGCGCTTGGAACAGCCGCCGCCCCAATACTTGCCAAAGTTGCGGTCA
Organism: uncultured Chitinophagaceae bacterium; assembly: GCA_964482155.1. Lineage (GTDB taxonomy): Bacteria > Bacteroidota > Bacteroidia > NS11-12g > UBA9320 > UBA987. Next base: position 4,836 of record CAYZWM010000018.1, on the reverse strand, counting down.
ATACTATGATCAACTGTTGGGCAATAGATAGATCTATCATGTGTAATTGTGCCAGAGAAACAACGGCAACAGCCTGATACAAACTGGTACCATCCATATTGACCGTAGCGCCAATGGGCAAAACAAAACTTGTCGTACTTTCAGGTACACCCAGATTGTCGTGTACGCAGTCCATAGTTACCGGAAGAGTTGCTACCGAGCTACTTGTGCTAAAGGCAGTGATTTGAGCCTTCCGAATACCGCTTAAGAACTGTTTAGGACTCATTTTATTTCCAAAAAACCGTACGATAAGCGGATAGACAATGAGAACCATAATGGCCAGCCCTATGGCTACAGCTCCACTATAATGTAAAAGAAAGGAGAGAAGCTCAGAGAGCTTACTAACGTCACCATCAGCAATATCTACCAGTGTCCCTGCCATTAAGGCAAATACGAAATAAGGCATAGTCACCATTATGAGTTCAACCATTCGAACAAAGATGACATTGGCACTCTCAATAAAACCTACCATGGGTCCACTCTTTTTCGAGGGGAGTTGTATAACAACAATGCCAAAGAAAATGGCAAAGAAGATAATCTGCAACATTTTCATATTAGAAAGAGCCGAGAAAATATTGTCTGGGAAAATATCTACCAGAGGTTGAAGAGGACCTTTGGCTTTGTTTTCTTTTGCAGCAACTAGTTTGGCCTCCACATCGTCACTAATTTGTCCAAAGGTTGAATCCGACGTTATCTTTTGGACCAAAGCCAAATTTTCAGGCTTGTCCATTTCATGAATATCATCAAGCCTCTTTACATCCTTGCTTTCGCTCAACCAAACCTCGTACTCCACCCGTTTTTCGAGCCTCGTTTCAGCACCCACCTTCTCGCCGGGCTTCCACACATTTACCACCAACAAGCCAATGGTAACTGCCAGCATAGTGGTACCTACATAAATCAAGAGAGTTTTTCTTCCTATACGACCGAGTTTTTTAACATCTTTAAGATTAACAATACCCGAAATAATGGAGAACAGAACCAATGGAACCGCAATCATTTTTAAAAGGTTGATGAAAATCTTACCGAAGGGAGTGATAAAGTCCTTGGTAAACGCGTTAATCGGAAATGCGTCGGAATTTGTATAAACCGAAACATAAGAGTAAATCAACCCTATAATAAGAGCGATAATGACCTGCCAATGTAATGCGAGTTTTTTCATGGGCCGAAAATAGGGATAAGCGGAAATATTTAGGCATAAATCTTATCACCTCATCAAGGTTGTGGAATTGAATGCACCAGATTGTCGATTAAAACAAGAGCCGCCATAGCTTCTACAATGGGTACCGCTCTAGGTAGAACACATGGGTCGTGTCTTCCTTTAGCCTTCAGATCGACCGATTCACCCGTATTGGTAACGCTCTTTTGAGACTTGGCTATGGTCGATGTTGGTTTAAATGCCACATCAAAGTTGATATCCATGCCGTTGCTTATTCCCCCCTGAATACCCCCAGAGTTATTCGTAGCGGTTTTGGCCTCATCGTTGTCCATATACCATTCGTCGTTAAGTTCACTCCCTTTCTTGAGTATCGAGTCGAAACCACTGCCTAACTGGAAACCTTTAACCGCATTTATGGCCATCATTCCGTTGGCCAATTGTGCATTGAGTTTGTTAAAAACAGGATCACCAATACCAATTGGGGTGTTTTTTATGGTGCAGGTAATGACACCACCAAGACTGTCACCTTCTTCTTTGGCTGATTCGATCGCATTCACCATACGAGCGCTTGTTTCTTTGTCTGGGCAGCGCACCGTAGAAGCTTCAATCATTTCATAGGTATAGTCCGTTGATTTTGGACAGATGATGGTATAGACCTGTTGAACGTACGCCTGTATGGAGATTGCGAAATAATCATTCAGCAGTTGCTTGGCAATGGCACCGGCAGCAACCCAACCCGCTGTAATTCTGGCCGACGATCGACCACCTCCTTTATAATCTCGAATTCCGTATTTCTTATCATACGTAAAATCGGCATGAGACGGACGATATACGTCTTTTAACTCCTCGTAATCTTTCGATCTGGAATCTGTATTGGCAATAAGAATGCAAATCGGGGACCCAGTCGTTTTACCTTCAAATAAACCAGTGGTGATTTCAAAGCTCTCGTTTTCCTTGCGGGAAGTGGTAAGTGTGCTTTGACCCGGGCGTCTACGCTGAAGGTCCTGCCTCACTAATTCTAAATCCAGGGAAACGTTTGATGGACAACCGTCTATGATTACGCCAATGTGTTTGCCGTGCGATTCTCCAAACGAGGTGATGCTGAAGTGTTTACCGAAAGTGTTGTGCGCCATATATATATGTACTGTACTAAGATCGGATAAATCCGATTTTCTCAAGTTCGATCCAAAAATCGTGAAATGATTTCGAAACGACTTCTGGTTTCTCAATTATTATAGGTTTTATAATTGCCAAAGGGGCTAAACTCATTGCCATACGGTGGTCTTTATACGTTTGGAAAGTGGGAAGTTGATGTTTCCATCGGGTCAGTTCCGTATTCATATTATGGAGTCGATCACTTTCTTTATAAGCAAGATGGTGAACACCTGAATAGGTTAATTCAACATTCAACGCAAAGCAACAGGCAATCTCGGTTAACGCAATATCCGGACAATTGGTGTAATCTCTGTGAAGCGATGTGGGCATTTCGAAACCTACTGTTGGTGTCAGTATAAGGTTGCTGCCTTGAAAGTTGATTTCTAAACCTAACAATTTGCCAAAGTCAAGGATGGCCTCATCAGGCTGATCGGATGCAAAAGTTACGTTTTGAACCACAATCTGAGTTTGTGATAATAGGGCGATACTTACCAGGTACGATATGCCACTCCAGTCAGAAGGGACATTCATTTCATGCGACCGTTTGTCTATACGAAAGGGCTCACAGGTAATTAACGTGTCTTTTCGGGTAATGTCAATCCCAAGATTCTTCATAAGTTTTAAGGTCAGGTCCAAATACCCAAGGCTTACGGGTTGGCCTTTTAAACCAATGGTTATGGATTTACCCATTTTAGGTGCCAACATTGCCAATGACGATGCAAATTGACTTGAAACCGAAACGTCCACCTCCCAGTGGGTATTAATGTGTTGTAAATCTACCGGTGTGATATAGAGACCTTCATCAAATCGATAATCAAATCCGGCGTTATTCATGGCGTCGACCAATGCGTTGTGAGGACGAGAAAGCAGCATCTTATCGCCGGTTAGAAATGCTTTTTCGTTTCTAGAGGCAAGTATGGCTGCCAAAAATCGGAAAGTGGTTCCACCATCAGATGCATTTAGGTTTTGGCCCTGGTCCGATTCAATACGTTGAATTTGCGAATTCAGCGCAAGAGTATCGCTTGAGTTTGGAAGGTTCGTTAAAGATAGGTTTGGAAGGTATAGGTGTTTGAGAACCAATAACCTGTTGGCCACACTTTTGGAACCAGGAATGGTTATAGGTAATGATAAACCAGGCGTGTCTTTATAGGATAACTTCATGAATAAAGAGACAAGTAATAGGTAAGGGCTTCTACGAGTTGTTTTTGGGACACTGGAATATCATAGACACAGTTGCCAATACCATCAAGTAGACTAAACTGCATCACATCCTTTATGTTTTTTTTGTCGTATTGAACCAGTTCGCTGACGGGTAAAAGATCGCTTTCTGAAATCGGGAGCTGGCTATACAGTTGTTTAATGTGAAAAATGATGTCTTCAAATTCGTCATTGCTTAGGCCTCGTAGCTGATTGGAAAGGTACGATTCGCATATTATTCCAGCGGCCACTGCTTCACCATGGCTAACATGTATCCCTTGTTTTAATAGGTAACTTTCAAAAGCATGGCCAATGGTATGCCCGAAATTGAGTGTTTTGCGAATACCAGATTCGCGTTGATCCTGGTCTACTACGTTTTGTTTGATTTGAACACTGGTTTGGATGATGGACAGCCAGGTTGAAGCTGAAGGGCTGGTTGGGACGAGTGTTTTACATTGATTCCAATAGTCCTT
>CAYZWM010000018.1:0-806 GCA_964482155.1 uncultured Chitinophagaceae bacterium | reverse complement strand
GCAATGAGACCATGTTTAAGTACCTCTGCAAAACCAGAGAGAAGTTCGGACTTAGGTAGAGTCTTCAGAAATTCTGGACAAATCAATACTTCCATGGGAAATGAAAAGCTACCTATATAGTTTTTCAAGTGGTTATGATTAATGCCCACTTTTCCACCGATGGCGGCATCAACCATGGCCATTAAACTGGTGGGAATATGCACAAAGGATACGCCCCGTTTATAGGAGGCGGCCACAAAGCCCCCGAGGTCGGTTGTAACACCGCCACCTATATTGATAATGAGGTCTTGTCTGCTGATGTTATTAGCGGCCAAAAATGAGATGCCATTTATGTAGGTTGTTATGTTTTTATGCTCTTCTCCAGCGTCGAAAGTAAAAACGAGAGAAGGGGAGTTTGAAGGGGTAAGAAGGGTAAAGCAGTATGAGTGGCAATTGGTTTCGGTTATATATACGCATTGACCGTGGTGTATTAAACCGAGGTGGTTGTTTAAGCTGCTAATGGAATTAAAAAAGGAAAGCCCCATAGGGCAAATGTAAAGGGATAATTGGAGAGAACATATGTTGGGTGATGATAAAAGGGAATGGGGTGTTGTAAAATAAACACACTGATTGTCAGCGTGTTACGTATATTTGTAGAAATATAATAGAAAAGGTTTGCGTTGGTAAAAAAGGGTCTTAGATTTGCACCCGCAATTGGGACGAGGAGGCGTACGAAAGGAGCCAAGAAGTTGTTGATTGTTTGTTCTTTGGATGATTGATTTATAGGTTTTGTTGGATGAGTTTGATTGTAAAGGAGTCCAAGAAAA
>CAYZWM010000017.1:0-28238 GCA_964482155.1 uncultured Chitinophagaceae bacterium | reverse complement strand
GAGTCGTTTAAAATTAATATCTACGAAAGAAAAAACATGCCAATGATAGCAGACATCCATTCAGAATTTAAATTGGAAGAGGAAGATAACCAGGTCACCCTGATTGGGAGTTTTGCGTATGGTATGTCGAATGGTTTGGGTAATTTTCTGAATAAATTGATGATGAAGAAAATGAATATCAAAACATGGGAGTTGTTTCTGGCAGGAATTAAACACCACATAGAAACCGGAGAAAATATAGAAAAGGGAATCCGATTAGATACCTCAGTGGTCAGCAAATAACCGGAAAAGAGAGACTCCGGTTTGTAAGGTTCAAAACATGAAACGAGGTCTTTCACTAACTCATTTAATACCTAAGAATGGAAATAATAATCAACATACTCATTGGACTGATTGTCGTAATACATGGCTACATCCTCTGGTTTGAGATGTTTGCCTGGGAAACGCGAGGGAAAAAAGTCTTTCGGAATTTCCCTAGAGATTTGTTTGGCCCTACGAAAAAGTTGGCCGCTAACCAGGGTTTATACAATGGTTTTTTAGCTGCTGGTCTTCTCTGGACATTTTTTATCGACCAGGCGGAATGGAGGGACAATGTGGCTTTATTTTTCTTGAGTTGTGTTGCTTTGGCAGGGATATACGGTGCGATATCGGCTGATAAAAAGATATTTTTTGTTCAGGCGTTACCAGCGCTTTTGACTATAGTATTGGTTCTAATGAAATAGGAAGATATGGCATACTTCGTAATCGGTGGAATTATTGTGTTGGCCATATTCTCCGTTTGGTATACCAAGAAGGTTGATAAAGCTACGGCTCTACGGCATCTAAAGAAAAAGCCTGAGAATTTGGAGGATGATAGTGATGAAGACAGTCCGGTAGGTTTCGGTTACAAGTGTATGTGGATAGCTGTCAAAACCAACAATCAACAACAACTTGCTGACGCACTTGGCCTGCGAGATCAGCAAACGTGTCGTTGGAAAACCGGAATAGAACAAGCCTACAAGGGTTCAATCTTTATCACACCAACCATCGACCACTGGACATTGGCTGCAGGTTGGGGGCTTCCACGTGGGGATTCCAAAGAGAGCCTGGTCAAAATCAAGAACGTGTTAGATCAATTGAGTAATAAATTTGATGAGGCCCAATTCTTTGGTAGCCATCGGGGAGTGGGCTATAGCTGCTGGGCTAAATCTACCAAGGGTAAAATGGATCGCGTTTACGCATGCTTCGATGAAAGCGACCCGAATATTGAGATATTTGGCGAGAAAACGGACATTGAAATGGAATATGATTTAATGGAGGCAAGCTTGCAAGAGATCAATTATATCGATGATTTTGGCGCCGAAAAGTGGTTTTTCCCAGACGAGGAATTGGTTATGACTATTGCGAGTCATTGGAGCGTAGATCCGACCAAATTAGGCGATCGAACGGATATTCAAGGGCCAGGTATTTTGGGAAGCAAAATGGAAATGGAGTAATCAGCTGGCTATCGTTTATTGACTTTAAATTGAAATGCCGTGATCTCGCATTCAGTTAAGCGTTGATGCTGTTTCTTACAATCTCGATGCATTATGTATATTGGGCAGCACTTATCAAACAATTCTATGGAAACTGAAATTCTAGACAAAGAAATAACGCCTCATACGGAAAGAAGAAGAAAACTGCTCCCCATTTGGGTGAAAATATTCCTGTGGATATTTATGATCTTTGGTGCCTTTGCTCCTTTAGGTTTAGTGTTTGGATTACTTGGGATGAACTTCAATGTTGAGCTGTATGGCTTTGAAACTACGAACCCCTTATCGCCAATTGGTTTGTTGCTTGTTCTGCTGTTTGCCATTAAAGGTATTGTTGCTTATGGACTTTGGTTTGAGAAGGACTGGGCGGTTGTCTTTGCCCTGTTTGATGGCATATTGGGTATATCTGTTTGTGTTTTCGTGATGTTTGGTTTGCCCTATTTGATGGGAAATAACCTGAGTAGTTTTAACATCAGACTGGAATTGCTTGCGTTAATACCCTATGTGGTAACCATGAAAAAGATAAAAGAAGAGTGGGCGTCTAGGAATGCATTAAAATAACTATCCTGATCAAAATTAACCCAACCAATGTTCAGCAGTTTTATTCAATGGATCATTCATTTTTGGTTAAACTTAACTGGACGGCGGGTAAACTTCAATAAACGTCCTTTTTTGGGTGGGCCAATGGGTGAGGCGTATGAAATTGGGGAATCCTTTTACAAACACCTGGCCGATAAAGAAGGATTAGAGATCAAAGAGAATGACCTGGGAGGCCTCCTAAACCATTTTAATGAGGTCGTTGACTCTGAGAATCCGTTCTATGCGAAGCTGGATCCCGAAATCCCTGAGTTTTATGAACAAACATCAAGATATTGGATGGAAGTCTGGTCGAAATGGAGTTCTCCGGTAAGTTGGGTAGCCAAAGCATTGATACGTATTATTAGCGTAGAAATGAAACAGCTTAACATTCCGTTGGATTCCTTAGAGTCGAGTTATGGAATGAGTAGTTCGATTATAAGTTTGTTCGACCGTAATGGTTATAAGAAATACGTTTGTTGGCTGCGGAAATCACAAAAAATGGATAAGGTAGTCTACGCTGGTTTTTACAGTAGTTTTCAAATCGGAGAATCCCCAACGAAACATGTTCGGGTTGTTTTTCCTCTTCCTAAAGGCAACGTTACCGTCATTCTTAAAGTATTGCTGTTAGAAGATGGATCAGTTCAACTTATTTCAGACAGTAGAAAGTTTAAAGGCAGTGGCTATTTTCGTTTGCATCGCAACAAACGAGGCATAATTAAGGCTCGTAAGATTCCAATCAAAGAAACGATTCATGTGTTTAGAGATTCATCAGGTATTTTGCGTACAGATCATTCGTTTAGATGGTGGAAGACAACTTTCTTGCATCTGCATTATAAAATTACCAAAAAATAGAGGGTTAAGCAGACATGAACAGTGAAATTCTAAAAACGAACATCACACTTGAAAACGAACGTGTGTTGTTGGTGCCGTTTGACAATGAAAGAAACATCGAGATGATGGACGTCATCCTCGATACTGAAATATGGAGGTATATGGGTATGTACGTACGAAATGAAGCGGATTTTGACAACTATCTAGAGAATACCGTGGCCCAAAAGCAACGGGGTACATGTTACCCATTTTTGATTATTGACAAACTGACCAATAAGGTAGCCGGAAGTACGCGTTATGGTTATCTGAACGTTGCCAGTAAAAAATGTGAGATAGGGTGGACCTGGTATGGACGCCAATTTCAGGGGACGGGATTAAATAAGGCGTGTAAATTTGAGTTGTTGAATTTTGGCTTTGAGACCATTGGTTTCAAACGCATTCAATTTAGTGCTGATCTAGAAAACCTTCGCTCTCAAAAGGCCATAGAAAAACTAGGTGCAAAAAAGGAAGGTATATTTAGAAACAATTACGTTGATTCTGAAGGTAAAAGTAAAGATGATGTGTACTATAGCATTATTCAGGAAGAGTGGAGTGCGTTGAAACACAGCCATTTTTCAGAGTACTCATCCGGCAAAACCCAATAGGCTTCTAATAGGCTCGATCGGTGTTTCCTTCCATGTAAAAAACAAACGATTTGTTAACCACTTTGGTGCCACCTGGGGTAGGGTAGTTTCCAGTAAAATACCAATCTCCCTTGTGGTTTGGACAAGCCTTATGTAAATCTTCCACCTTTTGATAAACGATCTCAACCTGAGCCTTCATGTCACCTGGTGTCACCAAACGGGCAATTTCAGCTGTAAGTTCTTCATCCGTGAATAAATCGTATAGGTCTTTCACCGCGTTACGCATTTTTTCAACGGGCAATTCAAGTTGTCGTTTACATTCTTTATAAACTTCATCAAGTTTATGCATTCGATTGCTTCGCTCCAGAAGTTTCAATACCGCTTTAAACGCTATAAAGTCATTCATGCGACTCATATCAATACCGTAACAGTCGGGATACTTAATGATTGGTGCACTACTGGCCACAACAATTTTTCGTGGGCCTAAACGATCAAGAATACGAAGAATACTTTGTTTCAACGTGGTGCCTCTTACAATAGAATCGTCCACAACGACTAAGGTGTCTCGCTTCTCGTCTACCACACCGTAGGTGACATCATAACCATCACCAACCATGCTATCACGATCTTTATCCTGCGTGATAAACGTTCGCATTTTAGCATCCTTTACCAATATCTTCTCACGCCTAATTTTAATGCTCAATATTTTGTCAAGCTCTTCAGCCGTTGCATTGTTACCAAGCTTTAAAATAGCTTCGCGTTTGTATCGGTCAATATATTTATATACCCCATCAATGACTCCATAGAAACTTGTTGCAGCCGTATTTGGGATGTAACTAAACACAACCGGACGAACATCATAGTCAAGTTTGTCAAGTATAACGCGTGCTAATCGACGACCAAGTTCCTGTCGTTCGTTGTAAATGTCTTTATCACTTCCTCTTGAAAAGTATATGCGTTCGAAAGAACATGACTTGAGCTCTTTTTTGGGTAGAATCTCTTCTTGTCGTACCTCGCCCTGTCTGTTAAGAATAATGGCGTGGCCTGGGGTTAACTCTTTTATAGAATCCAATGGGGCATTAAACGCTGTCATAATTGCTGGCCGCTCGGATGCGGCAACAAATACTTCATCGTCCTGATAGTAAAACGAAGGTCGGATACCGTGATTGTCGCGAATGACAAAGGCATTCCCATCTCCAACCATTCCAACCATATTAAAACCTCCATCAAGATTCCGGAAGGCATTATTCAATACGTTTGTGAGGTTTAGATTGGCTTTGATTTTGGCCGCTATCTCAATGCTGTCTGTATTGTCTTCACGGTACTCGTGAAAAAGTTGTTGGTTTTCTTCGTCAAGGAAGTGGCCAATTTTTTCGAGTAGGGTTACGTTGTCAGAAATTTCCTTTGGGTGCTGCCCCAAATTAACCAACACATCAAATAACTCATCTACGTTGGTCAGGTTATAATTCCCTGCAAGAACAAGAGAACGGCTCATCCAATTGTTTTGTCTAAAAAAAGGATGAATATTTTCTATGCTGTTTTTACCGTGCGTGGCATATCTCAAATGACCAAGTAGTAATTCCCCAGCATAAGGGAAATTCTTTTTGAACCAGGTGGTGTCATTAACTTTATCCTTATCCAACTTGTCGTAAGTCTCCATGATGTCTTCAAAGACATCAAGAAGTGCGGATTTCGAGTTACTGCGTTTTCGCGCAACGTACCGTTTACCGTATTCTGGATTTAATTTAATGGTGGCTATCCCAGCGCCATCCTGGCCTCGATTGAGTTGCTTGGCCATAAGGAGTTGCAACTTTTTGAGCCCGTATAGGTGCGAGCCATACTTCTCATAATAAAACTCAAGAGGTTTTAAAAGGCGGATAAATGCGACGCCGCATTCGTGCTTTATTGGATCGCTCATTCTTGAAATATAAGCATACAAAAGTACTCTATATAATATCAGGAATACTAGCTTTTAGTCATAAAAAAGGTTTTGTTACTTTGCACATAATGAAAAACGTTGCCATCATTAATGGACCCAATCTGAACTTGCTTGGAAAGCGAGAACCGGATACGTATGGAGACCAACCTTTTGACGAGTTCTTAGCTGAATTGGTGCCAGAATTTCCTGAACTAAACCTCACGTATTCGCAAAACAACGTAGAAGGGGAGCTCGTGAATTTAATCCAGGAACAGGGCTTTAAGTCGGATTACATTGTGCTAAACGCTGCGGCATATACGCATACCTCCATCGCTATTGCTGATGCGGTTGCAGCTGTTCCAGCTATTGTTATTGGAATTCACATAAGTAATATTTACAAACGTGAAGAGGAACGACATATAGACTTGCTCGCAAAACACTGCAAGGCCTGTTTGTTTGGTTTTGGCATAGAGGGTTACCGAATGGCTTTGGATTATATAACCAACGATACCCAGAAATGAAAAAGCCCTCCGTTGGCTAACGAAGGACTTTGACAATAAGTAAGTTAATTAATATATAGTGTTGGTTTATTCAAATGTTTTGATCAAGGCGTCTAAATCGTCGCTGGTTGTCTTCGTTAGAGCAATGTCATAGGTTTTGCCTTCTTCTGGTGTGAGATCAAGCATACCAAAATAAAGATCGCCATCCTTTACGGAGATCACCAGTAAATTCATAGCGACATTTCCTAAATGATTTTCTGAAATTACATTGTTTGTAATATCTCCCCAAGTATGCACGCCTACAGGCCAAACTGCATTTTGATCTTTAAAAACGGCAAAAGCAGTCGTGTTTTCGTTTGATAAATCGGTTAACCCGGTCAGGTTAAACGTACAATCGTAATATTTAATGTTCCAGTTAAACGCATCAATATTTGCCCATCCCATAGAATCAAGGTCTATAGAATACGTTTTATCCGCTGAATTAAAGGTAAACCCATTTCTTCCGATAGAATCTTGCGCTTGCCACTGAAGAGAATCCTGATCCTCTTCTTCACCGGCTAGAAACAGCATCATATTCTGGTCTTCAGCCTGAGCAGGAATGACAACGTTTAAAAACTTGCCATCTTTTACAAGAACTTTTTGACCGGAACTTTTTGCTTCCAAATAGAATTCTCCTCCAGAGTTAAGAACCTGATCATAACTCACAGGAAATACCCCAGAAAACATCATATCGGCGGTTGAGAACACCTCTTTAATTTTAAAGTCAATTGGCCCAGTTACGGGCTGACCGCTTCGGGTAACAAATGCATCCGCTGGAATGGTCACTTTTGACCCCTTAGCAGTAGTGAAACTTCCTCCGTTTTCTGCGGTAAACTGAAAGGTTTCGGCAGAGACGGTGTTGTCAGAAAAATACTGACCGATGTTGGCAAAATTTTCGTTGTTCGTTTGTTGTTTGACTGGTTCAACGTCGTTGCAACTAAACATAAGGGATAGAACAAGTGCAGATCCCAATAAAATTGATGTTCTTTTCATAATATGTACTGTCTTAGATATTTATTAGACAATACGTTAGAGAATTCGAAATGGTTGGTAAAGGATGATTATATGTTAAAATTTCTTGCCGAATACGCATTGACTCAGATCTAAAGCAATATTCCGTTGAACGATTTGTGTTTCATTCATAAAGCCTAAGTTTGAAACTTCATATGCAAAACAGAATTACAGAACTATTTGGCATTAAATACCCGATTGTTCAGGCAGGTATGATTTGGTGCAGTGGCTGGAAACTTGCAAGTGCTGCAAGTAATTCAGGATGCCTGGGTTTGTTGGGCGCTGGAAGTATGTATCCCGACGTGTTGGAAGAACATATAGACAAGATGTTTCGCGCTACGGATAAGCCTTTTGGGGTGAATGTTCCCTTGCTCTATCCGGATATAGAGAAATTGATGGATATCATAATCTCAAAGAGAGTAAAAATTGTGTTTACGTCAGCCGGTAATCCGGCCGTATGGACAAGTACATTAAAGGCAGAGGGTATTACGGTGGTCCATGTAATCGCCAATACGAAATTTGCGTTAAAAGCAGCTGGTGCAGGCGTTGATGCAATTGTTGCGGAAGGTTTTGAAGCAGGAGGACATAATGGTAAGGAAGAGACTACCACGTTGTGCTTAATACCAGAAATAGCACCCAAAGTAGAAATTCCGGTTATTGCGGCAGGAGGTATCGGCTCGGGCAGGTCTATGGCTGCAGTTATGGCCCTGGGATCAGAGGGTGTTCAAATTGGCAGCAGGTTTGCTTCGTCTATTGAATCTTCAGCTCACGACAATTTCAAGAAAGCCATTGTTGAGGCGAGAGAAGGTGATACCAAATTGATGCTAAAGGATATCGTGCCAGTTCGGCTGTTAAAAAATCAATTCTTTCAAGAATTGGAAGTGGCTTATGCCGATGGTGCTTCACTGGAGGAGAAGATGGAATTGATAGGTAGAGCCAGGGCTAAAAAGGGTATGTTTTTAGGCGATATGACGGAAGGTGAGCTCGAAATAGGGCAAGTCAGTAGCATGATTGACCAAAAAGAGTCGGTACAAGATATCATAACTGAAATTGTTGCTGATTATAATCACACGGTTACCGCCCTGGGCAAACATTTACTGTAGAAAAAATGTTGTATCCTCGCAACATAATTCAAGATTTTGGAATATAAACTCCATACCTTTTCTAACGGTTTACGATTGGCTTTTAAACAAAGCCATAATACACAAATCGCGCATTCTGGTTTTTTTATCAATGCGGGTTCCAGAGACGAACATGAAAATCAAATTGGGTTAGCTCATTTGTTGGAGCATATGCTCTTTAAAGGCACCAACAAACGCAATACTAATCAGGTTTTAAACCGGCTGGAAGTAGTAGGCGGTGATCTCAATGCGTTTACCACTAAAGATAAAACGGTGGTACATGCCAGTCTGGTTAAGGATCACTTTGAACGGGCAATAGAATTGTTGGTCGATGTCACATTTCATTCGAGTTTTCCGAAAAAGGCCCTCGAAAAAGAAAAGAAAGTGGTTTATGAAGAAATCGACATGTATTTGGATTCTCCAGAGGAACGAATATTTGATGAATTTCAAGAGCTTTTTTACCCTGAACATCCACTTGGAAATAATATTCTTGGCTCAAAGAAAACCGTGGACGCCTTTGAGCAACATGATTTATTTGACTTTATAGAACAGCGGTATTTTTCAAATGAAATGGTGTTGGTTATCGTCGCCCCACTTCCGTTTGAGAAAGTCTTGCGGGTTTGTGAGAAATATGTTACTCATTTGGTATTGAAAACGGGGAGTATAAAACGTCAAGAACCTGAACTGCCAAAATCCTTCGACGTGGTGGCAAAAAATGGTTTTGCTCAGGCCCATGTACTCTTAGGTTGTCGAGGGTATTCACTAGAAGAAGAGCACCGACCAGCCTTAATGTTGTTGGCCAATATTCTTGGAGGACCAGGATTGAATTCTACCTTGAATCTTAAATTGCGTGAAAAGCATGGGTATACCTATGGCGTGGATTGTGGTTATCAGGCATTAACAGATTCGGGTTTGGTGACGATTTATTACAGCACGGATAAGAAAAATGTAAATAGAAGTAAAAAAGCTGTTCTCAAGGAATTAGCCAACTTCCGAAATGAGCCATTAAAAGAATCGTTGCTTAAAAAGTATAAAACACAATTTAGAGGCCAGTTAATCATGGCCGAGGAAAGTAACAGCAGCTTAATGTTCGTGATTGGTCGAAGCCTACTGGATTTGGGACATGTCGATTCACTTGAGGAAATTTTAGCTAAAATCGATCGAATTAATTCTGCTGAAATACAGTATGTGGCCAAAGAGATATTCGAACCCGAACGGCTCAATTTTCTTACTTACCTACCGAAAGAAATCTAGAAAGATTGCCCGATTGAGAAAAGGAACTGTCCTTTGTCTCCCAACTTTGTTCCCGGACTGTCAAGTCCCCAACCATAGTCAAAGCCCAGTAATCCAAACATGGGTAGATACATTCTAACTCCTACCCCAAATGCTCTTTTTAATTCAAACGGATTATATTCTCTAACCGAATTCCAGGTGTTACCTGCTTCAAAATAGGTGTATCCATAAACGGTTGCAGAAGGGTTTAGCGATAATGGATATCGCATTTCAATCGAGTACTTTGCGTATAATGGGTCAGCATCATCTCCCGATTGTCCAAGGTCACGAGATATTTCGCCCTCATCATATCCTTTTTGTGGAATGATCTCTGTGCCGTAAACTGCCCATGAACCAAAACCAGAACCACCAACTCTAAACTGTTCAAAGGGAGAGTAGCCAACGTTTTTATTGTACAATCCAATAATCCCAGTTTCAAAATGTGGAACAACCACTAATTTTTTCGCTGTTTCCATATACCAGGTTGCGTTAAACTTCCATTTATGGTATTCAACCCATTTGTATTTGTCTTCTGCTGATATGGTCGAAAAGTCTGTTTCACCTCTTAGCAATGAGTGAGGTAAAGTAGCTTGTAAGGATAGAGAGAACTGCGAGCCATTTCTAGGATAAATTGGAGCTGAGGTAGAGTTTCTCGAAAGAATGGTGTTGTACGAAAAGCTGTTGGAGATTCCATCCGTGTAGCCAATTTCCGAAGAACCAAATGCTTGCCAATTCTCTAAGGTATATTTTTGATAATTTAACGAATGGCTCCAGGTAAAGAAATCGTCTGGCCATTTGAGAAGCTTACCATAAAGCAGAGAAGCACCTGTTGTGTGTAGTCTCTGTCTGTTTGGGTCATTTTTGATGGTATAGTTAGCCTGACTCGTTTGACGAGAGTAATAAACACTTGCAGTAAGCGAATTTGGCTTTTTACCACCCAACCAGGGCTCTGTAAAGGAGAAATTGTAGGATTGGTAAGGTAAACCGTTAGATTGTGCTCGTAAGGTTAATCTTTGGCCGTCTCCTGTTGGTATAGGATTCCAGTCGCCTTTAAACATCTTTCGGGTAGAGAAATTGTTTAAGCTTAAACCAATGGTTCCAACAAATCCAAAACCACCACCAAAACCACCACTTGCTTCGATTTGATCAGATGGTTTTTCGACCACCTTATATTCAATATCAACCGTTCCATTTGATGGGTTAGGAATAGGGTTTACATCAAGTTTCTCCGGGTCAAAGTAGTTAAGTGCAGCTAGCTCCCGAAGAGAACGCTGAATGTCTGTTCGGCTGAATTTCTGTCCTGGTTTAGTACGTAAAGCTCGAAGCACTACAAAGTCACTTGTTTTCGTGTTGCCCGTAATGCTCACCGTGTTAATGGTTGCCTGTTTTCCTTCATAAATTCTGATCTCAAGGTCTATGCTATCATTATTTACATTTGTTTCCACTGGGCTTATATTGAAGAACAAATACCCGTCGTCCATATATCTGCTTGACACATCAAGACTGGCTTGATTCATAAACAGTTGCGACTCCAGTTTTGCCTGGTTAAATACCTCTCCCTTTTTGATGTTTAGGATGGTATCAAGTTTTCCTGAGCTATACTTGGTGTTGCCAGACCACACGATATTGCCAAAATAGTATTTATGCCCCTCGTTTACGTCAAGTACAATTTTAACCCGATTTGGACTGATACGAATAATGCTATCTGAGACTAATTCGGCATCTCGGTAACCCATTGCCTGGTATAGGGCTACGACATTTTTCTTTTCGGTTTCAAATTCACTTTTAATCAGTTTTGAAGATGCAAAAGGATTGAATTTGCCTTTGCGTTGTTTTGGTTTCAAAACCTGCTTAATTCGTTTATCCAGGATGCTGTCATTACCCCGTACCCATATTTCCTGTACTTTAACTCGCTGTCCTTTCTTAACATGAATTCGCAACATTTGGGAATTAAAGATACTGGTATCTTCAGTGGTCGTAATATCTATTTGGGCGTTGTAGAACCCTTTTTCGTAATAATAAGTTTCGATCTCTTTTTTCGTGCGGCCGATGAGATTTTCGGTAATGATCTGGCCACGTCTAAGCGAAATTTCGTCGCGAATGTTTTTGGTTTCGGTCTTGTTCAATCCTTTAATGGAGTATTTGGCAAGCTTAGCCCTTTCCTGAACTCGAATTAGTAAATAAATAGTATCGTTAGACGATCCGGTAATGTTAATCTCCACATTGGAATACACCTTCTGTCTCCAAATGTTTTCAATAGCACGACCAATTTTGTCGCCAGGTATTTTGACTTTTTTGTTGTACTCCAATCCAGAGATATGAATCAAAATATTTTTATCCATAGTCACTGAGCCTTCGGCTTTAATACTTCCAATGACATATTCTTTAGGGTTTTCGTAATCGATGTCAACACCACCGATCTTTTCACTTTGGCTATAGGCCAAATTGCTTCCAATCGCAATGGTTGTCAAAATGAAACTTCGCAGTATATTCTTAATCATGGACTTAACTCTATTTTCTTGCAATTTGCTCTCCTGTTTTTCCAAATCGTCTTTCTCTTTGTTGGTAATTCTTAATAGCCTCGTGTAGATGTTCTTTACGGAAATCTGGCCAAAGTACATCGGTGAAATAAAACTCGCTGTAGGCCAACTCCCATAGCAAATAATTACTAATTCGCTGCTCTCCACTGGTTCGGATCATTAAATCAGGATCCGGAAAGTTCTTAGTGGCTAACGTATTGCTTATCAGTTGTTCATCGATTTCGTCTAAGGTGATATCACCTTGTTTGTATCGTGCAGCAATTTTCTTAACAGAATCTACGATGTCCCATTTTGAGCTGTAACTCAGTGCAAGGATGAGCGTCATCTGTGAATTGTTTTTGGTTATTTCCATAGCCTGCTCAAGCTCTTTCTTACAATCTTTGGGTAGACTTTCAGTTTGTCCAATTGTGCTGAGTTTGATGCCATTTTTCATGAGCGTGTCGGTCTCACTTTTAATGGTTTTAACCATCAAGGACATCAGGGCATCGATTTCAAATTTTGGTCTTTTCCAATTTTCGGTAGAAAAGGCATAGAGTGTTAAGAATTTAACGCCTAACTCAGCGGCACCTTCAGTCACTTCACGCACGGCTTTGACACCATGCTTATGGCCAAAAACTCTAAACTTGCCTTGCTGTTTTGCCCACCTTCCATTTCCGTCCATAATAACGGCAATGTGTTGCGGAACAGCACTTAAATCAATGGTACTCTCTAACGACATTTTCTATTTGAACAAAAATTCGCGTTTATACTTCGGCCAGCACGCAATTGGCGTTAGTCTATACGTTAAGGTGAAACCAGTAACTATATAAAAGTCTTTTAAGGCTGGGTCGCCGCGTTCATCTCCTGCAGAAGAAAGAGGCACTCCTACACCCTCCAATTGCCAACTTCGGTCTGACAAGTTTGCACTTAAATCCCCGAGGGCATCCTGTTGGTCTTGTAAGTCTGGATACTGGGTGCTTACGTCATCTAAATAGTCGGTAAACGTTTTTCTCCAGGCTACTTCGAACCCGAGAACTATATTTTTATTGATATTGTATTTTACACCGCCACCAAAAGGGATAGCAAGTTGTAATAAACCGTATTGCGATTTTGAAGTCTGCCCTTCGGTTCTCAAATCTCTTAATGCATAGGTCTCACCTTTGAAAACGGTTTTCGGATTGTGTCTAAAAATGGCCAATCCCAATGTCGCATATGATGAGAAATTTTTGCTCAATATGCGCGATCCAAAAGGAACAAAGTTGAACTCAAGGGAATTGTTTATTTCCCAAATTTCTGAGTTAAAACTGAGATTTCGAAATTGATATTCCGCAAAATTGGCATCTGAACCACTGATAACCGCGTGGGTTATAGACGGCTTATAAGACCAATACGGGGAAAAGTTATATTTCATATGAATTCCGAACGCTGGATGCGTTTCTCCCGGAACAATGTTGTATGCCAGGTCACCATGGTAGTTACTGGCACCGATCATTCCTCCAAACTCCCAGTTTTGGGCAGATACGAAGGCTACATTCAAACAAATGGCAGTACAAAGAAAAATATGTTTAAGTGTCTTTGTCATCTCTAGAATTAAAACGGTTTAAACACCAATTTGTTACAAATCGCAAAGGTACATATGTTTCGGTGTTGCAACACGCTTGGAATTAGAAATATGACGGCGGTTTAAGATTAGTGAAAAGCTGGACAAACCTCACCAGATTGGATAATCTTATAGGTAAGTGTAATCCCGAATATATTATACAAATCTTTTTTAGATTCGTCGCCTCTCGTTGTGCCAGCAAGATTTTCGACAGAGCTTCTGTCGGCCATAGCCTTGCTCATGGCACCATATTGAGCTTCAAGGAAAACAGGTTCGCCATATAACCCGCTTACATCATCAAGATAATCCGTAAATGTGATCCGAGTAGAATACTCAATGCCAAAGGTCCATGACGGGTTGAGTTTAAACTTAATACCAGCGCCTATGGGGATTGCAAACTGTGTAAGAGAATATCTCTTGATGTCGTTGTATTCTGTTGTTTCCTGTCCTTCCGTACCTAAAGGTTGTAATTCAATCCACTGCTCGTGTCGATCTTCTAAAGTCTCGTAACTGTTATCGAGGGGAAGATTTTGCCATGAATTTGGTTCATAGAAAAACTGAGCCTGTGGGTTGAATTTGTACACCGATATACCGCCAAAGATGTAAGGAATCACACCACGCTTTTGTTGGAAATCGAAGGTGTTTAGGTTCAGGTCAAAGGCAGCATGAAAATCCCACAGATCACTTCTGAAGTGCAAATTGCGATGACTTCTTTGTTCGTCCGTCGAATACCATGAATCGTCTCCCGATATCTTGCCGTAGTTTACACCTACCCGAAATGAGAACCGTTGAACAGGGTTGTATCGTACTAAGATTCCACCATTCGGGTGGATACCCTGGGTCTCAAAATATTTGTCCGTAAGGTCACCGGCGTAATTACTTCCGCCAATCATAAAGCCAAATTCCAACGTACTTTTCCGTGTCCATTGTTGTGCCTTGGCAGACTGTCCCATTACTAAAAATAGGCCAATCACTAATATACTTACTCCTTTTTTCATTCCTCTTTTTTTCATTTGCTCTGGAGAACCAACAAACCTAAGCCAATTGGGCTAGATAAGCAAATTCGGTGATGTCTTTATACAACGCAAAAAACGGGGTATTTGGTATCCAAAGAAATTGGTAAAGCCCTTGAAACTAGCTCTATGAACCTATTTTTCTATATGGAAGTGTCACCTTTAATGCCTAAGGTTTTATGATAGATTTCTGGCTTAAATCCGACGGACAAGACTTTGTTGTTACCTTCCAGAACAGGTCGCTTAATCATTGATGTATGTATAAACATCAAGTCGATCGCATGTTCTGAATCGCTTATCGAGGCTTTTTCTTCATCGCTCAATTTTCGATATGTCGTTCCCGCTTTATTTACTAACTTTTCTTTGGCTACCTGAGCCAACCAGGATCTCAGTTTGTCTTTGGTAATTCCTTCTTTTTTATAATTATGGAATCGATATTCAACCTCGTGTTGATTCAACCAGTCTTTCGCTTTTTTAACCGTATCGCAATTGGGTATTCCATAGAGTGTATATGTCATTTTGTATTGTATGATTAGTTTCTTTTATCGTATCCCCACATTAACTTGTTTCGAAGCGTTTTAAGGTGACTATGGCCATTTAATTGAACCATATTGAATTTGAAATTTGCTTTTTTAATGACCAGTTTAGTTGCTTTATTCACGGTAACCGACCGGCTGTCTAAGGTTACCAAAAAGTCGTCCGTTCTTCCTTCTATTTCAAAGGATATCTCATCGCTATCGCCAATCACTAATGGCCGAACAGTAAGGTTGTGAGGGGCAATAGGTGTTAGCACCATACTGGCAGACCCTGGAAATACAATGGGGCCACCACAACTTAAGGAATATCCACTCGATCCAGTTGGTGTAGCGAGAATTAAGCCATCGGCCCAATAGGAATTCAGAATTTCGCCATTTAAACTGGTATGAACCGTAATCATACTGGAGGTGTCTTTTTTATGTATGACAAAATCGTTGAGACCGAATGCGAAACCATCAAAGAGGTCCAGGTTAGATTCTAGTTCGATAACTGTTCTAGGGTCAATCGTATATTCTCCTCTTTTTAGAGATTCAAAATTTTCGGTAAAATTTTCCTGCTGGCTGTTCGCTAAGAAACCAAAACGACCCAAATTGATTCCCAATACAGGAGTGCCGGAATCCTTTACAATAGACAGCGTATCCAGGACAGTTCCATCCCCACCCAAACTAAACAAAAAATCAACTTCGGTACCACTGATATCCGTGTCAAACGTATTAAACTGTTTGGCCTGACTATCACTAAGAAATTTAACCAGTTGTTTATGGACACTTATTTCTACGTCCTCATCAGCCAGGAACTTAAAGAAATTAGTCAAATAGGTACGATGACTGTTGTAATCAAGAATTCGTGAGTAGACGCCAATTTTCATAGTCCAGGTAAATTCTAAAATGCTTTTTTGAAATGTAATTTCAATCCTGAATTTCCAAGTGTGTTCCAGGAATATTCAAATCTAACGACTTTGTCGTAATAAAACATGGAGTTGAGACCAATACCATAGCCGACCAGTGATTGTCGCTGGTTCCGATAGTGGGTGTAACCGTGGTCTAAAAATAGGCTAAGAAACGAAGAGGTGGGCATGTTCTTATATGGTTTGATAGGCATATAGCGAAGATGGAAGACCTTATTTTTAATGACCTGGTAACGCAATTCATATTTAATAATGACAAAGTCAGTTCCCAGAATTACATTGTTTTCAAAACTACGTACGTAATGGTCATATCCGAGTGCTCTACTGTGATTGAATGGTAGATCGGTCATTGAAGTCCATTGAGCTACACCGTGTATTCCTGCTCCGAATCGTTCTCGGGTCTCGCCCCCGCCTTTAAGGGTTTTGTATAAGCCAGCTTGTGATCGAATGGTGATGTATCCTGTTTGATTTCCAAGGAAATGAGTGTACCGTATGAGTGAATTTGAGAATACACCCGTTGTAGGTAGAAATTCGTTGTCCGTTTTATTGTAGGTTAACCCGTACGAAAATTGGGCTAGACGTTGCTCCGAATTTCCGTTAAACAAGTAGTTCGGGTTGAGTGTTTCCGACAAGATAGTATCAGCCAATTGGGTGTTAGACACCATGCCTACGATTGAATGTTTTACGTATAACTTACGCCTGTAGTGTAAACTTAAGCTGGCAGATTGATTGGTAATTAGGACCTGATCAAAATCTCGAAAAAATTGTTCTTTATTTTCGACCACATCGTATTGCATTTCTCGGCGGGTCTTCTTTCTCACGTCAAGATTGAAGCCTAGCCGTTTATTTTTATCAATATACGGTGCAATGTATTGAAATGCGGTTGTATTGGTATACCCACGCCCAAAAGTGAATTTGGCCGTATGGTTTAGCCCCCATAGATTGTTTTTAAAAAGATAGAGTCCGTAATTGGTTCGATAAGGTTCTAAGTCCAGAGAGTACCATTGATTAAAGTTCCGGTCCGAAAATTCTATAAATGGCAGTGGCCAGAGATACCATTTCTCTGTTACCTTAATTTTCACAGTCACTGAGCCGTTTGGTTTTATGGAGTCGAGTGCAATATTAATTTCGTTAAATAGATCTAAATTCTTAAGATTAGCCACCGACCTTGGGATGTGGATTTGTTTGAATTCTGAACCCCTGATAACATCGTATAAGGAAAAACTTAATTCCCTGAGAATGACGGATTCTTTTGTTTTCGTATTTCCCGTAATTTCTATGTGTTGAACGGTTAAATCAGTACTTTTTTTGGCAAGGACATCAGAAGAAAATAAAAGAGCCGATGCGGCAATAAGAAGGGTTTTGAATTTCTGCAAAGTAGATCGTTAAACTACTCAAATATCGAGATAATTGATCAATGACTTATATCTCTCCTCAACAAGATCGTTGGTTTTTCTATTTACTTTATGAAGCACCTTGTAACCGCTACCTTCAAGAATGGAGGTGATGTTGTCGATATGTCTGATATTCAATTTAAGTAGAATTTCGATATTGTTATTTCCCTCAGGCTGCCAGGTCCATATACCTAAAACTTTGCCATCTTCCGATTCGACTATCCGACCGATATGCGAAATGGAGTAATCCATTATGTTACATTTAAGAAGTATGGCGGAACCATCGTTTTGTGCCGTAGTGCTTTGGCCCAGACTGTTGATGACGTCATTTACCCAAATAATCCCCAGGTACTCATTCCGTGTTTCCACCGCCAACACATCAAACTTATTGTCTGAGAATAGCTTAAGCGCATTGAAAATCGAATGTTCGTGGTTGATTGAAACTGGAGGGCCACTAAAACCAATTTTAGATAGGGTCATTTCCGGATCAAGTCCGTCTAATGCTGTAAACAGAGCATAACCGATAAGGGTTTTGTCTTCAATAACGGGAAGGTTGGAAAGCCCAAAATCTTCCATCATCAACAAGGCATACTGAACCGAGTCCGAAGGCTTCAGTTCTGGGATGTCCTGGGTTATGAAGTTTTTAACGATCATATCTTGGTAACGAAAATATAAATAAAAAGTTTCTAATAACTATGAAGTTTTACCATATTCAGCCAGTTCTGTATCATTTTAATGCCATATTGGGTTAAAATGGCTTCCGGATGAAATTGAACGCCCCAAATGGGAAGGGTGTTATGACTAATTGCCATTACCCGGTGATCATCTGATAAAGCGACAATTTGAATGGATTCACTTTCGAAATTAGGCAAAACAAGGCTGTGGTATCGACACACTTCAAATACGGGGGGGATATCCGTGAACATGGGGTGCTTTTGAGTGTGAACAATAGACACTTTACCATGCATTGGAGCTTCTAATTTTTCTAATGATAAGCCGTGGTAAAGTCCAATTGCCTGGTGACCAAGACAAACACCGAAAAGTGGCGTTTTGCCATGGAAATGGTCAATGACCGACATTAATAATCCAGACTTCTCAGGGGTTTGTGGGCCCGGAGACAGCACAATGCCGTCAAATTTCATGGCTTCAAGTTCTTCGATAGATGCCTCGTCGTTTTTAATAACCGTAACCCGAGCATTGCACTGTTCAAGGTAATCCTTTAGGTTATAGGTAAACGAATCGTAGCTATCGAAAAGCAAGATGTGAAGCATATGCAAAAGTAGACTTTGAAACGAAAGTGTTATTCAGCTAAAATGGCTTGAGCGTAATTTTTCCAACTAAGGTCTTTGGCAATTTCAAAAACATTTGCTCTGGGTAAGGGATGGTCAATTTGCCTGGCCATAGTTTCGGTCATAGACTTGATGTCCCGATCCTCGGCCAAATATCCATTAAAACCATCTTTAACGGTTTCTGGAAAGTGCCCAACTTTTGTGGCAAGAATAGGTAGGTTAAAGTTGTAACTCAATGACTCAATGCCGGATGGAGTGGCCGTTAAATAGTAAAGAACCACACAATCGCTGACCTGGAAATATTTATTTACATCTTCGTTGGGTACAAATTCATTGAAAACGACGCATTCACGTTCAATTCCCAGTTCCTTGATCCGTTTTAACGGTTGATAATTTTGTTCATCATCCTGGCTGGAAAGAAAGACCTTCTTTGCTGTGCTGAACAAGAAATTTTTAAGTTTAGTTTGCCATTTGGTACTATCCAATGTATTCCAAAAGGACTCTCCGCAAATCAAGAAACTCACATCATCTCTGGTTTTTGCAAGTTCGGCAAACGCCTCGATAGCCTGATGAAGTCCTTTGTATTTTCGAATAAAACCAAAGAAAAGAAAAACATGTTTCTTCAGTCCGTTTTCTTTTTTGAATTTTTCGATGTCAAACGTAGAATCGGGTTGAAACAGGTCGTAAATAGGATGGTAAAGTTTAAGAACGGTTTGAACGTCCTTAATTTTGGAACGTTCACCCGAATAAACCAAATCAAACTTCTTATTGGGGTAAAATGCTTTGAGTTCGTCAAACGTCTTTAAGCTATGCACGATGTAACTATGTGCTTTGCTAATACCTATACCGAGAAAATAGCGATCGATGCTGCTTTTTTCCTTTTGTAGAACGAAGTGAAGATCAACAATAACCTCAACCTCTGTATGTTTTCTTAACCAATTGATTATCCGCCCAACAGGTAGTCCTTGAATGGCAATAGACCATTGAATAATCACTTTGTCTGCGCCAAGTTCCTTGATTAGTTTAGCGGTTTTATACCAACTTGATGGTCTGTTGTAATTTGTGATGTAGGTAACCTCGATGTCTGTGCCTTCCAGGAGATCAGCTTTACTTGATTTGTCTACAAATTCGCGAGGAACTATGGCCGGATACTGTTGCGTCCAGGAAACAATATGCACGTGCGTGTTGGGTTGTTTGTCCAATGCTTTTGCAAGCGAGGTGTTGTAATTGGAAATTCCACCTTTAAACATTGGGCCGGGTCCAAAACAGACGATAGTCTTAGCCATTAGTTACACCTGCTTTTGCGCGCTCAAGCGCTTTTTGGTATACTCTTCTCATACCTTCTTCGGTACTAATTTTCGCTTCCCATCCAAGGGTTTCTTTTACAAAGTCCATGTTGCAGTAGCGACTATGCACGCCAACAGGCTTGTCCAGTAGAGGTTTTATTTCTGGGCTGTAACCTGCAAATTTGGTAAACAGGCCGATGATTTCTCTAAACGTTGTCAACTTGCCCATACCAATATTAATGGCTGTACCATCATGAATTTTATCCATGGCCAATAAAATACAATCAATTACGTCGTCAATATGTACAAAGTCTCGACCCTGGTGTCCGCTTCCCCAAACCTCAAACGGCGCTTCTTTGTATGCGGCTCTTAAAGCGATAGCCGGTACAGGGTAACTTAAATCCTGATCTTCACCATAACCTGAGAAAGGTCGAATACAGGTTATGTGTACATCGTAGTGTTTGGCTGCAATGTGCGCCAGGTATTCTCCTGTCAGTTTGCACCACCCATAGGTCATGTCTGGTTGCCCCATGTTATTAAAGTCGATGTCTGACTCGCGCAATGCGATTGCACTACCCTCTGTTTGTTTGCTTACGGGATATGCCGCACTGCTGCTTGGGTATAAGACACGATCGGGTTTGTTGGTACATACCCACTGAAAGAACTCAGCATCGATGCTCAAATCCTGAGCAACCATCATTGGGTCTCCATCTATCTTTAGTCTACCTCCTACAATGGCAGCGAAATGAAAGACATCATTAAACCGTTCGAAGTCGAAACCGAATTGCTTAAAATAGGACGTATCTTTTTGAAAATTTCGAATGACATCGCGTACATCGGACGTAAAAAACAAAACGCGTCGATCTTTACCGTAGATTTTTGCTCCATTGATTTCCTCTACCAAAGGTTCCGAAAACCAGGTTCCCGGTTCTGTTCCTATGGATAAATCGTCTACGAAAACAATATTGTCTTTGGTTGTATTGAAAAGTCGTTTAACCATGTTTCGGCCAACGAATCCACAGCCTCCAGTTATGAAATGCGTTTTTGTCATTGTTTAATATTTAGGCTTAAGGCCATATCTTTAATAGATGCGCAAAAGTAAGAATTAGCTGCGTAAAGTATAAGGCCTATAAAACAAAAAAGACTGCTTTTTATTAAAAGCAGTCTTTTCAAAAAGATCATCAATTTTATTACCACCGATTGGTGTTAAAACCGGAGCCTCCTCTGCTGTCACGTCCGCCGCCTCGGCTACGGTCGTTTCCGTAGTTGTTACCACCTCTTTCTTTACGTGGCTCAGCTTCCTTAACAACAATAGTGCTGCCGTTTTGCTCTGTTTGATCAAGGGATTCGATTGCTTTTCTAGCTGAATCGTCATCGTTCATTTCAACGAAGCCGAAGCATTTAGATCGACCAGTGTCTCTGTCCATAATAACCTTGGCAGATTCGATGTCGCCATAAGCACTAAAAATGTCTCTCAGTCCGTCCTCGTCTGTAGAGGGACTAAGTTTTGCTACAAAAATGTTCATTAGATAAAAATATAAATTTAAGAATGGAGTGAGTTGGTACGGTTAGCTATGAAAACTGAACTTAAATACGTGGCTCTGCGCCATTCGGGTGCAAAGGTAATATAATTTCTCTAAGAACAACCCTAGGGCTGTATGCGGAGTTTAAAGGCTCAATTCTTTGCGTTGTGCAGGGTTGATCTCCGAGGGGGCGTCAATCATAATATCTCTTCCCATGTTATTCTTCGGAAAGGCAATTACATCTCGGATGGATTCTGTTCCAGATAGTATGGCACACAATCGATCTAAACCAAAAGCGATACCACCATGTGGTGGCGCACCGTATTCAAACGCATTCATGAGAAAGCCAAATTGTGCATTGGCCTCATCCTTGGTGAAACCAAGCAAATCAAACATCTTTTGCTGGAGTTCTTTGCTGTGAATTCGAATCGATCCACCGCCAATTTCCATACCATTAATGGCCATGTCATACGCATTCGCTCGAATCTTACCTGGAGCGGAATCAATCATGTCAAGATCATCAAATATGGGGCTTGTAAAAGGGTGATGCATCGCATGGAAACGGTTAGACTCTTCGTCCCATTCCAACAACGGGAAGTCTACCACCCAACATGCCTTAAAGTCGTTCGCTTTTCTTAAACCACGTAGGTCTCCAAGGTGCAAACGCAATTCATTCATTTGTTTTTGTGTACGGGTTGTATCACCACTCATCAAAAACATAATATCCCCTGCGGTTGCTCCACATTGTTCAGCCCACAAACCCAGTGCTTCCTGATCAAAAAACTTGTCTACCGATGATTTAAACGAACCGTCTTCATTAACACGGCAGTATATAAGGCCTTTGGCACCTATCTGGGGCCGTTTGACATAATTCGTAATCGCGTCGATTTCTTTTCGAGTAAGGGAAGCTCCATCTTTCAAGTTGATGCCAATGATCGATTCCGCATTATCGAAAATGCCAAAACCTTTTCCGATACACACATCTTTCATGGATTTAAACGTCATACCAAAACGCAAGTCTGGTTTGTCTGAACCATAGTTGGTCATGGCATCGGCATAGGTCATTACCGGAATGTCTCCCAAATCGTAGTTGATCACTTTCTGGAATATCTCCCGTATCATACGTTCAAAGATGTTCAACACGTCATCTCGTTCAACAAAGGTCATTTCGCAATCAATCTGAGTAAACTCAGGCTGTCGGTCTGCTCTAAAATCTTCGTCTCTAAAGCACTTGACTATTTGGTAATATCTGTCCAGACCAGAAACCATAAGCAATTGCTTAAAGGTCTGTGGTGATTGCGGTAAAGCATAAAACTGATTCTCGTTTAATCGCGAAGGGACTACAAAATCTCTGGCACCTTCCGGTGTGGATTTGATTAAGTACGGGGTCTCTACCTCAATAAAACCGTTGGAATCCAGATAATTTCTAACCGCTCTATTCGTGGCATGTCTGGTAATTAATTTGTCTTTAACCGGGTTTCTTCTGATGTCTAGATATCGGTATTTTAGGCGAATTTCTTCCCCACCGTCGGTGTCATCTTCAATGGTAAAAGGCGGAGTTAAAGATGGGTTTAATACGGTGAGTTTTTCAACAACGATTTCAATATCGCCCGTATCCAATTTAGGATTCTTATTACTTCGTTCAATAACTTTTCCAGTCACCTCTATCACAAATTCTCTCGAAATCGAACGTGCTTCTTCCAGAAGGGCTTTATCAAAGTCTTCGTTAAACGACAATTGCGTTATGC
Organism: uncultured Chitinophagaceae bacterium; assembly: GCA_964482155.1. Lineage (GTDB taxonomy): Bacteria > Bacteroidota > Bacteroidia > NS11-12g > UBA9320 > UBA987. The sequence goes on along the minus strand of CAYZWM010000017.1, from coordinate 5,017 downwards.
CATATCGATCCCTAAGATCTATAAACGACAAACTGCCAAAATCTCTTCTTCTTTGAGCCCAACCGCAAAGTGTAACGGATTGGTTTATATCTGAAATTCGTAATTCACCACACGTGTGCGACCGAAGCATATTTTTTGAATTTTAAGGCCGCAAATATAGATGTATTGGTGCAAAGCCCTATACTTCATGAGAGCAAAACGTGAGATTACATGTTCCCCATCGGAACCTTGGTTTTTCCTTTGGTGCTGCAGGATTTTGGTCCACCACACGAATAAAGAAAAAGAGAAAGAAACAACACGGCTAGGATGGAGGCGGTTTTTGATGATCTCATATAATTCTTGTTTAAGGTGAAACTTGTATATACTACGTAGAAATGAACGTTTTATTTTAGATTTTTTTGAAGAGCCTTGAAAAAAAGATCGGGCATCTCTCCTTTGGTGGCTAAGGTGTAATCCGAATAGGAACATGGAATTACCAAATTCTTTGACGACGTAAGCCCGGGTATTTCCATCCACCAACGTTCTGTACGCTTGCTTTTATAAAACACCACGTCGGGCTCATTGCTCACCATGGTGCAACGGTATTTCAAAAACTCATTGTGCAAATCGGGATGGTCTCCTTTGCGATTGTAAAACCCATCTAAAAAATACCAAATCATTTGAGCTCCCAGTTTGGAAGTTGTGTTTCGATAATCAAATTCCGGATTGATTTCATACAGACCAAAACTTCGGAGTTTTTCGGAAATACCAGCGTACCAACAAAGTTGGCAAACCTCTTCGCTGTTTAGTCCGTTGGGGTTATTGTTGTAGTTGCCAGGTGCGTCAGACTGTTTGACAGCCCCCATATCGAACACGGCCATATCTGTGTTTCTGAATAAAGGTTCTGTTTCTGCCAAACTCCCACGCAAAAGGCCTAGTCGAATTGGGTTGAAGTACATTTTTTGCAGGGCACTAATTGCATGCGGTTTAACATAGTGGCTTTGATAACCCAGTGCATTAACGTTAAATAGGAAGTTTGGTTCGTTAAGGCATATTCGGTTAAGAAAGTCGTTTTCTCCTAAATCTATGTTAGCTGAAATTAAACTGCATTCCAGATTTTTGACAATGGTTTGAAAGGCCTTAAACTGCGAATAGGCCAATTCACGGCTACCACCTAAAACGATTGGGATTATGCTATCTGCCAATAGCAGGCGACACACCTCGGTTAATGCAAATTCGGTGTCTTCAAAAGACTTACCCGCTTTAATATTTCCCAAATCCACCACGTTCATTTTCGACGTGCACGGTACGAGTTTGTATAATTCTTTTCGCAGGTGGTCTGGCGCTGTAGCGGTTTCTTTATTTTTTCCCGACAAACCTTCGGTAACGCCAATGATTGCAATATCAGCCGTTTGCCAATCTGGAATTTCAGAAATATGTTTGACCGTTACCCCACCGATGGTGTCGGCATGGGGTGTTTCATCAAAATGCGAAGAGATGGGGCTTAAAAAGTCTTCCAATTGAATTGTACTTGTCTTGTTATAAGCAAAAATAAAGTTTCTTTGAGCATTGAAATTGATTATGGTGTTTGTAACTGGAGGAACGGGACTGGTTGGGGGGCATATCATTTGCCATTTGTTGATGAAAGGACATTCGGTAAAAGCCCTGCATAGGGCAAACTCCGACAAAACCTGGTTTAATAACCTGGCCAAAATCCTTTTAGGTGAGCGTTGGCAGATACATGTTGGAAACTTAGAATGGTGCGAAGGCGATGTGACCGATATAATAGGTCTTATTGGGCATCTTCAAGGGTGCAACCAGGTCTATCATGCCGCAGCACTTGTTTCTTTCGCCTCGAAAGATAAATCTGAACTGTATCGAATTAATGTGAAAGGAACTGCCAATGTTCTCAATGCGTGCCTAGATATGGAAACCAAACCAGACGTTTGTTTTGTTAGCTCTACGGCCTCTATTGGAGGTGTGGAGAATACCCTTTTAGACGAAAGCGAACCGTTTTCTTCTGAAACAGCATCGAGTTATTACAGTTACACCAAATATCTGGCCGAATTGGAAGCGTTTCGAGGCAGGGAAGAAGGTTTAAACGTAGCGATTATTAATCCGTGTATCGTGTTGGGTTTTGGTAACTGGGAAAAGGGTCCGTCAAAATTTTTCAAGAATGGCAAAAAAGGATTTCCTTTTTATACGACGGGTAGTAACGCGTTTGTTGATGCACGAGATGTTGCTGATGCAGCTATTCTAATGATGGAAAAGCGCGTATTTAGCGATCGATATTTGTGTACGGCTTGGAATAAAAAGTTTGAAGAAGTGTTTGAGGCCATTTCGAACGAATTCGGTAGTAAACCACCACGGATAAGAGTAAACCGTTTTACGTCTGAGGTTGCGTGGCGTTTGGCGGGTATATGGAACCTATTTACGGGTCATAGCCTAATTACCAAAGCCAGTACCCGAGCAGGGATGAAAGAGATGTCATTTTCTTCTCAAAAATTAATGGAAAAGTGTGAATTTAAATTTCGAGATTTCGAAGAGTCCATTAAGTTCAGCTGTGCATCCTACATAAAAATGTTGAAGGGATAAGAAGGCATAAAAAAGTCCCACTGGAATACCCAATGGGACTATAAGTATAAGATATATTCTGTTTATTCTGCTGGAGTTTCTTCCGTTGCAGTTCCTTCTTCAGTTCCTTCTTCAGTTTCTTCTTCATCTTCTTCAGAAGCTTCTGATTGTGCTGCTCGAGTTACAACTACTGATACTACACTGTTTTCTGCTGTGTCAAGTAGTTCTACGTTAGGGACATTTAAGTCTCTTACTCGAACCGATTTTCCAATCTCAATACCATCAACATTAACTTCAACGAAGTCGGGAAGATCTTGAATCAAACCAAGTACATTGAGTTTCTTGATTTTCATTTGAAGTCTACCTCCTCCACGAACTCCAGGTGAGTCACCTACTATTTCAATCGGAAGATGTAAGTTTACTGGCTTAGTAAGATCCAGGACATAAAAGTCTGCATGGATAATGGCTTCTGAAACTGGGTGGAATTGCAAATCCTGAAGTTTCGCAATAACCTGGTCTCCATCAATGTCTACTCGTACCACATATGTGTTTGGTGAGTATACCAATTTCTTAAAGTCGGCTTCATACACCGAAAAATTTACATTTTTACCTGCACCATATAGCACACATGGTACTTTACCTGCTGCTCTAACTGCCTTTGTGGCTGATTTACCCAGGCCTTCTCGCAAGTCTCCTTTTATAGCGATTGTTTTCATTTCTCTAAATATTCTAAATTATTTTAATCCAAGTTTTGATTGGTACGCATTGTCGATGTTAAACAACGAACTAATGGAACCGTATTCACATACATTTCTGATGGCATTGGCAAAAAGCCTGTCAACCGAAAGTGTTCTGATTTTTTCTGATTCTTGTTTTAACGGAATCGTGTCTGTTACGACAAGTTCTTTTAAAGCTGATCCGTCTATCGTATTATATGCATTTCCTGATAACACAGCATGTGTACATACCGCGCGTACCGATATCGCTCCTTCATCCATAAGCAACTGAGCTGCTTTAGCAAGTGTGTTGGCTGTGTCGCAAATGTCATCGATAAGCACTACATTTTTATTCTTAACGTCACCAATCAAGACCATTGAAGCAACTTCGTTCGCTCTTTTACGTTCTTTGTCACAAATAACCATATCGCAATTCAACACCTTTGCAAATGCTCTAACTCGTTTAGAAGCGCCAATGTCTGGAGCTGCTAATACCAAATTGTCAAGGTCAAGGCTCCTGATGTATGGAATGAAAATTACGAGCGAATCAAGATGGTCTACGGGTATGTCAAAGAACCCCTGAATTTGTGGGGCATGTAAGTCCATGGTCATTACTCGGTCAGCGCCAGCTGCCATTAAAATGTTGGCAACCATTTTCGAGCCAATGGGCACCCGAGGTTTGTCTTTTCTGTCTTGACGTGCTAATCCAAAATACGGTATAACTGCCGTTACCATATGTGCACTTGCCCGTTTTGCAGCATCCATTAGAAGCAAAAGTTCCAGAAGATTATCTGCGGGAGGGAAGGTAGATTGGATGAAAAATACGTCGCAACCACGCACAGACTCGTCAATACTTGGTTGGAATTCGCCATCGCTGTACATCGGTAGAGATACGTCACCTAAAGGGAGACCGTATGACAACGCAATTTTTTCTGCGAGACTGTGACTACCTGAGCCACTAAAGATTTTAACTTTGTTTATTAAAGAAGGCATATTGTCGTTTCACTTTCACCATTCAAAATTACAACTGGTTATCATAAACGCGTTAGATTACTCTAACTTTATTTGTTGCCCGAGAAGGATTAGAACCTCCACAAGCTGTACCAAAAACAGCGGTCCTGCCATTAGACGATCGGGCAATGGGGGTGCAAATTTAGCAATACTACAATCAAACAATAATATTTTTTTTAAAATTAATTTGCAACTTCGCTAATGAACTGAATTCTAAAGAGTTGCATCTCGTCATGAGAGAAATCTCCGTCAAATTCGTTCACTGCTGCGTCCAGATCATTGTCTTCCGTTCCTCTGAAATATTCAAATATTTCATCTTTTACGTCCGAGTCGATAATGTCGTCTATGTAATACGAGAAATCCAGTTTTGTTCCTGAGTAAACAATATTCTCCAATTCGTCAAGTAATTCAGGAACAGAAAGTGCCTGTGCCCGAGCAATATCGTCGATAACCAACTTTTTGTCTATGTTTTGGATTATCGCAATTTTCTTACCTGATTTATTGGCAACCGTTTTTAGAACCAGATCGTCTGGACGTTCAATGTCATTCTCCTTGACATAGCTTGCAATCAACTTTACGAACTGTTCTCCAAACTTGCGTGCTTTGTTTTTACCAACACCCGAAATGTTCTCCATTTCTTCAAGCTTCATCGGATATTTGGTCGCCATGTCTTCCAAAGAGGATTCCTGAAAAATAACGTACGGAGGTAGGTTCTTTTCTCGGGCCACCACTCTCTG